>JAITOZ010000190.1 GCA_031289675.1 Planctomycetaceae bacterium
AGTTTGAAGATTTTTGTTCGGCAATAGACAAATGCGTAGCGGAAACGCCTACGCGCCATCTTGACAAAATGAAATCCTTAATGACCCTGAATTTCCAACTGTTTGAAAATTATCAATTCTTGAACGCGTAGAGTATATTAGAGATTCCCATTATATTTTCCTGCCCGCCTCTTTGCCGTTGACCGTCTTGCACACCCCGCCCTTTTCGCACACGCACGCCGAAATTGCTTTCACTAAATCATCAGCATCAAACGGTTTCTCCAGCACGGCATCGAAGATTTCCGAATACGCTCTAGAATCCAGCGGACTCGCCGTTACGGCAACAATCGGTTTCAGAAATCCATTGGAACGTAACTCCTTTGCTGCCGTAATGCCGTCGACCACCGGCATCTGTACATTCATCACAACGGCATCGAATCCGGCACCGTTTCTTTCGCCTTCCAATACTCTATTAACGGCAATTTGCCCGTTCGCAGCCGATTCCGCTTCTGCACCGGCATCGTGAAGTTTTGCCTCTACCGCTAATTGATTCGCAACACTGCCGTCAGCGTTGAGTACCCGAAGCGGATGCAGCGGCAACGCCGGACTGCTGCTATGATGATTGATTGTATGGACGGGATGACGAGTCCGTGCGGATACTGATTTGCCGGAGGACACACACGGCAGGTAAACGGAGAATTTTTTGCCGCTGCCGATTTCATCGGGATTGAAAAACATATTTCCGCCCATCAGTTGGGCAAGCCCGCGAACAGCCTCAAGACCGGATTCATACGCCGGTACAGCAGTATCCGTACAAGGTACGTCAATAATCAATAACGGCTGCCCCCCAGCGGATACTCCGGCATCCGAAAACATTTGCTGTCTTGAAGATTTCCGTTCTTGGGGGCTGATAATAAGGCTTGTGTACATCAAGTGGCTAAACGGCTGCGACGGATAAGGTGTTTGACCGGTACTTACCGCTGATGCCCCCTCATCCGGCTGGAGCAGCGAGATATTAATGTCCGCATTACCGTTTTCGGCAAATCGAACGGCGTTACCGATGATATCGGCAAACATCTTCCGTAACAGAGCGGGATCGCTGATAAGCGTATGCGGTACGTTATCACTGTAATGAATGTTGAACCTGTCCCGCACTTTTTCTGCCGATTTGCCCAGCGTACTTTCATAGACTTCATTTATCAGCCACCGGAGTTCGACGGGGACTGACTTGGCAACAAGACGTTTTGCGTCCACTTGCACAAACGTTAAAATATCATCAAGCATAACGGTCAACTCTTTTGACAATTTACAAATGGGTGTCCGAACTCGGTTCACCATACCGGCAAGCAAAATCATTTTCCCCTGTACTGCCGATTTGTAATACCTTCGTTCTACCCCTAAACTCTCGACAGACCGTTCTAAATCAGAGGCATAATTTGTCAACTGTTTGACCAATGCGTAACGTTTGAGCAAGAATATGTCAACGGTAAAAAACAGAACAAGGCAGGGAAAAAACAGTAGTTGCGGAAAAAGTTCGGCGCAAAAGACAACGTAGTCCCAGTCTTCGCCCCAAAAGTCTATCGCAAGAACACCGACAATCCGTCCCGCTTTGGAATAGATGGGATGGGCAGCGGTTATCCAATACCCCCATTCATCTTTTTGCGGCTTCGCACTGCAAGAATCCATTCCCTTGAAGGCTCTCCTAATTTCACGGATGTCAGCGGAATGCGTATCGTACACGGTTCCGTTGGAAATTTGCTGTTCCCGCCAGCCGAGGATTTGTTTATCTCTGTTCAAGTCTGCCGCAGGACATAAAACAAAGACCAGTTTTCCCTGTTCATTTTCACGGACAGTATAGACGCTGGCAACATAACCCCGGCTGTTTTTCTGCCAAACCTCCGTCATAGTGAGAAGTTTCAGATAAAAAGGGTCGGCATTGTTCACCTCAGGGGTAAGTTTTTCATAATCCATCTCCTGCAAAGAAACGGCGAACAGTTTCGCAAATCCGGCTAAATCCGCCTGTATGTAATTTTTTGCCGATTGCAGCGCATGGTTTGTTACCAGAGAGTCGGCAACAATGACAAGGATGAAGATGAACCACGTAACGTATTGATAGACGGCAGTGGTGTTTTTCCTCGACCGGACAGTCTGTAGTGTCTTGAACAACACTGCTGCAACGATGACCAATACCAAAATGTTTGTGGGGAACAATGACATTTCCGGGCGACTCTAACTCTAGCAAAGCGAGCCTACATTGTACCGCTGCCGCTGCCGTCATACAAGGGCAGAAACCCCTAAGTGCAGGGTGCGGTGTTGTTACGTTACCTTTGTGCTGACACTTCTTCCTCTCCTCTCCGCCTGCGGCACGCGTCCGAACACTTGACATATTTACGGGGACGGCTAAAATGGGGCGCAGCCGGTATACCGGCGGTTATGGTGATCGTAGTTCAATTGGTTAGAGCACCGGATTGTGGTTCCGGTTGTTGTGGGTTCGAGTCCCATCGATCACCCTTACTTTGGACTCCGCAGCCCAATAAAACCGTAAGCGGTTTAAACATCCGCACCGAGTATCTGTAACACGAAATGGAGAATCTTGTCTGCTTCGGCTTTTCGGGAAAGGTTTTTAGGCATAGGAACATAAGCCTTACGGTCAGCGGTGATACGTAATTCCAAACCTTTATGCCGCAGCGTTTGATGTAATTGGTCGATGAGTTTTTGCGAGACATATTCCAAAACAACATAACCGCTGTCGTTGCCCAAGCCCGATTCCAGTTTAATCGTCCGTATCCGGTAACTTCGGGCTGACACCCGAATCCGGCTATGCTCCCATAACCGCTCGACCTCGTGCGGAAGCGTACCGAAACGGTCTGCCATTTCACTGCGTAAATCATCGCACTCTTCCAGCGTTGCCGTCCGCATCAAGCGGCGGTAAAAATCAATCTTGACCCGCTGGTCAGCAACGTAATCCATCGGTATCAATGCCGCACCAGGCAGGTCAATTTCTACTTCAATGACCGCTTTAGGCGGCAACTGTTTCAGTGTGCGGACGGCAATTTCAAGAAACTGGCAATACATTTCATAACCGACCGCCGCAATGTGTCCGCTCTGCTGCGTTCCCAAAATGTTGCCCGTCCCCCGAATTTCCAAGTCCCGCATCGCCAGATGAAAACCGCTGCCGAGATGAGCGTACTCTTCGATAGCCCGAAGCCGCTTCATCGCTGTCGAATTGATGCTCTGTGATTGTGCCAGAAGCATATAACAGTACGCTTGAACATCCGCCCTACCGACGCGCCCCCGCAACTGGTGTAAATCCGCCAAGCCGTAGCGGTCGGCTTCATCGATAAACATCGTATTGGCATTAGGAATATCGAGTCCGCTTTCAACGATTGTGGTGCTGACGAGCATATCAAATTGGTGATTGATAAAGTCCCGCATCACGTTTTCCAGTTCAATATCCGACATCTGTGCGTGTCCGATACCGATTCGGCACTCCGGTACAATCCGCTGTAGCCGTTGGGCGGTTTCTTTAATATCGTACACTCTGTTATGGACGAAATAAATTTGTCCGCCCCGATTGATTTCCCGCGTAACGGCATCGTGTATGACATCATCATTCCACCGGAAAACTTTCGTTTTGACAGCGAGCCGGTTTTCGGGCGGCATTTCCAGATTCGATATTTCCCGAATACCGAGCAGTGAAAAATGAAGCGTGCGGGGAATCGGCGTTGCTGTCATCGTCAAAACGTCAACACTGTCCCGCAATAATTTCAATTTCTCCTTGTGCGCAACACCGAAACGCTGCTCTTCATCAATCACGACAAGACCGAGATGACGGAATTGAATATCGCGGGAAACGATACGGTGTGTTCCGATAAGAATGTCGACTTTACCGCTCGCCAAATCGTCAACGATTTGCTTTTGTTCCTGTTTCGTTTGGAATCGGGACATTGCCGCAACGGTAATCGGAAAATTCCGCATCCGCTCCGAAAAGGTTCGGCAATGCTGGTCGGCAAGAATGGTTGTCGGCACAAGAACGGCAGCCTGATAACCGGAATAGACCGCTTTGAAAGCAGCACGGATTGCCACTTCGGTTTTGCCGAAGCCGACATCGCCGCAGATGAGACGGTCCATTGGACGCGGCATTTCCATATCTTGTTTGACGGCTTCAATCGCCAAAAGTTGGTCATTCGTTTCCTGAAATGGAAATGCCGCTTCAAACTCTTTTTGCCATTCGGAATCCGGCGGAAATGCCGTTCCGGGCTGAGCTTCCCGCCGGGCCTGAAGGTGAATCATTTCTTCGGCAAGGTCGAATACGGCAGCCTGAACAGATTTTTTCTGCCGCAGCCAAAGTTGCCCGCCGATTTTTGCTAACTTCGGTCGGCACCGGTTGCCGGCAACGTATTTTTGAACAAACCCGATTTTGGAAATCGGCACATAAAGAACCCGCGAGTCGGCAAATTCAAGATGAAGATGTTCTTCTTCCTGTTGTCCTTTCGTCAGGGTTTCGATTCCGCGAAACCTTGCAATGCCGTGAGCGGTGTGAACCACAAAATCGCCCGGTATTAAGTCGGTGAACGAATCAATAACCTGCGAGAGAAGCCGCTTTTTCGGACGGTGCGCATTGCCGCGATGCAAGAGTTCGCTTGCGGAAAGAAAATAGATTTTTTGATTTTTATTGCTTAATGAAAAGCCTTCGGCAATATGTCCTTTAATCCAATGTTCTTCGGGAAGCGGTGTATTACTGCCGAATCGTTCTTTAAGTTTTTCAATTTCGCTGTCATCGGAATAAAAAACGTATGAGACAGCATCAGGGTCTATGCCGTCGAATTTCACCCGCTCAATGCTGTTGACCGGCAGCGTGCAGTGTACGGCTTCTTGACCGGCAGCAAGATTAGAGAGCGTTGCCGTCGGATGCGTCAAAATCCGCTGCATTATTTCGCTGTAGTCTGAAATCATAGGCGGTCATTATACCGTTTCCGTTTTGAAATTGTACCGTAAAGTAGCGGGGGAACGGTGCGGAGTACGCTTGCATGATGCCCTACAAAGAGACGACCGGCATTACTGCCCTTGTATTAGATATGTTCGGTAACCGCCGAAGTTGAGACAAAAACCTTGTAACAGCCTACTTTCCAATCAATTCGTGACATACGGATAGATATTTTTATTTGATTCGGACATTGGGTGTTTTGAATTATCAATCCATTGCTTCTGCGGAAGCATTCCAAGCGTCCTGCCGCACCCTCACCTCACCGCGAGACGCTTCAATGTTGTCCAATGTTGTCTATCCGGCGATTCAAACATTGATGCTGTAACACATTTTTGACCGGCTTCATCGCAGCAGGAACTTTCTCTTCGCCAATCAACTGGCCGGGCTGTTCATAAGTGTCGGGTACATCTTCCATTGAGGCGGCAAACCCGGCATCGTGTTCTGGCGGAATTACCCAACACTCTTTCTTATGCGGCTGCAATGCGTTTTTGTCAGAACCTTGCGAACATACTGCACGCTGCTCGTTCATTTACGGCGGACACACCTCTAATACGGAGTCGGCATTGATCCAAACGGCATCAGAAGAATACTTCTTCGGCAGTTTTGCTTGCGGCACGGTAACCTGCGGGATAGCCGCCGGTTTTTTTGCCGGCGGCTGCATCACCGGTTGAAATTGATTGGCGATTGCCTCTGCCGGTTCTGCACGCTGCGCTTTCGGCATCTCTGCCTTTGGAACAGGAACCTGCGAAACGGTAACCGGCGGCGTAACAGCGGCGGCGGGTTCCTGTTTTTTTATGCCGGTATTGTTGTCATCCTTTGAAGGAATGACTGTTGAAGGGAAGACTGCCGACGGCTGCAAAAACGGTTCACGGGTCATCGGTATCGGCAGGTTAACCCGCGATTCGGACTTTTTCTCAATATGCTGTTCCGCTTGTCTCGGCAGCGGTTCGATTTGAAATAGGTCCGGTACTGCCGTATTCTCCGCAGAAACCGATGCCGCAGCACTGCCGTATCCCGCAAGAATACTCTCGCGGAAATCAGCAAAATAGACGATGTTTGTTGCCAAAGAGACAACGATTAACAACGCCGCAAAAAATGTACCAGGTTGCATCGGCATCGGCAGGCGGCAAATAGATTCAGGAAACGCTTCGGACGCGTTGATATACACTCTAAAACGGCAGAGTCAAGCCAGCGGAACGTGTTTTGAGACAACGTTCCGCAAGATGCCGCACGTTTGTATGGATTGGGTCAATTGTGATGAACGGTTAGCGGCGAGTAATGCGGGGACAATTCGGAAGCGAAAACTCGCCGTTCATTTCGTCAAACATTCGTGCATTAGCGGCTAAAAAACGTTTGACTCTGGACAAGCATCTCACGGCTTTCTATAATGCAAGTTTGTGCGACTAGTATAACAGCAACACAAGTCAGGGGGGCGGAATAAGTGAAATGTTCGTCAGCAGTTCCCATTGATACGTCTCAACACCTTTATTAACATCACAATAAAGGCGATACCAGCGGCACTGTTTTATAAGTCCAAAAAGAATACTGATTTGGTGAAAGAAAAATCGCCTTTTACAGAATATCCCGATTACTGAACGAGGAGAAAACCGGTTATGACTCTTAAATGGATTCAAGCAACAATCATCTTTCCAATCAATGCCGTGATATTCATTCCGGCAGTTTTGTTGTTTTGTACGGGATCTCACTATCGTATTCATACCAGTATATCAATACCGTCTATTGCCGGTGTCGCATTCATCTCCATACCGTTCGTTACCGGCTGCGTTTTCTTTGTATGCGGTGTTTGTCTTGCCGGCTGGACAATGCGGCTTTTTGCGACACAGGGAGAAGGAACTGCCGCCCCGTGGAATCCGCCGAAAAAATTAGTCGTTGCGGGACCGTACCGTTATGTCCGCAATCCGATGATTACCAGCGTGCTGCTGATGCTCTCCGGCGAAGCACTTTTGCTCTGGAGTGGAGTCGTGTTCGCTTGGTTCGCCGTTTTTTGGCTGGGCAATATGATTTATTTTCCGTTGTTTGAAGAAAAGGATTTAGAAAAACGTTTCGGTGAATCTTATCAGGAGTACAAGTACAATGTACCGCGATGGATTCCCCGCATAACGCCGTGGAACCAAACGCAGATTCGGTAAGCCGTCCGCAATGATAACCCGTTCTGCCGTGTTGGATTTCGGGACAGACCGCAAAGTTTTTCCTTCTGTCTTGCCCGCTGTCGGTATGAATGGTCGAGCAGGTCAGGATTCGTCCCTGAATAATATCAGAACATCCTTGAAAGAATTTGCCAATGGCTTCTGCCGGGAAGATGGCGGTATTGATTGGGATAAACTTGTTCAGTTTAATTCTGGTAAGAACACACCGAAGTAAGATTCATCAACCTGCAACCTCGGCTGCGGCGGTTATTTTGCCTGAATTTTCGATTGACCGTTTGTTTTTTGAAGCGGAATGTAACCAACCCGCTCGACCAACTCCTGCCCTTGCGGAGAGAGAAACCAATCTATCAGCAGCGGGACATTCGGGTTCGCACTTCCGGCAGTAACAATAACCGCCGTACCGATAAACGGATAAGTGCCGTTTTGAATGTTTTCCGGGGTCGGGGCAATACCGTTGACCTTTAAGATTTTTACGCCCTCGTGTTTGAATAATCCTTCGACATAATACCGGAACGAAAAGCCGAGCGAGTTGCCGTAATTCCGGTAGTCGGCAACTCGGTTGACAATGCCGCCCATCGAAATCTGAAATTCCTCTTGCTGCGGTCGGGTAAGCGGCACGCCGCCCATCACACGGAGCATCATCGTTTGACTGCCGGAACCTTCGGGACGCTGGAACGGCATAATTTTCTCGTTCTTGCCGCCGAGTTCGTTCCAACGAGCGATTTTTCTGGAATAAATGTTACGGATTTGTTCGACGCTCAAATCATCGACCGGATTGGTCTTGCTCACAAAAAAGACAAACGCTTCGTAACCAATCGGCGTGACAGAAAGCGTTTTACCGCACCGTCCGGCTTCTTTCATCTGTTCATCAGACGGCTTTATCATAAATATCAAATCGGATTCCCCGTTAAGCAGCGATTGAAACGCTGCCGGTGAAGTACCGGAAAGAGCCGCTATGCCGTGATTCGGATTGAATTCAGGCGGCTTTCCTGTGTTCCGGTAGATTGCTTCAACGGCTGCCGCATAAACGGGATACAGAGCCAATGCTCCGTGAATATGGGGAGGTCGTTTTCGATTTGCAGTGCCGGTGCTGCAATTTTGACAAGTTTATTGTTTTCAGAAAACGGCTTGTATTCCGCAAGGTCGGTATCGTCCAAATGGAAACGATGTCTTCCTCTTTCGTCCTGCACAATACTTTCGTCATTTCCCATCGGAAAAAGAATTTCTGTACGAAAATGAATGTAAGACGCTGACACTGCCGAAACGAGAATGACGGTAATACCGGAGTACAGTAACAATCCTTTGCTCTTCGGAATTAGCGGTGATTTTTTGGAAACGTAAATTGTTCCTGCAACAGCAGTTAGCAACGAAGCGGCACACGGTACAAGCGGTATCAATTCCTGAATACCGCCGCCTATCGCTATCCCGATAACGAAAAACGCAGTCAAAGGAAAATAATGCGGAAGTCCCCACATCGTCAAAGCGGTTAAAGTTTCGGCTCCATAAGGTGCAAAGAAAAAAGCGACTGCGGTAACCAGCAAGGCATAAAACAGCGGCAGAAAGAACGGCAGGACACGGAATGCAAATGCCTGCGGCACATTACCGGTACGGAGATTGGCGGCAAAGCGTTTACGGGAGATATGGAAACGATAAAAAAGAAACAGCAATAAAGCGGTGAGCGGTATGCCGGCAGGCGGATAAACAAAACACAACAAAAGGCAAACCGGAAAGGAAACGCACAAGCCCGGCAGGACTGCCGCCCAAACCGTCCAAATGAGAATGTACCGTGTTGTGTTCATTGAAGTATTGCCCAAACCCTTTTTTCGGTTCGTTTTCCCCTTTTGGGATTGATAGATGTTAACCGATTAGAAAAAAAGAGGCAAGAACCAAAGACAAAAAATCTGCCCCTTGCAAACGGTTTGCGATTCCGGTAGAATGGCGGAGAAATCGTTTTAAGGAGACAGTCAATATGGCAGATACACTCAATATCGCTCTTATCGGGCAAGGCTTTATGGGACGTTCGCACTCGAACGCCTGGGGGCAGGTCAACAAGTTTTTTGAGCCGCCGACCAAAGCCGTCAAACATACCGTCTATGGAATGGCAGCGGAAAAGCCGGAAAATTTCGCCGCTAAATGGGACTGGCAACATTCGTCAACCGACTGGGAAGCACTCGTCAAGACACCGGAAATCGGCTTGGTGGACATTGTTACACCCAACTTTATGCACGCCCCGCCGGCAAAAGCCGCCATTGCCGCCGGAAAAGCCTGCGCCTGCGAAAAACCCATCGCCGGCACACTCACCGAAGCCCGCGAAATGGCACAAGCCGCTCAAAAAGCGAAAGCCGAAACCTTCGTCTGGTTCTGCTATCGCCGCGTCCCTGCCGTGGCACTGGCGCACAAACTCGTCCGGCAAGGTGCTGTCGGCGAAATCCGGCACGTTCGGGCAACATATCTTCAGGAGTGGGCGGACGAATCCGTGCCGTTTGCGTGGCGGTTTCTCAAAGAGAAAGCCGGAAGCGGTGCAAACGGCGACCTGAATGCGCACATCGTTGATATGACCCGATTCATCACAGGCTTTGAAGTCGAAGAGGTCTGCGGTTCGATTGTCGAAACGTTCGTCAAGAAACGGAAAATCATCGAACAGGACAGCGGCGGCGGAATCGTTACCGATGAGCAAATGCGTTACAGTAAAACCGATTCCGGCAGTGCCAAGATGGGCGATGTTACGGTGGACGATGCAGCGATGTTCCTCGTCAAATATAACAGCGGGGCTGTCGGTTCGTATGAAGCCGCCCGGCAGGCAACGGGCAATTACAATCCGAACGGCTTTGAAATCAACGGCACGAAAGGGGCGTTGAAGTTCAACTTTGAGCGGATGAACGAGTTGCAGTTCTTTGACAGGACGGCAAAGCGGGAAGTGCAGGGCTGGACGGCGATTCTCTGCACCAACGGAGTACATCCGTATGTTGGCAGTTATTGGCCCGACGGACACGTGATTGGTTACGAACACACGTTCACAAATATGGCTTACGATATACTTTTGAAGTTGGCGGGTAAGGAGCCGGTCGTTCCGCTGCCGGACTTCAACGATGCGTACCAAACGCAGCGGGTACTGGAAGCGGCTTTCGTTTGCGCCGCTGAAAAACGCTGGGTCAAAATGGACGAAGTCAAATAATTGGTAAGCAGCCTCATTGTTTTTTTTGAATGTGAACCATACGCCATAATGAAACAACGCGAAGAATACCAATAAAAAGTTTCGTATTTTTTTGTTATTTTATGTGTTTCCTATTCAAAACGAAGCCCAATGTTACAATAATTTCCAGTATAGATAAAAACAGAACCGAAGACACCGCCATCGGTGCCGAAAACTTATGCAAGTATTTGAAGGACGCGTTTGTCCGCCGCCGGACGGCTATATCGTCGTTGCCGTTGCCCGATTCAATAAGACGATAACGCAGCGTCTTCTTGACGGGGCATTAGCGAAACTGCGCCAGCACCGTGTTCACGACAACGATATACGCGTCGTTTGGGTGCCGGGTGCTTATGAGTTGCCGTTTGCGGCGACGCATTTTGCCAGAGATGAAGACTGTCTTGCCGTGATTTGTCTCGGCGCAGTTATCAAAGGCGATACGTCTCACGATGAGCATATCAACCGGTCGATTAGTACGGCGTTCGGTGAAATTGCCTCCCGTTACAGTACGCCGGTTATATTCGGTGTACTCACCTGCAATACACTCGAACAAGCCGATGCCCGAAGCGGCATAATTGAATCGGCGAAAGATAAGGCGTTAAATCCGGCACCGGGCAACAAAGGAGCCGAGGCTGCGGAAGCCGCTCTGGAAATGATTGACCTGATGACAGAACTGCCCGCTCCGAAAAACGAAATTCCCGATATGATTTCGAGAATTATCCAATTAGGCAAAAATGTCAGCAGTAACGATGATGATTACGAAGACGAAGACGATTCTGCCTCGGATACAGACGTTGTTGAGAAATTTTTCCTGCCGAAACAAAAACGGCAGAAAAAAACCGCCAAAAAAATAAAAAAGAAGTAGTCAAAAAGGGGATAGTCCGCCTTTCGGTTTCCGTCCGTTGCCCAACCCCTTACCGTTAATTTTCCTTCCATTCAGTTTTATAGTCCCAATGGCAAAATCCAGAGCATTAGATAAACGGCGTAAGTCGGTCAAAAGTATCCGCAAAATCACGCGGACGATGGAACTCGTAGCAACGGCTCAATTCAAGAAGTCAATGGAAAAGGCGGTTGCTGCCGATGCTTATACCAAGCGGCTCACCGGTCTTGTTCACGACATCACCGAATCTCACGAGCCGTTGTCGCATCCGCTGCTTGTCGAACGCAAACAAGACCGTTCGCAGAAAGATGTTACTCTGCTGGTATTGAGTGCGAACAGGGGAATGTGCGGCGGTTTTAATGCCGGCGTGATGCGGCTTGCAGCAAATCGGCTCAAAAGTTTTCAAAGGGATTATGCCGGTGTCACGCTTGAAGTCTCCGGCAAACGCGGCATTGCTGCATTCAAATTCCGCGGGATGCAAATCGACCAATCTTACACGCACTTGCAGGATAAGCCGACGCTGACTCAAGTAGAGGAACTTGCCGACCGTCATCTCGAATTGTTCATTACGGACAAAATCGACCGGCTCGATATTTGTTACACGAAATTCGAGTCGATGACGAAGCAGTACGCTGTTATTGAAACGCTGCTTCCTATTACAGAATTGACTGCCGAAGGCGATGTCAATGCGGTGCAGGACGAACTGGACGTGGACTTGCGGAAAGCCGCCCAAATGAAAAAAGCGGACGGGCTCACTGCCGACGGCACCGATAAAGGTGCGGCAGGATTGAAGGGACGCGGCAGCAGTGCCTTGTTTGAATTTGTGCCGTCGCCCGACAGCATTCTCGAAGATCTGATTCCGAGAGCATTCAAGGCGAAACTTTTTAAGTGTTTCCTTGACTCGGCGGTGAGCGAACAAATAGCCCGAATGACGGCGATGAAGGCGGCAACGGACAATGCTGATAGTATGATTTCGCTCCTGACGACGGCATACAACAGGGCAAGGCAGTCGCAGATTACAAGTGAAATCCTTGAAATCATCAGCGGTGCCGATGCACTGGCGAATTAGAGCCTGCTTATACCCATACCCTTACGGCGTGCTGACGCTGCAATCCTTCTGCCGCAGCGTCAATGTACTACAGCTACAGCCGTTTTTGTCAAGGTAAAGTGTTTGCAGAGAGAACGAATGTGGTGAGCGGTATGCAGCGGGTTCGTAAGAGCGGTGGGCACTGCCGTGCCTTGCGGCTACGCAGACCAATCTTGACGCGGAACCTGTTCGATGACAGCACCGGCAGACACCGCTTTGATTGCGTCCTCCGCTTTTTGCACCGCAGCGGCATCGGAAAAAATGTCAAATGTCAATTCAAACGTCTTCGTTTCGCCCGGTTGAAGCGGAACAACTCTGCCGTGCCGCTTTTCAAATGACTTCGGGTTCGGGAAATTGACCGCCGGTTCTAAACCGCAAACGTAGCCGTCCTTGTCGGAAAGCCGGCTTTTCCAAAAACAAAAGTACGGCAACTGCTGCGGTCGAAACGATAATTGTAACGCTTCATTGCCCTGTGTATTGACGAGCAGCACTTTGCAAAGTCCGCCCGCATCCGCAGCGGGTTCAAAGAAAAAGACAACCTCTTCGCTCTCCGGCATTTCGGGGTCAAGGATATTCCACTGCGGCAGATTTTCTGCCGCAGCGTTGCTTCGGGGAGCCATCCGGTTGAACGGAAGACAAATGCGGCTGCCCGGCGAGGCAAACGGCTGTCCTGTATTTATGTGATACAATAATTCAAACTCGCCGCCGTGCGCCGAAAGATTGGTTATCTTATCTGTAACCGTAAATCGGGACGAACCGGCATACGTCGTGATTGACGTATCTAATTCAAGTTTCTTGAAAAAAAGCCGCGTTTCATAAACCTTGCCGCACAAGGTGATTCCGCCGGTCGCTTCGTTCACATTCAATGTTATGTTTCTTGCCGGAATGTTGGCAATGCGTCCGTGAAGCGGATGAACCAACTGTCCGCCGCTGCTGAAGTCCGGCGAGCCGTTGCTTTCCAAACCGCAGCGGACGAACCATTCTGTAAAACCTTCGAGCCAGCCGAAGCCGCTTGGGTCATAAAGCGGAACAAACGACGGATGGACAGGACCGAAGTTCGGCGAATTCCATTTGAGTTGGACATTGCCGCATTCTGCCCGCTGGATATTCATTCCGCGCGTCGGTAAAACGGCAAGACGCAGCACGCCGTTGTCGATGTCAATTTGTTCTACCCCTTCGGACACGCCCCCGTGCAATATCTGCTTCTGGATATGGACAGGATAATGATTTAATTCTTTGTGAAAAAACAATAGAGTTGTTTGGTAATTGTAAGTTAGGCAATTTTGGCAGTTGATATCCCCCCGACTGCCGACGGATGATATGATACGGGTTTTTCATTTCCGCGTCAAGGAGTTGCTTATGGAACGCCGGCAGCACACGCTCTTACCCAAAATGATACGGACTGCAAAGAAATCTTCGGCGTGCAAAAAGAAACTTTTCACAAGATGCTCGTCATTCCCGCCAGTGCCGTTGACACTGCTCTTGACAGGATTTATTTGATTGCTATTGTCAGTAATGTACCGGACAGAAGACGAATACAATCGGCTCCAACATCTCTTTCCGGTGCATTGCGGCAATGCGGTAGCCGACAAATGAAAGCGGAGATAGGACAAGGGTTGTATAAACACCGCAACACCGTTGAACGTAACTTCCGTAAAATCAAGAATTTCCGGCGTGTATTTACCCGTTATGATAAAAAAACGTTTTTGCCCCCGAATGGGCATTTTCATACCTTCCTATTCTTGGGGCGATGCCCTACGCTATGTTCTTGCGTCTCTTTCGGGCTAATGCCGTAATGCTTTACTTTGTAGCGCAAAATACGGGATGTCGTGCCAAGTTCCGTTGCCGCCGCCGTCATATTGCCGTTCGTCCGCTTTAATACTTCCGTTATCGCCGACCGCTCCACGGCGGCAACACGCTCACTCAACGTCTGCACATCGGCAGTAAAAGCCGCCGGCTCCTGAATACGCTGAAGCGTTTGCGGTAAATGCGAATCGTAAATCATTCCGTCGCGGCTCAACAAGATAGCCCGCTCTATCGTGTTCTCCAATTCCCGAACATTACCCGGCCATCGGTAACGTAACAATAAATCAACTGCCGGAGAACTAATTTGTTTAATTTCCTTGTTCACCCGCTTGGCATTCGTTGCAATAAAATGATTTGCCAAAAGAATAATATCACTGCGTCTGTCCCGCAGCGGCGGCAGCACTATCGGAAAAACATTGATGCGGTAATACAAGTCTTCCCGAAACGTCCCCTGTTTCATTGCTTCTTCCAAATTCCGGTTCGTTGCACAAATCAGCCGGACATCGGCACGGCAGGTTGTGTTGCTGCCGACACGTTCATAAGTCCGTTCCTGCAACAGGCGGAGAATCTTTATTTGTATCGGTAACGAAAAATCGCCGATTTCATCGAGAAATAACGTTCCGCCCTCCGATTCTTCGACACGTCCTTTACGCTGGGAAACAGCACCGGTGAAAGCCCCTTTTTCGTGTCCGAATAACTCGCTTTCCAACAGATTTTCATTCAATGCCGCACAGTTGACCCGCACAAACGGGGCATTTTTCCGGTTACTGGCATTGTGTATCGCCGCTGCCGCCAGTTCCTTACCGGTGCCAGATTCGCCGCGGATGAGTACCGTTATATCGCTGGGCGCAACCTGATAAATCGCCTGATAAACATCACGCATCACCATTGAATTGCCGATAAGATTTTCAGGACGGAAACGTACCAGTTCTTCTTTCAGACGTGTATTTTCTGCTTCGAGCAAATTTTGTATTTCCGCAGTTTGCCGGCGGATTTTAACATCATAGGCAATCATACCGGCAACGATTTTCAAAATTTGTACATCGCGTTCGAGACTTGCGGGGTCGGCTTCATATTTTTTATCGACGGACAACGTTCCGAGAACTTCGTTTTCACAAACGATAGGCACGCAAATAAAACTGATTTCTCCGCTGATTTTTTTGCGGCGGTTGTAAATCCGGTCAAGAAACATCGGTTCTTCCGATATTTTGGGAATGGCAATCGAACGTCCCGTTTCGATGACTTGTCCGACGATTCCTTCGCCCCGCTGGTACGTTAATTTTCCTTTTTTGTAGGGCGTAACATCGTGAGCCACTTCGAGGATGAGACCTTCTTTATCGGGCGTAACGAGAAGAACAATCCCGCGGGTCATATCAAGTTGATTATGCAGCAGATTAAGCGTTTCGGAAAGAATGTTACGCTGGTCAAGTTCGGAACCGAGCAGACGGCTCAAACTCAAAACCGCTTCCAATTCTAAAGCCCTGCGGGAGTCAAGCGAGCCTTTGTCCATTGCAACAATTTAGGGGGGGATTCGGCAGAATGTTATGCCGGATTTGCGATGATAATTTTCAACGGTGAGGTGTAATTCCCGTGATTATAGGATATATTTTGACGATAGCAAGGAAAAGCATAAAGCAACATTTAGTAAATCGGTGCAAAAAGTTTATTTATTCGGCAAATGGACGGCGGCAGAGAGAAAGGCAGCGGCAGAAACCGTCCGGCAAAACGGCGATAAGGTTGCCGCCCGATTATCCGGCGGTGTTAACCTTGTTGTCATCGGTGATTTGCAACTTTTAGAAGATGATTGGAACACCTGGAACGATGAACTTGATGCAGCGACAAAAGACGGTTTTGAATCCGGTACACTGCAAGTCATCACCGAGCCGGCTTTTTGGGAAATCTATACAGGAGAAACGATTCCGCAGCAATTTTACACGCTCTCAGAACTTGCCCGAATGACACACTTGCCGCTGTCAACCGTCCGCTTGTTAGAACGTAAAAACATTATTGCGGCACTGCCGACCGGTCAGCAGTTGCTTTTCGACCGCGAATCGGTTTTGACGTTGAAAATTGCTGCGGTGATGCTTACTGCCGGACTTTCGTTCAACATTACCGAAGACAGGCTGCACCGGCTGCGGCACCTGCAAAAGAAACTGCCGCTGCCGCGCCGTTTGAACTCGGTTTCGCTTGACGGCAAGACGCTGCTGCTGGATGTGCCGAACGGCATAATGGAACATACAGGACAGTACCGCCTTATGTTCGGAGCGGAAAACGAATAGTTTTTTTCAGAGCCAATGTTTTAGAACAACGGAGTCTATTCACTCTTTTCACGGCAGATAAAAATTGTTATACTTCGCTTGTTCTGTTCGGTTGCTGCGTTCCTGCGAGCGAGCCTGTCAGCCGTAAATGTCGTTAACGTTATGGCAAAAGAAGTAAAAAAAGAACCGGAAGTTGTTGTCGCTGCC
The DNA here is from genome assembly GCA_031289675.1 of Planctomycetaceae bacterium. Lineage (GTDB taxonomy): Bacteria > Planctomycetota > Planctomycetia > Pirellulales > Thermoguttaceae > WRKP01. The sequence goes on from JAITOZ010000190.1 coordinate 16,563, forward strand.
GAAACACCGGCACCGCCGAAGTCCTACCGTATGCAGATTCTGCTTGGACTCGCCTGTCTCATACTCTTTCAGATGATTGTCCTTTGGCTGCTCCTGCCGCCCCGACAAACCGTTGAACGCGGCTTGGGCATCGACCCGGTCGAAGGAGCGGGCGGCTTTGAAGCCCCGAACGCTTTGCCGCAGACCATTATCAAGAAAGAGCCGATGGTCGAAAAGCCGATTGGCGACAAAGCGTCCAAAATTAAGGAAGTGAAAACCGATTCGGAAACAACGGAAACGTTCACTGTAACGATTCACGGAAAAATCCGCAAGAAAGACGAAAGAGCGTTCGATAAACTCTATGCGGAACGTCAAT
>JAITOZ010000227.1 GCA_031289675.1 Planctomycetaceae bacterium
CAGACGTGTCGGCGACATCACTATATGACCATTCATAATAACCGTCGTCTTGCCAATTCGATGAAAAAAATACTTGTTGTTGACGATAATGAATTGCAACTGAAGTTAACCGCCGGAATTCTTTCCTCGACGTATATGACTGCGTGCGTATCGTCGGGACAGGAGGCTTTAACCTATCTTACATCGTATCCCTGTCCCGATTTGATTTTACTCGATATGGTGATGCCGGAGATGAACGGGCTCAAAACGCTCGAACGAATCCGCCTTATGCCCAATGCTGCCGATGTCCCTGTTGTCTTTTTTACCGCAATGGATGATGATATGGACGAATTGGCTGGTCTGGGGCAAGGGGCAAACGATTATGTGTCCAAACCCATTTTGCCGGAACTGTTACATCAGCGTGTCCGTCTGCAATTAGAATTGAATGATTATCGCCACAAGATGGAATCGTTAGTCGAAGAACGGACAAAACGGCTGCGGCTTTTGGAGACGGTAACCATTCATACGCTCGCCAATATCACCGAAAACCGCGATACGGACACGGGCAATCATATTAAACGGACGAGTTTGTTTGTCGAAATTTTATGCCGAGCCGCTTTGGATAGTCCCCTGTTTGCGGGCAAGATTGACGAAGATTTGATGACGAGTATGATTACCTCCGCTCCGTTACACGACATCGGCAAGGTCGGTATTCCCGACGTGGTTTTGAATAAGCCGGGCAAGTTGACGGACGAAGAGTTCACGCTGATGAAGCAGCACGTGGCGATTGGAGAGAAGGCATTGCTTCAGGCGGTAGGGGAATTGGGTTTTCATAGTTTCCTCGATACGGCAAAGGATATGGCGACGGCACATCACGAACGCTGGGACGGTAAGGGGTATCTGAAAGGGTTAGCGGGCGAAGAGATTCCGCTGTCGGCGCGGATAATGGCGGTATCTGATGTTTATGATGCCTTGTGTGCGAGGCGGGTTTATAAAGCCCCTATGCCGCACGAAAAGGCTTTGGAAATTATTATTCAGGGGCAGGGAACGCAATTCGACCCTGATATCGTTGAACTCTTCAAAAGGGGACACGAAAAATTTGCCGGAATAGTTCGCAACTTCGACGATTAGTACAGTGCGGGCGGACAGACATTTCTGCGCTGATGAGGCAGAGGCGGAACGGAACAAGCACAACTCTTGACTCCTCGAACAAAGCGGTGTAGAATGAGGCGAGGTTTGCTTGTTTTTAGGCAATTATCTCTATGTCAGTCCAGATTATTTTTGCCGGGACGTTTTTTCCGGTTGAATGGAATTCACTGCTTCCCGTTGCTGCTTCTGCTTTTTCGTTTGCCGCAGCATTGTTCGCTGTCGTTCTTTTGGCTCTCCGAAGCCGAAAAGAATACGATAGATCGTCCGCCTTGCTGCACGAAACAAATATCATTTTGAGCAACGAAAAAAGCAAAGCAGACCGGATTGCCGAATTAAAGGATGCCGCATTTGCTGAATCTTGTAACGAAATACGGGAGCAAATGTTCTCCATTCTCAGTTCTCTTGACAACATCGCTTCAAAATTGTCTTCGTCTATCCTGCCGTCTGAATTGCCGATGATGCAGGATATGCTGGCATATATTTTTGATTGTGCAGATAACATCTTTTTTGAAATAAGCGAAGTGGTTGCATTTTCACTGCATCCTGACGAAGACATCAAACGAAAAATGCAGACATTTTCGCCGCCGCAGATACTCGAAGAGATGAAAGTGCTGGTTTCAAAAAAAACGCACCATAGACCGGTTAGGATTCGGGTGCAGGGTGATAACGATTTTCCGGCAACGGTCATTGGTGAACTGCTGCCGGTACGACGGGTCATTATCAGCACACTCAATTTCTTAATGCGGAACAAAGCCATAGACGACATTGTCGTTCAATACGATGTTGTACCGGAAATAACGGACACCGGATTGGCTGTATTTGATGAATACAGCGGAAAAATCCGCCCTGCCTATTCAGAACTCACTGACAGCAGTATCTCGGCTTTCAAATCCAATTTTTGGAAACAGCGCAAGAGACAAGAGACTCTGTCCGCATCAAGGATAAACCCGCCGCAATCCGTAATGTGCCGTAAAAAACGGTTCGTTCTCATTTTTTTGATTTCCAACTTGGGCGATGAGATAGCAAATTCGGCGAATATATGCGATTCATCTTGGCGGCAGGGACTATCCGTTGTACGTTTGACGGCTGAATTGGCAGGAGGAAACGTTGAATTAAGAATGCCTTCCTCGCGATCTCTGCAAGTCATCCTGTCCATTGATGTCTGGGCGGAACAAGGCGAGACGGCAGAGGAAAGTGTTCTATTCAAAACGGGGTCGTCCATTTCCAAATATGTCCACCTCCTTGAGTTAGATGTTGTGAAGAAACGTATGCTCATTGTAGGAGTGATGGACAGTAATCACGAACATTTACCGCTGTTGATGAATACACTCGGAGTAAGTCTTTTTTTTGCAAGCAACGTAAACTCGGCTGTTTCGGCGGTAGCGGAAGCCGCTCTTCTCGGCAAACCGTTTGATTATATTGTCTTGGATATGGAGTCGCTTGATTTGAACAGTTTTAATAAGATACCGGACGCATTGCGGGAGCAGGGACACGGTCAACGGGCGGCAATCATTGCGGTACTGCCGGAGGCGGCACGAGCAGCGAAATATCGGATGCAGGCATCCGGCTGTGATGCCAGTATCGGCAAACCGATAAACATTGAAATCTTTCTTTCCCTTTTAGCCTCATCGGCAGGCAGCAAAGGCAAGCCATCCGTATGAGAAACGGAGTGCGCTTCCGGCAACATACACAGATAAGATGCACGGTAACGAAATTATAGATATGGACGATGTCCAACTGGATGCCGGTCGCAAAGACCGCTGCGGTTTTCCCGAAGTCATTTACGGTGAAGGCAAAAACGCCGAAACGATAGGTAAAATTCTCCGCTCTTTTGCCCTGCAAAAGACGGATGTGCTGGCAACGCGGGTCAATGCAGAAAAAGCCGAATTCTTACAAAATGCTTTCAAATCATCAGGACACACGGTTGTTTATAATCCGGTTGCCCGAACGCTGCACTTGATACCGCAAGGCTGCGGACGGCAGGAACCGCGGGGCAAAGTGGCTGTCGTTTCAGCCGGAACCAGCGATGCGCCGGTTGCCGAAGAAGCATTGGAAACCGCCCGATGGACAGGAACGAATACCGTATTGATTCAAGATGCCGGCGTTGCCGGTCCGCAGCGGCTGCTCTCGAAGTTACCGATGATACAAGATGCCGATGCCGTCATCGTTGTTGCCGGTATGGAAGGGGCGTTGCCGAGTGTTGTCGGCGGTTATGTCTCTTGTCCGGTTATTGCGGTTCCGACGAGTGTCGGTTACGGGGCAAACTTCGGCGGCTTGGCTGCGCTGCTGGGAATGCTTAACAGTTGTGCTGCTAACGTGACCGTTGTCAACATTGATGCCGGTTTCAAAGCCGGCTATGTTGCAGGATTGATAGCCAATCCCCAGAGGCAGAGGTTTTAACTCACGCTTCTTTAGCCCCTGCCCTAAAATTCCAAGCGGCTTTTTAAGCCGCCGGAAGGAGTCCACGCATCCAGCCGGTCAGCAACCTCCTGCGCCGTTACCGTCCGTCTGTTCGGCTGATTGCTAATCATCAACCGCATTAAATCCGCCGCATCAAAAGGAATCGCCTGATTGTAAATCCGGGCATCCTTCGGTTCTGTCTCCAATTTTATCCGAAACTTTTCTTGGGAATCGCCGCCGGGAAACGGGACATTTCCGGTAAGCATCTGGTACATCGTTATTCCCAGCGAATAAATGTCCCATACAGGCGACGGCTCATTCGGACTACGCAACTGTTCCGGTGCTAGATAATCGACCGTACCGGCAACCTTTGAAGACATTGTTGCGTTGAGCGAAGCATTACTTTGCTTCTCTCCGCATTTCACCGCCAGTCCCATATCAATAACCTTGACCGTACCGGTACTTGAGAGCAGGATATTTGCCGGTTTAATGTCCCGATGCACGATACTGTTTGTATGCAGATACGCCAACGCTCCGGCAACTTGAGCAATAATCGGACAGACCACGTCAACGGGCAGCGGACATTCCTGTTTCATTAACTGCCGCAGGTCGCCGCCGTCAATAAATTCGTGGACAAGATAAGACACGCTGCCGTCTTCACCCGACGCAATGAAACGTACAAGATTGGGATGAAGCAGTTTTCGCTGCAATTCAATTTCGTTTTGAAACCGGCGCATCAGTTCCGGCGTTTCTTTGGTAAGCGGCAGCACTTTGACGGCAACGAACTGAAATGTTTCCGGGTCGTGTGCTAAAAAACAATGTCCGTATCCGCCTTGACCGAGTGCATCACAAATCCGGTAACGGTTCAGAGAGAATTTGGTTCGCCCTTCCATTAGTTGTCCGGCTTGCCAGCGGTTGAGATAACCGAGAGACTCTAATTTCTTGACCAATGTATCGGTGTGCGGATTACCGGCGGGCGGTTGTTCGGTTTGCCGAATATCATTATGTACGGAGGGATATTGTACGGAGGGATATTGCCGGGGATACCGCAATTTCGGAAGATGCTGTAACTGCTCAACGGCAGTGGATGTTACATCAGGAGTTGCGTTAAAAGAGCGGCTGGACGAGTAGTCGAGAGTGATATTGACCGGTCGGGGATGATGCTTATGTTTGTTCTCGCACGAACGTTCGATTTGCCGCAGAATATCTTCGGAGACAAGACCGCTTTTCAATAATTGACGATAGGAGCCATTCTCCATTCTTTTCACCGATGCCGCCTTCAAAGAAGACACCCGCCGTGAACGGCTGCGTCTTTGAACGGAAAACCGCTTTTTTGAGCAGAAAACTGACCCCGACGGGAATCGAACCCGTGCCGCGGCCTTGAAAGGGCCGTGTCCTAACCGCTAGACGACGGGGCCTGCTTACGGTATGGTCCGGCTATTGTAACCGAAATTTCCGGCTAGACAAGGGGCAGTGGTGAGTGATGAGCGGCGGCAGTGCGACAGGGGGTTTACTTTCTGCCGGCGAAGAACATCATATAGAGCATCGGTACAAAGAGGAGCGTTAATGCTGTGGCAAAAATCAAACCGAACATAATCGCTGCCGCCATCGAATTAAAGAGCGGATCGCGCAGCAGCGGTATCATTCCGACCACTACCGTCATTGCCGCTGCCGTTACAGGACGAAAACGTTCAACCGAAGCCCGAACAACTGATTCGTACAAAGGCAGTCCTTTGGATAATTCCGTGTCAATCTGACACATCAGTACAACCGCATTGCGTACGCACATTCCGAGAAGCGACATTGTTCCGACCAACGCCATAAAACCGAAGGGCAGATTCATTATCAGCAAACCGAACGTGATTCCGATTAAAATCAGCGGAAATGTCAGCATCACAATAACCGGCTGGCGGAGCGAATTAAAGAGTCCAACAACAATGATTGCCATTAAAACCAATGCTATCGGCAAATACCGGATTAACGTTTCTTCGGCTTCGAGCGATTTTTCAATTTGTCCGCCCCATTTCATCGAATAGCCTGCCGGTAATTCGATGGTCTTCATTTCCGAACGGACTTCGTCCAATGCCGTCCTCCACGGCACGGTGTCTATCGGATTACAAAATGCCGTGATTGTTTTTATTCCTGCCCGGCGGTGTATCTGCGCCGGCTGCCAAGTGAATGTTCCTTCGTTTATCACCTGTCCGAGCGGAACGCTGTGCTGTGTTACCCCCCAAACCGGAATGTTACGGTAATTCGCAAAGTCATTCCGTTCGTCAGGCAAGCCGCGCAGTATTACCGGTATCAAATTATCCTGCTCGTGATACGTTGCTGCCGGTATTCCCAGCGTTGCCCAGCGTAAAGCCGTATTCATATCGCTGCGTCCGATGAGCGTCTGATTTCCCTTCGCTTGAGAATAGACCGGTGTCCAGACAAGAACCGGTTCCCGCCAGTTATCGCCGCTGTCTTTCACGCGGCAATGCCGGTCAAAAACCGACTTGGCTTGATTCGCAAGTTGGTGCAGCACTTTTTCATCGTGTCCGCTGAAACGGACTTCGATGTCGTTCTGCGTCATCGGACCGAGCATAAAACGTCTCACCCGAAGATGTCCTTGCGGAAAAGATTCTTTCAAATGTGTTTCAACCGGAACGATTAACATATCGACATCTTTAATTTTCGTTACATTAACGATACACATTCCGTAATTCTGTGCCGGAATTTCCGGTGTGTAAGGCAAATAGAAGCGGGGCGGACCGCTGCCGATAAAGGATGTAACCTGCGTAACTCCCTGCTGTTCCATAACGTATTTTTCAATGTCCTGCATATCATCGGCAACGCTCTGTACGGACGTTCCTGATGTCCGGTAATACTCAACAAGAAATTGCGTTCTCTGTGCCGGCGGGAAAAAAATCTTGTTGACCCGCGTAAAACCGTAAGCCGCCAAAATCAGTACCGCCGAGAGAACCAAAAATGCCGCCGCCTTATGATTGAGCGTCCATTCGAGTATCCGCCGGTACGTTTGATAAACAATACCGGAATGAGGGGCTTTTGCCGCCTTTTGCTTGAATCGTTCTAAATGGACAAATTGAAAATACACGACCGGCGTTTGAATCATTGCCACAAGCCAACTAATCATCAGCGAAACGGCAATCACGATGAACAAATCCCGGCAGTATTCCCCCGTGTCATCCGGCGAAAGATACACCGGCAAAAAAGCCAATGCCCCGACAATTGTTGCGCCCAAAAGTTGAGTGCCGACGTGCCTCGCTCCTTCAATGCAGGCATCTTTCCGGCTCATTCCCCGCTGCATATTAACGAGAATCATATCGCCGACAACAACCGCATCGTCAACGAGAATGCCCAGCGCAATGATAAACGAACCGAGGCTTGTCCGGTTTAAGACAACGCCGAGCGGCTGCAAAATACAGAGCGTTGCAAGCATCACAATAAGCAGGCTGCTTGTAATGAAGATGCCGCTGCGCCAGCCCATCGCAATCATTACAACGGCTGTTACAATAATGACGGCTTCGCAAAGATTTTTTTCAAAAGTTCGGACGGCAACAATAACATTATCCGGCTGGTAACACACCCGCTCCAAACGAAAACCGGCAGGAAAGGTTTGCATCACGTCATCAATCCGTTTCTGTACTTCTTCTCCCATACGGATGACATTACCGCCGCTTATGGGGGCGATGGCAACGGCAACGGCGGACTTTCCGTTGCTGCGGACAATTTCGGACGGCGGGTCAGCGTAACAGCGGCGTATTGCTGCAATGTCCCGAAGCCGTATCGGCTGCTGCGGTGCCGAACTTTTCGCCGCAGCCGTATTAAGCAGTGCCGGTAATAACGCCTCGCCGGTTATAGAAGAAGCAACGGCTTTCAAAAAACCGCCGCTTTCGCCGCTCGGAATAATCAAATCGCCGATGTCTTCAAGCGACTGAAATGTTCCGCCGGGAGCAATACGGAGTGTATCCGTACCGAGTGTCATCTGACCGGCATCGGTTTGTAAATTTTGACGTGCAAGAGCCGAAGCAATTTGCGCAGGAAAAATTTGCAGTGCAGCCATTCTGCTGCGGCTGATGTTGATTTCGATGACTTCCTCTTGCACGCCGCGAAGTTCTACTCTGCCGACCTGGTCAACGTTTTGCAGTTCCCGCTGTAATGTTTTCGCCTGCTCCTTGAGTTCCGCATCGCTGTAACCGTCGCCGGTTAACGCCAAAATAATGCCGAAAACATCGCCGAAATCATCATAGACACGGGGCGGCAAGGCTTCGAGGGGTAACTCGAATTTGATGCCCGAAATTTTATTCCGCAATTCCTGCCAAGCGTTCGGCAACAGGGCAACAGGAAAGTTTTTTCTTAAATCAACGTAAATGATTGAGAGACCGGGCCGAGAAATGCTGCGGACTTTTTCGACCCCGTCAACACGCTGAACGTGCCGTTCGACCGTTTTGGTTACTTGCTGGTCAACTTCTTCGGCACTTGCACCGGGATAGGGAGTGATGACGTAAGCGGTTCGTACCGTGAATTCGGGGTCTTCGAGGCGTCCCATCGAAAAGTACGCACAAACACCGCCGATGATGATGAGAATCACGGTGAAGTTGACCAGTGTCCGGTTTTCGACGGCGTATCGGGGCAGCATTACTCTATCATACCATCTGCACGGAAATATAGATGACATTTTAGGAAAGTCAAGAAAAGAACTGCCGCTCGTTGGGGAATTGATAATTAAGAGTTGATAACGGATAATGGATGAGACCGGGAGTTTACAAGGCTATACTCTGCTGTGGCTGCGTCTCATAAATCGTCATTGCGCTGCCGTATGGCGAATAAAACACATTTCAAGCCAAAAACACTTTAACACCTGCCGCTCATACTTTTCTATGCTTGCTTATTTTGATTGTTCGTCCGGTATTTCCGGCGATATGGTACTCGGTGCCTTGATAGACCTCGGCGTGAGCGTTGATTATCTGAACGAACAGATTCAATCAATGCTGCCGGATGTCTGCATTGAGACAGAAACCGTTGTGCGGCACAATATCCGTGCTGTCCGCGCTGATGTTCGCTTTCCGCACGAACATCAGCATCGGCATCTGTCCGATATTTTGGCACTGCTCGAAAAGTCAAAACTTTCCGAGAGGAACAAAAAGTCGGTTGCCGGTATTTTTCAATTACTTGCCGAAGCCGAAGCGAAAGTTCACGCTGCGACCGTTGACGAGGTGCATTTTCACGAAGTCGGGGCTGCCGATTCCATTGCCGACATTACCGGCACCGTTGTCGGTCTCGACAAACTTGGTATTACAGAAATCTATGCATCATCTGTTCCTACGGGAACCGGCAGCGTTAAAATTGCTCACGGCACTGTTTCTGTTCCGGCACCGGCAACCGCCGAGTTGTTATGCGGAGTTCCGATAGAAGCCTCCGGCGTTCCGTTTGAATTAACAACGCCGACCGGTGCTGCCGTTTTGAAGTACTTTGTCAAAGCATTTTCGGTTCTGCCGGCGATGACAATCACTGCCAGCGGTATCGGTGCCGGTACGCGCGACCTGCCGCAGCAGGCAAACGTCTTTCGTATTATTACGGGAACACCGATGCTCGCAACAACTGACCGGCATCCCGATTTGGACCATCAGTATGAAGATTTAATCACAGAACCTCCGGTGTCCCATCCGCTTGTTAAAGAAACCGTTTGGATTGTTGAAACGAATATCGACAATATGAGCGGCGAACTTATCGGACACTGTTTTGAACAACTATGGACGCTTGACGTGCTTGATGTTTGGAGTGTTCCGATACAGATGAAAAAGCATCGTCCGGGGGTGATGATTTCCGTTATGTGCCGCAAGGAACACGTCAATGCCGTTGAAACACTGCTGCTCACGGAGACGGCGACACTCGGTGTGCGGCATTATCCGATAGAGCGGACAGTTCTTTTTCGGGAGGTATGCCAGTTAAAAACGCACTGGGGGCTGATTAATGTCAAGCGGTCAGTGCTGCCGGACGGTACAGAAAAAATCGTGCCGGAATTTGAGTCCGTCAAAAAACTTGCCGCCGAGCAAGGATTTTCGCTAAGAGAAATGTTCCAGCGGCTCCGCACCGGCGGGTGACGTGCTGTAGGTGATCAGCACGTTTGCGTTTTGTCCCGGGTGTTGACATTCATTTCAATAATTTATAACACCGCCCGAAAAAGAACGGGAGCGGAGATAATAATGAAGTTGAAAAACGGCGGAGGATTAAGCCTCCGCCGGCCGTTATGGACATTTTTCATCTTTCTGCGGCTTATCTTAACCTATTGAGGAATCTCCGCAGACGCTCTCCCCGTATCGGTCTTTCCTTCCCGTACGTCTGAAACTTTGCCTTGATAATCGGCTCGACCGTTTTGCCCCAATAATCGTCGCCTTCCCTGTTCGGGTGCAAAAAGTCCGGCATAATGCTCTTCGGCAACGTGCCGTTCTTGTCAAGGAAACCAGCGTTGATGTCAACAAGTTCGACATTCTTCAACCCTTTGAGAGCCGCCGGTAATTCCTTGTTAATCGCATCGACACGCTGCCGGCGTTCGCCGTCCGGCTTTTCGTCCCGCGGGAACACTTTGAGAACGATAATCTGTAACTTCGGATATTGCTTTTGTAGTTTCACGACAACCGCCTTGATACCAGCAACAGTTTCCGCCGGCGTACTTGTGTTACCGCCGATGTTGTTCGTTCCAATCATAATCTGCGCAACTTTGGGATTGATTTTGTCGAGGGGCAGGTGGTCGAGCCGCCAAAGAACGTGCTGCGTTTGGTCGCCGCTGATGCCGAGATTTATCGGTTTGTACGGACCGAAGTATTTGTCATAAAGGTCTTTGTGCGAGTCCCAGCCGTGTGTGATTGAATCGCCGATAAGCAGGAGTTCAATGCTGCCTTTGCTCATTTGTTCGACCTGAGCGGCGTGCCGCTTGACCCACCCGCCGTCCTTCTTGTCAACAGGAATAAGGGCTTTGTTTTCTGCCTGCAAAGCCGAAACGAGTACCAGCGCAGCGGCGGCACATAACAGGAAACGTGAAATCAGTCGTGTGTTCATTTGTGTTGCCGGCGGAACGAATTGCCGCCGTTAAAGTTGTTTACGCCGCATATTCTAGCCGACTCTGCACCGTTTGTCAACATAACGTCAAACGTGCGCCCGGCGGTTCTGGTTACGGTAATTTTCTGTACATTGCCCGATAGATTTTTTCGCCGTGCAAAAGCGTGCGTCTTTCAAAATGTATGTTGTCATCAATACCGCCGCCGTCCGCTTGTATCTTGACAAACGGCAGCGAAAAGGGAGAATTAACCCATTCATAATACTCTTCGTCCTACTGTCCTCCAACAACAAATGCTCAAAAGCCGGAAGCCGGAACGCAAAGATATTCCCAAAGGTAAAATCCCGTGTCATTATTGTCCCGGAAAATGCTGCCGTTACTTTGCGCTGCCCATCGACACGCCGGACGACCGCAAACAATTCGATTTTATCCGCTGGTTTCTGCTCCACGAAGACGCAACCGTTTTCGTGGACGGTGATACGTGGTATCTGCTCGTCCATAACAAGTGTCAATTTTTAGACGGCAGCACGAACCTTTGTCAAACTTACGAAACCCGTCCGAATATTTGCCGGGAATACAGCAGCGAAAAGTGCGAGTACGAAGATTATTATGTTTACGATATGTATTTCGAGTTGCCGGAACAAGTCGAAGAATATGCCGAAGCGGTACTCGGAAATAAGCGGCGGGCAAGCGGGGACTAAAGCCGCCCGCCGTATTTAATAGAAGGCGGGGACAAAGCCCCGTCTCTTCCAACCCGCCGCTCACAGATGCGTTTTGATTTAACCAATGCTTCATATAGAGTTTTGCAGCGTGCAGAGAATTTGCGGTTGCAGCCCGGCATATCGTCTATCGATGCCGCCAAAATTCTTCTGGCTCTCTTCGATGAAGAAGAATCCCGCGCCGCCCATTGGCTCGGCGAAAAAGAACTGACTGCCGGCGATTTCCGTTTGTCATTGTTCGCTGAACAGGAAACATCGCCGCCCTCATTCGGCAACATAGCAGCCGGCGGCATCGTGCCGGACGGTAATGCAGCGAGCGTTCAGGACGCTACGGGACAAGACGCTCCGCTGTCCGTGTCCCCGTCTCTTTCTGCGTATTCTACATCACGTTTTCCGCATCCTTCGATTCGGTTTTACCTTGATGATGTTGCTGTCAATGCCGGCAGATTCACGCCGGAATTAGAATCAACGCTCGAAACCATCGCTTGCCGTTTTGTGCGAACGGAGCGGCGGAAAGAAGCCGTTACGACTGCCGGCGGCGGTGTCAGAAGTGTCGCTAATGTTATAGGACGTTTCACCGCAGCAACGGAACATCTGCTGCTTGCGGCAGTTCTTGACGGCGGCAAAACCGGTCAGTATCTGCGGGAGAGCGGATTTGATGCAGCGGATTTATATCACCGCATCGAAGAATTGGAAAACCGGCAGGCAAAGCGGGAAACAGCAGACGTTCAGCCGGAAGCGTTATCGACCGCATTACAGGAAGACGGCAGCGATATGAAGTCCGCGGATTCGCTGTCCGTTTTACGTATCATTGATGCTGCTGCCAACCGCGGCAGAGAAGCGGTGCGGGTTCTCGAAGATTATGCCCGATTTGTTCTCAATGATGCGGATTTAACAAGACAACTCAAAGAATTCCGGCACTGTTTTCAGGAGACGCTCAATATATTTCCGTTACAGAATCGTCTTGCTGCCCGGGATACGCAAGCCGATGTCGGTACAAACATTGAAACCGCCGATGAATATGAGCGGCACACGCTGGACGATATTGTATCGGCTAACTTCGGCAGGTTACAGGAATCGCTGCGGAGTTTGGAGGAGTTTGCCAAATTTTTGAAAACGCCGTCCGCCAAACAATTTGAGCAGTTGCGTTACCGGAGTTATACGCTGCAAAGAATAAGCGGCAGGGAAATGAAAGAAGAACAAGGGGTGTCTCCTGTTGTCCGCACCGCACGTGTTGTACCCCGTACTGCTCTTTATGCAATACTTGATTGCCGTCCTGACGAAGAGTCGTTTGCGGCACTGGCGAAGCAGTTGATTGACGGCGGCGTGAATGTTATCCAACTGCGGGACAAGACGGCGGATGACCGCACGCTTTTATCCCGAAGTGCAATCTTAAAAAACATCATCGGTACGAGCGGCGTTCTTTTTATGATGAATGACCGCGCTGACTTAGCGGTGCTGGCACAAGCAGACGGAGTTCACGCCGGACAAAGCGAATTGCCGGTTGCGGCTCTGCGGCAGATTATCGGCAGCGGAATGTTGGTCGGTATTTCAACGCATAATATTGGACAGGCTCGGCAAGCCGTTGCCGACGGAGCGGATTACATCGGGGCGGGTCCCGTTTTTGCATCAGCAACGAAGGAGTTCAGTGAATTGGCGGGATTAGATTTTCTGCGGGAGATTGCTGCGGAAATAACGCTTCCGGTATTTGCCGTTGGGGGGATTACGTTGTCGAATGTTGATGAAGTGTCGGCGGCGGGCATAACGGGAATAGCGGTGAGTTCGGCACTGATTCGCTCGGAAAATCCGCTCGAAACGGCGGCAGGTTTTACTGCGAAACTGAAGAACGGATAATTGAGAACTACGAATTGCATATTGAGAATGAAACAGCACATCATTGATTATCTGGTTTATCTTGTCGTGCGGGTGTTGTTTTGCGCTGTACAGTCATTGAGTTTGCAGACAGGACACCGCTTTGCCCAATTCTTGGCGTTTGTTTTCACCGATATTATTCCGGTACGGCAGAAATTGCTGTATCAAAACCTTCAAACAGCCTTTCCCGATTTATCCGAAGTTGACCGGCATCGTCTAATCAAGTCAATGTGGGAACATCTTTTCCTGATGGGAATCGAAGTGGCTCTCGCCCGGCGGACAATCCGGGACCTGAATTGGCAGGAACATATCCAACTTATCGGTGCCGAACCGCTGCTCGACCTGTTGAATCAAGACCGACCGCTTATTATTGTAACAGGACACTTCGGTAATTTTGAAATAGGCGGCTTTTCGCTCGGAGTATTAACGTATCCGTCCCACTCTGTCGCCCGAACACTGGACAATCCGTACTTAAACCGCTTTATTCGGGATTTTCGCGAGTCCACCGGTCAATACCTGATTCCGAAAAAAGGCGGGGCGAAGGATATTATCCGCGTCCTCGAAAACAACGGGCTGATAGCGTTTCTCACCGACCAGGCTGCCGGTCGGAAAGATTGTACAGTGAATTTTTTCGGAAAACCGGCACAGACTTTTAAGGCGATTGCTGTTACGGCAATACAATTCAAGACCCCGATAGCGGTGTGTTATGCGCTACGGAGAAAAAATGCGGCAGGACGGTTTCTGCCGATGCAGTTCGATGTCCATATCAACGGAATACTCGACCCGATGAAATTACCGCCGGACATTCAAAGCGTCAACGACATTACGCAGTGGTACACGCATAAATTGGAAGAGGGCATCCGGCAATCTCCCGACCAATATTGGTGGATACATAACCGGTGGAAACACGTCTAGTCGTTGAGGGACGCAGCGGCATCAAATACTTGACATCTTGAATATCGGCAACATTAAAGCGAGAACAAGGAACAGAATGACCGAACCGAGAACGATGAGCATCAGCGGCTCAATAAACCGGACGGCTAAATCCAAAGCCCGCCAATTCCGTTTTTCCAGCGATACCGAGATGTCTATCAAAACGTTGTCAAGCGTGTTAGATTCCTCTGCCACCGAAATCATCTCCACGACATTTCGCGGGAAACAGCCCGATGCGGCTAGCGGCTGCGCTAAGCGGCTCCCTCCGGTGATGTTTTCCGAAGCACGTTGTATTGTGTCGGTCAGTATCCGGTTGCCCGTTGCTTTACCTGAAATGTCCAGCGACTTCACAATAGGCACGCCGTTACGCAGCAGCGTTCCTAATACACGGCAAAAACGGGCAACGGCAAAGCCTTCATACACCTTTCCGGCAACCGGCATCCGGAGTTTTAGCCGGTCAACGATGCGCCGTCCGCTTTCCGTTGCCGTCCAAAAACGATACCAGACAATCAACACCGCCAAAACGGGAACGGATAAAACAGCGATGTACTTCATCTGGCTTGACAGCGTCAGCAGAAATTCTGTTGCTGCCGGCAAATCGCCCCGTTTCCGCAGGTCGGCAAAGAGCGGAGCGAAATTCGGCACAACGAAAATCATAATAGCACTGACAACTGTAATGAGAAAGACAAAGAGCAGTACCGGATAAACCAAAGCACCGGTAATGCGGCTTTTCAAATCGTCTTGGGCTTCCGTGTAGTCGGCAACGTGAGTGAGCGATTCTTCGAGAAAACCGCCCTCGCCGCCGGCACGTATCATCTGGATAGACATTTCGCCGAAAACGTTCGGGAAGCGGGACATTGCTTCGGCAAACGTTTCACCGGCTTCAACACGGCGGTAAATGTGGTCGAGTATGTACTTTAAGTTATTGTTCGATGTTTGGTCGTGAAGTATTTTTAATGACCGCAGCAAGGAGACACCGCTCCGCAGCAGGTCAGCGAGTTGTGAATAGAAAGCGGCAAGGAGTTGTCCGCTGACACGCCGTACCTTGCCGGTAACGGTTTGTTTTTGAACAGCCTCAATACTGACGGGAAAGAGACCGGCAGCGGAGAGCGAGGCGGCAACTTCGTTTTCGTTTGCCGCATTGATAACCCCTTCGGCTTTACTTCCCAGCGAATTGCGTGCAGTGTAGCGGTACTCCATTGTAGCGGTACTTCATTGGGATAGCGGCGGGGTGGAGGGAGCGTTGCGGACAGTACGGTGCAACGCCGTAGTACAAACAACGGAGCCCGCCTACTCGCTCACTGCGGAGACGGCTGCGCTTTCAACATTTGCTGCGGCAGCGGTGTCCGCAACGGCGGGAACAGGGGGGGCTGCCTGTTGAGGCTGCTCTTGAACTTTATCCCTGTCTCTTTTCCTTTTCGGCTGTTGTTTTTGCGGTTTAGGTAAATCCGTTGGGACTTCGGGTCGGCGGCGATTCAGTGTCAAACGTTCCAGAGCGGCTTTCTGCTGTTCAAGGTGCGTTCCCTTTGAGCCGTATTTTTTGATGAGGACAGCGACTTTGTCCGAAGGCTGTGCACCGACACCTACCCAGTAATCAATCCGCTCTCCGTTCAACTTTGTGCGGGCATCCGTTTCCGGGACCATCGGGTCGTAATAACCGACTTCTTCGAGAACCCGTCCGTCACGAGGCGAGCGGACATCGGTTACACAAACACGGAAAAACGGTCGATGAAGACGACCGAACTTTTTCATACGGATACGAACTGCCAACGGAACCTCCTCAATTGTTATTGGATAAAACGATTTAGACAACCCTCTCGGGTAACCAATTCTACCGCAATCTGCTGCAAAGTCAAGGGGAACGTTTTTTGAAGCGGCTTTGCCTGTTGCCTGAAGACGCTCTAATGACGCTTGACTTATCTGTATTTTTTCTTATAATGCCGCTATCCTACTGATTTTCTAGGTTTTTATCGATGGCTGTACATACCGTTTGCGAAATTACGCCGGAAGAGATTGCTGCGTTGAAAGAATCCGCCATATTTGCGGAGAAGGATAAAAAGCATTTTTCCGCCCGCTTTCTCGTTGTCGGCGGACTTTATAGTGCCGAAAAACTGCGTATCGCCGCCGCTCTTGCCAAACGATACGGCAGCGGAGAAGTGCATTTCACGACCCGGCAAGGTTTTGAAATACCGCATATTCCTTACACAAAACTCCGGCGGTTCCGTGAGGCAGTCAAGAAAACGCCCCTCGAACCGGCACGAAGCGGTGCCTGTGTCCGCGGTATCACCGCCTGCCCCGGCACCTATTGCAAATTCGGAACGATTGATACGCAGGGGACAGCCCAAGCCGTATTCAAAAAATTCGGCAAACGAGGCAAATTGCCGCATAAGTTCAAGATAGCCGTCGGCGGCTGCCGGCATTGCTGCTCCAAACCGCAGGAAAACGACCTCGGTATTATGGGCGTTGCCGGTGCTTATGCTATTTTTGTCGGCGGAATGGCGGGTAAAACGCCCCGCTGGGCAGACCGGCTGCCCAATACAGTGAAAACACAAAAGGAACTGCTTCAAACTATCGGAAAAATTATTGATTGGTACGCCGCCAACGGAAACACAAAAGAACGTTTCGGCACAGCCGTCGAACGAGTCGGTTTGGATAAATTGATTGAATCGTTAACACAATAGACTTGTTCCATAACCAACGGCGTTTACCGTATCACAAGATGAAAGAGGAAAATGATAGTCGCGAAGGCGCGAAGAAAACGAAGAAGAGGAAAAAAAACATAGAAAACCTCTGCGGTTTTCGCTCCTTTGCGATTAAAAAAAACAACAACCGGTTAGGGAACAACTCTAACGAAAAACCGTCAATGAGAACCGCAACGCCTGAATTATTAGACCAAATTGCTTTTTGGAACAGTCAACTTGAATCCGCTCCGCCGGAACGTATTCTGCAATGGGCGATTGACCGGTACGCACCGAAGTTGACGATGGCGACCGCCTTCGGAACAAGCGGCTGCGTCATTTTGTCGTTTCTCGCCAAGTTGATACCGCAAATACCGGTGTTCAACATTGATACCGGTTATCAGTTTCTTGAAACGCTTGATTTGCTCGAACGGATACAAAAGGAATTCGGCATTAAAATAGAGCGTCTTTCGGCGGAGCAAAGTGTTGAAGAATACGAAAAAACAAACGGCGGTGCTGTTCATCTGACGGACTCGAACCGATGCTGTTACGAACGCAAGATTAAGGTTCTCGAACGGATTGCACCGCAGTATGATGCTTGGATTTCCGGTATTCGGCGTGACCAGAGTCATTCAAGGGCCGGCACGCAGGTCATCAGTTGGGATGCCAAATTCGGGTTGGTGAAAATAGCCCCTTTGGCTTATTGGACGGGCGAGCAGGTTTGGTCGAAAATTATTTATGGGGCGATACCTTATAATGTTCTCTATGACCGGGGTTATACCAGTATCGGCTGTGTGCCGTGTACCCGACCGACACTGCCGGGCGAAGACGAACGTGCCGGCAGATGGTCTGGACAAAACAAAACCGAGTGCGGACTGCACCCGTCGGAAGTGTCGCTGACCAACGCACAACTTTGATGAGCCGCTGTTATCCTTTTAGCCTTTTTGAAAATGGTATTTTGAGTATGTATAGGAAAGTTTTCGGACGGGACTGAAATTGCCGCCGGCAACGGATGAATCTTTAACGCTTTGTCCAATAACAGCATTACCGATTGAGCGTTCACCGAATTAGGGCGTGTTGCCGCTCATTTTACGGCAAAAGTCCGTGTTTTCGGCATTGTTATCGCAGCCCCAACGGGACTTGGCTTGTTCTTGAAATATCCTTATTATAAGTATCGTTGTCATTGTTGTTACTTATTTCATTAGTAAGTATGTAACAATACTTATTTTCGTAACAGAAATATAAGGATATTCCAATGTCTAAAAACGTTCGTGAGACCCTTTATCGTAAATATCACAAAGCCGCTGCTTCGAATGCTCCTGTTACTCCACTGCTTGATGAGATGCTTTTCGGCACTGATCCTGCTCCTTATGACAAATGTGCTGCTATTGTAGCCGACATTTGGAAAGAGTGCCATTCCTGTTCCCAAAATAAGATTGGGGCGGTCGATAACGGTGCCGTTAACGCCGAACAGTACGCCGATGCCATTGCCGCAGCAACGGAAAAATGCAAGAAGAATGACCCAAGCGGACAACTGATAGCGAAGTTTTCAGGGGATGAGCAACTCGCCGGTCGAACTCGTCAGCAGTTGGACGCAGGACGGACATTTCGGTAATTTACGCGAGGAGTCCGAAAAAATTATTGACCACTCTGAAAAAATGGATTAAAACGGTGCGGAAATTATCCCCAGTTTCGGTGATTATCTATGCCAGCCCCAAAATCAAAAATTGCAACTTTGCAATCGGCGTGAGCCTCCCTGACAAAAATTGGGAAAGCACCATAACACACATATTGTAACGGATTTTCAGTTACGCAACAAATCCAATGTATATCCATATACCTGTAACGTTATTCCCAACAGCGCATACAGGAGTCGGGAGAATCGTTGAAGAACGGTCGAGAGCGAACGAGAACCTGCAATGTTGTTTCATTGGAGGCAACAGAGTCGGATGGCGCGGAACCAAGCAAGGGTCTTTAGCCTGAAACGGAAATACAGTAAGACGGTTCTTCAAGTGACAAAATAAGTCAAATTGTAAAAACGTATCTTGAATACTCCTTGTCGATTTTAGTTCGCTGCTGTGTTGAATTTTGCGCCAAGTGGTCGAGGGCAGTGCCTCGGCGATATTGAAATCTTTATCTGCCGGTTGCCCGGACAGGCGGATAGATGAAATGCAGCACGGATTTTTTGAAACAACAAAGAAAAATGATACCAATTTTTCCAGCGGATCAAGTCGGGGAACAAAAATTTTTTGAGCGGAATATACTCCCCTCCTAAAAGTCCATTAAACCGCAAATTCAAAATAGATAAGGAATAAATACTCTCTTTAACTCGAAAATACGGGATTTCCATTATGTTTTGGATGAAATTTGTAAATCCAGATACCGTCTCTGTAAATTATGTAGAAAAAGAGTTAGAATTCGGGATATAGAGTATCAATTTTGTTCGTAATAATTTTCAGTTTGGGGCTGGCATAGATAACAGCCTAAAACAGGCGGGTGTAATATGCTTTAGGGTATGACAATCAAGGGTTCTCGTCTCTCTTTGAGACAGTCACAAAAGTTGCTCGAGTTTTTTGTTGCTGGCGTAACAGCCCGAACG
>JAITOZ010000018.1 GCA_031289675.1 Planctomycetaceae bacterium
CGGCAACGGTAGCCGGGTAAAAGAGGCGGAGGCTAAAATCCCTGCTTCTTGCCGCTGAAAAAAGACACCTTGCTCTTTCCCGGACACTATGTTAGAATGGCTGCGAAAACATAAAAACACAATAACAATGGCAGA
This sequence comes from Planctomycetaceae bacterium, assembly GCA_031289675.1. Classification (GTDB taxonomy): domain Bacteria; phylum Planctomycetota; class Planctomycetia; order Pirellulales; family Thermoguttaceae; genus WRKP01. The sequence goes on from JAITOZ010000018.1 coordinate 136, forward strand.
AGCAAAGACGGTAGAAAGTATTCGGGAAACACTAGAAGAAATACATCATTTACAAGATAGGCTTGCGGATTTGAACGGACGATTGCGGCGGGGTCCGGTTCTCTTGAAAAATCAGGAGAATAATATCCAAAAAGCCGCCGCAAAACTCGATAAGATTAAAAGCGAACACCAAAAACTGCTCGCCGAATCGAATCAAAAAGAACAGGAAGTTGCCGCACACGACCGCTCTATCGAAAAACGCCGGACACAATTAGCCGAAGCCAAAACAAATAAAGATTATCAGGCGTTGCAGATTCAAATCGAAGCCGCTCTGCGGAGCCGGGGCAGTCTTGACGATGCCGCGCTCGAAGCCATCGACAAGACAGAAAAGTTTGCCGAAAATATTCCGCCTGCCGAAGACGAGGTCAAAAAAGCGGAAGAATTGTATGAAGTAACGAAAAAAAAGTTTCTTGCCGACAAGCCTCTCATTGAGGCTGAAGCGGCGGATTGGACGGCAGAGTTAAAAGATGCCGAAGCAAAATTACCGAAAGAGTTTCGGGAAATTTATAACCGTCTGGTACAGAGCAACGGCGGCAATGAAGCGTTAGCGGTTGTTGCGAATAACAAATACTGCGGCGGCTGCAATTTACAGATACCTATTAACTCACTCGCGCAAATTCTTGCTCATAAACCCATCGTTTGCAGTTCCTGCGCCCGGCTGCTGTATGTTCCGAAAGAGTACGAGTTCGACAAAGGCTGACCGGAACGATAAGGCTGTTTCCTAACAGTCTGACTTGAAACAATGATCGATAGCGAAGCCGCGAAGAACACAAAGAACGATAAGGAAGGCTGTCAGAGCCGGCATCGCAAGATGGCGATTAAAAAGCAAAAAACAGTTAGAAAACAGGTCTAATATACCGAAACATTGTTAATAGAACGGGGTTTAACCCAATATGCTTAAATCGGTACTTCGATGGACGATTGCGAATGCGCCGGCGGTGAACATTATGCTCATCGTTGTCCTCGCCGCCGGTGTCTATTTCGGCTTCGCCCTGCGGCGCGAAACCTTTCCCGAATTCGACCTCGAACGGATTATGGTCTCCGTTCCCTATCCCGGTGCCACTCCCGAAGAAGTGGAAAACGGTATCTGTCAGAAAATCGAAGAAGCATTGCAGTCCATCGAGTACGTCCGAAAAATGACCTCGACCGCTTCCGAAGGTTCGGGAAGCGTGATGATTGAACTGCAAAGCAATGTTCCCGACATAGACCGGACACTCAACGAAATCAAAGAGGCTGTTGACCGCATCCCCAGTTTTCCCGAACTCGCCGAACATCGGGTCGTTCAGCGTCTCAAAATGCAGGAGACCGTCATCTCCATCGGGGTACTCGGTCCCGAAGATAATTCGATTGAATCCGCATTGGCACTGCGTCAGGTTGCCGAAGATTTGCGGAGCGAACTGTTGCAGTATCCCAAAATTTCGATGGTCAATCTCGTCGGTACGAAAGATTATCAGATTGACATTGAAATACCGGAAAACACGCTGCGGTCTTACAAGATGACGCTTGACCAAGCGGCAAATATCGTTCGGCAGGAAAACATTCAAACGCCGGGAGGAACGCTGCGTGCGCCTTCGCAGGAAATCAATGTCCGCACCGATAACCGGCGGTATGACGGCGAAGGTATCGGCAATTTGCCGTTCATCACAACGCGGGACGGCACCGTGATTCGTCTCAAAGATGTTGCGAACATTCGGGATGAATTCGTTGACGGCGATATTTCGGCAACCGTCTATACTCCGCCGCCGGAAGGTATTCCGAAAGAGACCGATAAAATCAGCGGCAGGCACGTCATTGCTCTCGGTGTGATGCGGAACACGAACGAAGATTTGCTGGCAATGGTCGATAGTGTTTACGATTTTGTCCGCCAAAAAAATGAGTCGGGGACGCTGCCGCAGGGCTATTCGTTAATCACTTGGGGCGACCATTCGGTCGAAGTCCGCTCGCGGCTGGAAATGCTGCTGAGAAACGGCTTGCAGGGGTTAATTATCGTCTTTATTCTGCTGACGCTGTTTCTTGATATGAATCTGGCGTTTTGGGTGGCACTCGGAATACCGGTTTCGATTTGCTTTACCGCTGTTTGTCTTGGTTTGCAGGGAATGACGCTCAATATGGTGTCGATGTTCGGCTTCATTATGGGCATCGGAATTGTCGTGGACGATGCGATTGTTGCCGGCGAAAATGTCTATCGGCACCGGGAAATGGGCAAAAAATACTTTACGGCGGCGGTGGACGGCATCGCCGAAATCTTTCCGTCCGTTACATCATCGGTATTGACAACGATTATCGCTTTTACGCCGCTGCTGTTCTGTTCCGGGATGATGGGGAAGATATTCTATGCCGTGCCGGTCGTGATGTCTGCAATGCTCATCGCCTCGCTGGCGGAATGTTTCGGTTCGCTGTCCTGTCATCTGGCACATAAAGACAATCTGTTTCTGAAAATGCTTGCCGGATATTTGTACATTTTTTCGTGGCTGTTGATTCCCGTCGCTTGGTTCCGTATCAATGCGTGCAGGGCAATGGAATGGACTATCAAGCATATTTATTCGCCGACCGTTCGGATAGTGCTGCATCAGCGGCTGATATTTATGACCGCCAGTTGCTGTGTGCTGGTATTATCGTTTGCCGTTGTACTTTCAGGTGTTGTGCCGTATGTGTTTTTTCCGAAAATTGACGGTAATCAGATACAGGCTGCACTGGCTTTTCCGAACGGAACACCGGCGGAAGTAACAGCAAAATGGACGCAGCATCTCGAACACGCTTTTTGGAAGGCTGCGAAAGAATACGAAGATGCCGGTACACCGGTTGCCTTACGGTCGTTTCGTGTGGTCGGTTCGCAGGTACAAATGCGGGGTGTTGGGGGCGGCGGCAGCGGCAGCGGGAGCAGTCATCAAGGCGGTGTATCCGTTGAATTGGTCGGCGGCACACGGACAATCAGTTCGATGGAAATCGCCAACCGCTGGCGGGAGGCAGCCGGTTTGATACCGGGTGCCGATGAGTTGACGTTTGACACGCAAATGTTCGGACCGCCGGGCGGCGTGATTGAATTTCTGTTGATTGCTCAATCGCACAACAAAGAACAGTTGCTGCAAGCCGTCGAGGAATGTAAAGCGTATCTGGCGAACATTGAAGGCACGAAAGATATAAAGGACAGCGATGTGCCGGGCAAGTATGAGTTCCGCCTGAAAATCAAGGAAAAGGCGTTGGCGATGGGACTTCATCCCGGCGATTTGGCGAGCGTGATACGGGCAACCTATTACGGTGCGGAAGTGCAGCGTTTGCAGCGGGGACGGCACGAGGTCAAGGTGATGGTGTGCTATCCGCGCGAAGACCGCCGCTCGCTGGGCGATTTCAACGAAATTCGGATTCGCCTGAATACCGGCGGACAAGAGTCGTACCTGCCGATTACGGAGTTGGCGGACATTGAAGTTGTTCGGGGATACACGAGTATCACGCGCCGCAATCAGATGCAGTCGATTACCGTATCGTCAGACGTGGATGAACACAAAGCGAACGCTCAACAGATTATCGGCAAATTGAAGTCGGAGTTTTTGCCGGAACTAATGAAGAAGTATCCGGGCGTTGCGCCGCTTTGGGAGGGACACGAAGAGGAACGTATTGAGACTGTCAATAGTTTGACATTCTGGTTTGCCATTGCGTTGTGTATGATGTTTGCACTTTTGACGATTCAGTTCCGTTCGTATTTGCAGCCGTTTATGATAGTGGCGATAATTCCTTTCGGCTGGATAGGCGTGGTGATAGCGCATTGGCTGGCGGGACAGCCGATTTCGATGACGAGCGGGTTCGGTTTTGTTGCTTTGGCGGGAGTGATTATCAATGATTCTATTGTGATGATTGATTTTATTAACCGGCGAATACAGGAAGGAGCCGATGTGGATACGACGTTGGCGGAAGTGGGCGCAGACCGTTTTCGTCCGATATTTTTGACATCGGTAACGACGCTCGGCGGTTTGCTGCCGATAGTATGTGCGACGGGACTTCAGGCGCAAATGGTTATTCCGATGGCATTATCGCTTGCCGGCGGAGTGGCATTTGCTTTGTTCTTTGTTTTGTATTTTATACCGGTTCTGTACTCGTATTACGCCGATTTGCTTCGCCGGAACGGAATTGCACTGCGCGGGATTCTCGCGGATAATGAAGTGCTGTGATTTTCTACCTCTCGTAAAAAATGGCAGCACTGAACAGACCGTCATCGAGTTTGCGGCTTGAGCGGCGCACATTCAACGGAGTTCGGCACGTCAACGGCGCATCCGGTGATAACGTCAATGGACGAACAGCGGAATGTTACGGACAAGGGCGGCTTACCTTTCTTTGCTCTTTACTCGGTTCGATCCTCCCGGCTTTGACGGCTCTTTGTTCAAATGCACATTGTCCTCGTCTAATCCTTCAGAGGACAAAGCAAAGGTAAAAGCATTCTTTCCGCCGCTCTCCACGCTCACCGGTTCAACACCGGAAGCAGACGGCGAATTGTATTTTCGCGGAATCTGATAAATGATTTTCGGTGCCAAAAACAGAAAACGTTTATCGTATTCTTCATCAGAGAGTCCGATACCTTCGTTGGTTGATTTCTCAAACAACACGTTGTATTTTCCCGCTACGGCACCCTTGCCGATTTTCAAACCGCCCGTAGTCAGTTTGAAATTGCCCTTGGCATCGGTTACTCCGCCGGCAGTATGTCCCTCATTGGGGTTGACCGGCGAAAAGATGACGTTGACACCTTCCATCGGCGCACCGTCAACTGTAACGGTTCCCGAAACAAAGATGACCTTGTAGGGACTCGATTCCCCGCAGCCGGTGGCAGCGAGCAACAACGATAATAGCGTAATCGCAGTGAAATGTTTCATCGTATTTGAATTGATAATTGATAATGGAGAATTGTAATGAATTGATAATTGATAATTGAGAATTGAGAATTGAGAATTAAGGATATGATTCTCTACCGAACCAGTTTTCCGTTTTCCTGTAATTTTCAATTCTCAATTATCCATTTGAAAAAACTACGGAACGGCAACGGCATTGCCGTCGTTAATGCAGCCGAGGTCTGCCCAAATACCGTAACTGAACGTATCGCCGACAGCGAGACCGCGTTCAGGAACAGCAACTCCAACCTGACACGTTGCCGGCTGACCGGTTGTAATGTAGGCTTCTGCCGGGTCGTTTCCAAAGTGAACAGGGTCTGCCCCCAATGCCGTAACGTCGAAATTATCCGTCGAGATGCTTTCCGACACAAAATGGACGGAACCGTCCATCAGCGCAGCGTTCACACCGCCGGTGTGGTAACTGCTTGCCGTCGGACAAGTCCTCAATGTATCCTGATAAATACTCGGACTATTCGGTGGAAGGAATGTATAAAAACAGGCTTCGTGAATCGCCGACACCATCGCCCCTCTGCCGAGTCCGCTCGTGTTCGCATCACGTCCGTGAATCCCGGGAAAAGGCGTAACAGCGCGTATTTCCAGTCCGCTCTTGAGATTCAACAGTGTTTGCGGATTCGGTATCTTTGAGTTTGCTTTATCATTGGTTTCCAATCCACCTTCGCGTATCGTGTAGTTGACCATAATGCTGCCCGCACGGGTACCGTTAGTGGTGCGTCCCGCCGCCGATGAAGGGGTAATCAAACCTTCGCCAAACAGAATGACGTTACTCAAACCGTCCGTAATCTCTTCCATTCCCCTCGCAGGCCACCAGCCGCATTCCGCCCAACCGCGCGGGCAATTTGCCATTTTCCACGGCACTAGCGATTGATACGACTGATGTTCTAGCAGAATTCCGCCGGGCAAATCACCCAAATTGGCGCGGTAGCTTGTCCACATCGTGTGGGTATCCGTCCAATCTGCCCCTGCCGGATCGGAAGGACAGAGGAAGCCAGCGAGTTTGTGATGGCTTAACGCATCTTGTGCAAGGTACAGAGAATCGCCGTTTGGATTGTAATTGGACCCCGTATTTACGGCAGCCCGCCGGTATCCTTCATCTTTTATGTCAGAGAGCAAAGCCGGCTGTTCGATGAACGGAAACAACAACGGAAACAGTCCGCCGTTGCGAACGCGGCAGGGATAGCGTCCGCGCATAATTGCCGGCGGTCTTCCGGTACCGTCAATTGCAGCGTTGAAGTTGTCCCAATACGGGTCAATGCTGTTACACGGATACCTGTTGTGGACATCGTAAAAGTTGTGGGTTGCGAGAGCAATTTGCTTGAGATTGTTGCTGCACTGCATTCTTCGTGCGGCTTCCCGTGCGGCTTGCACAGCCGGAAGCAAGAGGGCAATCAGTATGCCGATGATGGCAATGACGACAAGAAGTTCGACAAGAGTGAACCCTATTCTACGGGATTGTTCTCTCTCTCTCTTACACTTACGTGAGGTCAATTTTGCAGCACTTTGCTGCGGTGAAACAGTTGTGAACATTGTAGTTCTCCTTTTCAAAAGGCGGTTTTTTGCAGAGGCACAGTACCCCCGCTGTCAACAGAATTGTAACCTATCAACAGACAAATGTCAAGCGAAATCTTTTTATTTTTTGGGGAGGGGATTATCGGGGGGGCTTTGGGGGGGATGCCTATACTCCAGCTCTTGGGGTGTGTCTCGTTCTGCAATAGGCTTGTTGCGTAACTTATAATCCGTTATTAGCGTTGATAATACCGCACATGAGGGTCATTCTTGCGGATGAGTCGTTCGCCGGTTGCGGAAGGGAACGGACCTCATTTTGAACGTCTTTATTCTTGCATTCACCCACTCTATCGGAATCCGGCAGCGGGACAACTCGCTGTTACGCGGTTTTTCGTCCGCCGTTAATTCTCTGCCCTTCGGCTTCTTAATAGGAATCTCGCTGTTCTCGTGATACTCTTGAATGTCTTGTTGACCGCTGTCCGCCGGAAAAACAGAAGTTCCAGCGATAGAGGGTCAAAGAGACGGAGGCTTCATCTCTTTTGCCGCCGCAGGAAAGAGTAATGCGGATATTGATAATGGAGAACGGATAAGTGATAATTGTTTCGTCTTGGCTTTATCGCCTGCCGTTCTCAATTATCCGTTTTATCCGATGACTTATCCCGAATTACAATCTGAATTGCGGCACTTCGGTCTCGAATTGCCGATGGCAGACGATTTGTCCGTTCTTGCTGCTGCCTTGACGTTCGCCGGACGGACAGTGCCGAACCGGTTCGTTGTCCAACCAATGGAAGGTTTCGATTCCGGTCCCGACGGCGAACCGCTGGAACTTGGTTTTCGCCGTTATGAACGCTTCGCCGCCGGCGGTGCCGGTCTGATTTGGTTTGAGGCAACTGCCGTCCGTTGTGATGCCCGGTCAAACGAACAGCAATTCTGGCTCAACGAAAACAGTGCCGGAAAATTTGCTGAACTACTGGAAAACACACGCCGCATTGCCCGAAAAGAGAACGGACACGAAATTGTAACCGTTATTCAACTAACGCACAGCGGACGGTATAGTAAACCGGTACGCGGCAGCCGCAAGCCGGTTATTGCGCAGCACAGCAGCGTACTTGATGCAGCACATAACATTCCCGCCGATTATCCGCTGATAACCGATGACGAACTTGACCGACTGCAAGACGATTACGCTGCTGCCGCAAAACTTGCTGCCCGATGCGGCTTCGACGGTATTGACGTGAAAAGTTGCCACGGCTATCTGCTCAATGAAATTCTCGGTGCGCATACCCGCAGCGGAAAGTACGGCGGTTCGTTTGAAAACCGGACCCGCTTTCTTCGTGAAACGATTCAGCGAATCGGCAGCGAAGTGCCGGGGATTTTTGTTACAAGCCGATTGAGTGTGTATGATGCCGTCAAATATCCCTGGGGATTCGGTACGGATAAAGAAGATTACAAGAAGCACAATTTAACAGAACCGAAACGCCTTGCCTTAATGTTACAGAAAATCGGTGTGCCTCTCTTAAATGTAACTATCGGCAATCCGTATTTTAATCCGCATTACAATCGTCCGTATGCTAAAGCGGCAAAAGGTACGATACATTACGATGAACACCCGCTTTTAGGTGTTGTCCGGTTTGTCGATACCGTTCGGGAAATGCAGCAGTCGCAGCCGGATTTGCCGATGATAGGAGCGGGAACGGCTTGGCTCCGGCATCTCGTTCCAAAAGTTGCGGCAGGCATTATCCAAAGCAATTCGGCTGCATTGTTCGGACAGGGGCGGTGCAGTTTTGCCTATCCGAATGCCCCGAAAGATATTTTGACAAGGGGTGCAATGGACGAAAAACAAGTCTGTCTTGCTTGCAGCGGCTGCACTAACTTTATGCGGGCTGAACAACCGGCGGGCTGTTCGATACGGGACAGAGCCTTTTATCGGGCGGTGTAAGCCGCTTTGTTTTTGCGGGTATTTATGTTATATTTGCGCTGCGTCCTGAATCATTATGTCCCGGATAATTCTCCCGTCTTGTTCGGATTTTGTATTCAAGTTGATATTCGGCGACCGGCGGAATGCGGACTCGTTGGCAGCGTTTCTGCAATCGGTTCTCGATTTGCCGCAGAGGAATACGGGTCGCTCGCTATTGTTGACCCGCATTTGAAGCGGGAGGGATTTGATGACAAACCCGGTGTTCTCGATGTCAAGATGAACACGAAGTCCGGCGAGGTCACTGACGCAGAAATCCAAGTCGAAAATGTACCGCAAATGC
>JAITOZ010000019.1 GCA_031289675.1 Planctomycetaceae bacterium
CAGATAAGTTTGTGATACACTTAAAGGAAACGGAATTCCGCTTCAACCATAGAAAAGAAAACCTTGCCAAAATTATAAAAAAACTTATGAAAAAATAACTCTTAAACTTGTCAAGCCCCATACTTATTACTTCCGCTTTTTACTCCTCATTCGGCGGGCTGCCGGAGAATAACGACGTTGCAACCCACGCAAGAATTGTCCCGTTGATTGCTCCGAGAATCGAAAGCACGGCAACCGCCATTCCGAGTTCCACCGTTTCGGCATCAAGGCGCGTGGGCATCAACACCAAGCCGATGAGCGTTTCAACGTCCATCGTACCAAACGAAAAAAACGTTTCATTTGGTACAGTCGGCATAAAATACCGTTTTATCTATCATCTTTTTCATCGAAAATGAAAATATCTTACTTTACTCCCCAAAAATTCTCCGCATTATCCGGTATTGCCGCCGGCTTGATTGGCTGAACGGCTTGGGCATCGGTGTACAGCAAGACTTCCTGTCCCTTTGCCAAAGCAAGTTCGTAATAATGCGGCTTCACTTCCCGAACGGCAACCGATAAATCCGATACCTGAACCTTGTCCGCAAAATCCAATTTGACAACGCAAGGCTCGCCCGCCAGACTTTTAATACGAACCCATTGCGTCTTGCCGCCCTTGCGAACCGCCGTAACCAAAAACGCTCCCTCCGCCCGTAAATCACGAAATACCGCATCCTGCCACTCCGCAGGTACTGCCGGAAATATCCGTATCACACCGCCCCAACTTTGCAAAAGCATCTCTTGAAGCGACTCCGCCGCAACAAGCGAACATTCTATCACTGACCAGCCTTCAATGTACTGCGTGTTCGGCATAACCGAAATCTTCGTGTTATGATGCGCCCTCAAACAGCGCAGCGCATTTTCTCCGTCCCCTAAATAAGAATACATTGCCGATGCCGCCGCAAGAGACCAGCCGTTAAGTCCCTTCGCATTGCCCACCGTCAGCCAATGCCGTACCGACTTCTCTACGAGTTCCCGATTCTCCGGCTGTTCAAAAGATAAAGTATGCAAAGGATATATCATCAGGAGATGCGACCAATGCCGGTGCGAACGTTCAAAGGACATCGTCTTTCCAATACGGAAACCGGCGGCATCCTGCGGATAGGCGGCGAGGTCTTTCAAAACCCGTTCCCAATCGGCACACATCGGGTCGTTGAACTGATACCGGTTATTCAGGTACAGCAGCGTTTCGCAAGCCCAGCGAAGCAGCGACAGATTGTAATTATTATCCTCATCGTTTCCGTACTCCGGCGAGTGCATCTTCGGCAGATGCAGTTTACCGTCTCCGTCTTTTTGTAACAATTCCAAATACAAGTTGACCGACTGCTTGAGCAGCGGATAAAAGGCGTGTTTCTTTTGGTCAGTAATCAGTGTATCGTCCATCGAAAAACGGTACTGCTGCCAATAGAGGTGCAAAGCCCAGGTGAAGTCGCCCGGATTGAGAAAATGGTCAGGAGCCTGCGAACCGCTGCCGCGCAAACCTTCGTAATCCGTTGAATGGGAAACAGTTGCACCGTCATCGAATTGATAAATATCTTTGGCGTTCCTGACGAAATTGTCCCGCTTCGCATCAATGAACCGGGTGAAAGACTCACCGAGTTCCAAGCGGTTCGCTGTATAGACCGGCGAATACGCAATCTGAATGTTCAGGTTCCACCAAATCCGGGGCCAGCCGGTTTGCTGATACCAGGGACCAAGCAAGTCAATGACCATTCGGTCTTGCCGCGTTGCACTCGCCAACTTGTACATTTGATTCCAGTAAAAGCCTTCGATTTGCGAATCGGGTACGGAAACGAAACTTGCCGGATAATAAGCGTGCCACCAATTCCGATGCGTTTTTTCCAATGCTTCGCTTGTCATTGCGGCAACCCGTTGGACGTTTGCTAACGCTTCTTGTTTCGAGGTATTTGCCGGAAAAGAATCGGCAACGGTGAGGATGAGCCGCTTTTTATCGGCAGTCCAGGCGGTTGTGAATGAACCGCCGCCGACCCGCTTCTGTTCGCAAGAGTGAACGCCGGAGTCATCGCCGGTTTCGGCTGACGGATTGGGAACGACCTGTGCTTTTGTCTGTATGTCGTTGTACACGGCGGCTTCTTTGGGTTCCCAGTGAAAGGCGATGTCTTGTTCTTCGCCGGTCGTTTGATAATCAACGATAAGAGCAATCTCGTCCGTATGAATGAAAGCGTGAAAGCGGACTGTTCCTTTATCGGTGATGATTTCGCCGCGGACTTCGGCGTTCCAAAGGTCGGTGCGCAGCGTGCCGGATTGGATTTGTCCGTTTGTTTTAAGAAGTATTCCGCCGATAGGCAGCCGGGCATTGTCCCGCCGATGGTCGGTCACATCGGAGCGTCCGATTTCAAAACGGATTTGGTTATTTCCGTCCTGAAAGATAGTCGCACCGAGCAATCCGTTTCCGAGAAATGCGCCGTGATTGAACTTTTGCGGCATTTTAACCCAAACGGGGTCTTGCTTTGCCAGAAAGGCTTGCCAATCAATATCCGCCGCAAATAGCGGGGCAGGGGAGGGCAGGGCGAGCGGGAGAATCCCGCAAACGAAACAGATAACGGTCTTGTACATCATATAGTTCTCCAAGTAAAGGGGCAGGGCAGAGTGTTGCGTCAAAATTTATCGGGTATTTTTTTCGATAGAAATGGCACAAAAATGCAAGGTTCAATCCCCAATAAAAATAAACGCCCCAATCACCCCGTTTTGCCCCCTATTATTCCATATCATCGGGAAAGCAGAATCGTGTCAACACACCAGGGAATATCATCATTCGTGTAACGGAAATCGTCCCTTCGGTCTCGGCGGAACGGCTCCTGCCGGAATCGGGTCACCCGGTTTCCACGATTTTTTCCAACTGTCGTCCTCTTTCTTTGCGGTTCTAAATAATACCGTCCTATCAGTGAGGAATTGGGGTCGATTCGCCAGCAATTCGGCGAGTTTTTTAGTCTGTTCCTCATTCAACATTTTTTTGATTTTTACCGTTACTGCGTCAATGGCATTTTTTATTTTTTCCGATGCTCTCCTGCTCCCCGATTTCTCCGCTTGAAAATATTCTTCTTGTTCTTTGAGAAATTCCTCTTTCAGCAGCCTCAATGTATTCTTTTGTTCATCGGTCAGATTCAAACCTTCATACGCTCCGAACGTTATATAAGGGTCATTGGTTCCAAATGGACTCGGCATTTGCAATTCCAGTTCCCGAAGCCGCAACATCTGTTCCGGCGAAACGGCTTTGGAAACGTACTGAAAGGCTTTCTCTGTATTTTCGTTCGCATAATTTTCCCATTTTTGTCCCAGCAAAGCCAATTCTTCCGTATCGTCTGTTTGTCCCGCCTGTTCCCAAACGGCAATCATTTCATCGGTCGGCAACTCCGGCAAGTTCCACAAAGCCGAATTGAATTTGCCGATTTGTTCGGCTGTTAATCCCACCGCGGATAGAAAGTCCGGATTGTCTCCATACTGAAACAATAAGCGAACGGGACCGCCGATCCCTGTCGTCATAGCACGCACCGATGCACTCCAACCGAAGAGCGAAATCTTTTCATAACCATTGATAAGATTTTGTTCCCGCTCTGAAAGCGGGTTACCGGAACCATCCCGATAAGTCGGCTCATCATATCCGCCGTTTTCATTTTCCCGGGTTTGTTTCATCAGAAACTTCCCGCGAACATTAACGCCGTACATTTTTCCGCGAAATGCTTCTGCCTTCTTTTGCTCTTGCGCAGCGGCTTCCAAAAGAGAAATCAAACACAAGGCAAAACTCAATACCAGTAAGAAATGTTTCATTTTGTTTGGTCCATAATCCACGGTCTCAATTCTCCGTCGAATATAGCACAGACGAGTTTTTCCCGCAAGAGGGGTCTTTGCCTTCTGTTGCGGCAGGAGCGTTAAATCCAACATCGCCGAAACAATCGGACGACCCTCACAAGGGAGCGAATCCAAATTTAACCTTCGCTGTACCGGACTTATCATTGTTATTAGCCGATTTTGAACGGCAGTGTCGCAATCCCTAATTCGCAAAGCGGGATACCTAAATCTTTGGCACGGTCAAAATAAGAATCTCCTGCTTGACAGGTACAAAGAATATGCTGCTGCCCATCGGGCAATAAACAACCTGCCCCAAACTGGAAAACATACTCAATGCTGTTTCTCGTAATTCTGCAACGCATCTACTGAAAACTCGAAAGCCGTGTATTCCTTCGGGGACTCGAACGAAGCAGCGACAAAAACGCGTCCGTTATAAAATTTCCCAAAACACCGATAGTTGATGTCAGTAAAACGCTGTATGGAAAAGGAACACCTCAACTCTACAATCAGATGGTTTGCTCCCAATTCAACCAGTTTATCGAGTTTCCCTGAAACGCCGGAAGCACTAACCGATGCCGTACAAAGCACACCCTTCCAGTCGTCATCATAACAATAGGAAGCCAAGAGAGTTTTCTTATCCGAGGACAGGCAATACTTCTACAGACTTCCGGCAAACATTTTTATGCGGCAGAGCAATGGAATGGGTTGACAATCCATTACCTGATACGGCACATTAACTTTACCAGAGGGAACGATATCGGAGTCAACCGATACCTCCCGACTCCCTGTTACGGGAAGGGGGGGTTGCCCTTACGAAAATGCCGGACAATGACGAACGGACCCGCCACAAGTGCCGCGATCGCCGTACCTAAAATAACACGTCTCGTGTTCCTGCTCATCTGCTATCCTCCATATCATTTTAACTTGTTAAGGAAAAGACCTGTACAGCACCAATCATCGTCCCATTCTACACCTCAGTTCTTACAAACCGCCCCGTTTTTGTCAACAGGAGGAATACTGCCCCGCGTTACCTGCAAAGTTTCTCGTAACCGATGTTTTAACGCGAACCGCACGAAAGTTACGAAAAACGCAGAAGTTTTTATTGGACATTTTGCCTGCTCCGTTATTTAGCGTTTTCCGCGTTGAAAAAAAAAGATTACGGAACAGGTCATCTATCTTTGCAATAGAAAGGGCAGGGCGTTGCCGATGCGGTTACTTACCTATTTTTGTCTTAATCTGTTCTCTCACATTCAACCCTGTTTTTGATTGTTCGGCAATCATAAATAATCCTTTGCCTTTGCTTTGTTTTTCCCAAAGTTCGCCCATCAATTTTTTCTCTTTCGTATCATCGTTATTGACTCTGTCTTTCCCTTTGTATTCCGCGATTAAAATCCGTCCGTCATTCAACTGCGCCGCGAAGTCGGGATAAAATCTGTCCGTCGAAGTCGGCAGATAAAACGAACTCGGATGCCGGGCAACATTGCGTATCCAATACTTCACTTCGTTCAAACTGTCAATCGCCTTCGCACAGAGGAATTCTTCTCCGTCAATTTTTCCGTCAAACGCCGGAACTTTTGCAGAACCTAAAAAATGTTTCACGAAACGATAATGACCGGTGTAAAACATTTCGCTGTCATACATTCCTTCTTTGAATTCAAAGCCGTTGTTAAAATCGAGCATTACCCGGCTTTCCGGTACGAAAAACGCCTGTTGATAGGACACGTTCTTTGCCGCTTTTCGTGCTTCGTCAATCTTGCTCTTGAACTTGCCGGCAAGGACATATTTTGTCAACATCAACTTCGGTAAATCAATGCCCCGCGTCTCTGTCAAATAAGCGACCATCTGCCGCAGCCATTCAATGAACGCTCCTTGCGGAATGTCGATTGCTCCCAGTTTCCCGTCAAGCCAACTGATGAGGTTCGCTGCCGTCCAACCTTCGACTTCAAACAGCGGCGTAACTTCGCCCTGACCTGAAGCACTATAACACAGCCGGTTACTGTCCAAATCAATCACGAAGCCGCTGCCTTGCGGAGTAATGCTAAATTCGTTTTCCTTTAATTCCGGCGGAGCGTAATCGGCAAGTTTCCAATCGAAAGACTCGAACACTTCATCCGCATCGGCAAAGACAAAATGACCTTGCAATTCAACGAGTAATTTCGGTACAGAAAATTTTTCGCCCCGCTTTGCCGGTGACGGTTCTTCTTCCCGCCGCCGGTATGCCGCATATTGCCGCTTGAATTCAAACCGCTCTTTGTCCGGCAATTTTTCGGCAAGTGTTTCAATGCCTGCCTCCGTTGTTTGCGGTGTGAATGTCAACACATTATTTTTTGTATCGTAAAAGATACCGGACGGAATACTTTCAACAATATCTTCCGCTAACGGATTTTCTAACTCAAAGCGTTCAGGATTGCCGCCGTAAAACGTCATCGGCAGAGCGGGGACAATAACCGCTGCCGCTTCGGTTTCGTCAAAACCTTTATCTTTCAGCCGCTCGACCAGCGTTTGCGCCGACTTGCCGAACTCCTTGGAAAGAACAAACGCATACGCCTTATTTAATGCCGCTTGTTTTCTTCGTGCCGCATACGGCATACGCATTACCCGCCCTAAAAGTTGCAGCACTGCGGTATCGCTCTGGATGTTGGCAAGCGAACATAACACATAAGCAAAGGGACAATCCCAGCCCTCTTTCAACGCCTCGACTGTTATCACAAACCGAATCGGACAATCGCGGTCTGTTACGGTAATCCCGTTTAATTCCTTCTGATCGCCGGTAACAACGGCAATCTGATTTTCCGGTATCGTGTTC
This sequence comes from Planctomycetaceae bacterium, assembly GCA_031289675.1. Classification (GTDB taxonomy): domain Bacteria; phylum Planctomycetota; class Planctomycetia; order Pirellulales; family Thermoguttaceae; genus WRKP01. The sequence goes on from JAITOZ010000019.1 coordinate 6,653, forward strand.
AGCAAATACTCTTTTAACTTTGCAACAGGAACTTCGCCGTTTTTATCCTGTGCCTGTAACAATAAAAGAGGACGCAAGTATTCCCGCTCTTTTTCGGCTTCGGTTTCCAATTCCGCCCGCTTGGCGACGGCTTGGTCAACTGCTTGTTCCCAGCCGATATTTTCCGTTAGAGCAATCGGCAACTTAATCATTTCTTCATCCTTCAATTCCGAAGGACGCACAAGATACAGCGTGTTATTGTCTGTTTTCGGTGTGGCGGTCAACTCAATCACCGCCGCCGGATTCAAACGCTGATGAACTTCCTGCGTCAAATCCGAAACGGCATTATGCGCCTCATCGACAATTTCAATCGGGCGGTGATGATACAGCAAATTCGCAAACGAAAACTTGATCCGTCCGTTGTCAAGCAATTCCATTCCTGCTTTTGCCGGTATCCGTGCAAAGTGCGGTTCAAGGTATTCACTATGCGCATAGACCTTATACTTATCCGTTTTCGATTGCCGGAACGCCTGAATCGTTGTAACGATGATACAAACATTCTGCTCAATATCCTGCGGTGTAATGTTAAACTTGTCGTCAATATCGAATACACGTACTTTGCCGTCAAACTGTTGATTCAGCGTTTGCCGGTAAGGATGCGAATGATTTTTCAACGCCTCAACGGTCTGTCTGCGTATCGTATCGCCGGGACAAAACCACAGCACAAGCGGAAATTCTTTTCCGCACCACATTTCGGAAACGATTTTGAGTGTATGGGCGGCAAGGATAGTTTTCCCGCCGCCGGTCGGAACTTTCAGACAGACCCGCGGCGTATTTTCGAGACCTGTCCAAGTTTGGTAGGACAGCGATTTATGCAGTCCTAACCGGTCTTTGATTTCCGGCTGATTGGTGATTTTCAGATACGCATTTTCAACGCCCGTCAATCGGCACTGTTCCAAAAACCGCCGAAGAACGCTTAACGTGTCTTGTTGATAAGTTTTCAGTTGCATTTTGTTTATTGTTCTAAAATCTGCACAATTGCTGCCGTGATTTCCCGCATCTTTTCCGGTTTTAACCGGCACGCACGATTTAATATCAACTGTTGGGCAGCCGTAAAAATCTTGTTCGGACGGACAAAACTTTTTACCGGCAATGTTCCCTGTTCAAAGTCCGCCGTTTCAAGAACAACCGCATCGCTGTCATTCCGGGCTGCACTTGTAATTTGACATAAAATCACATCATCGCCGCTTATGCCGGCAATAACGAGAGCCGGTCGCCGCTTACTGCCCGACAAGTCGGAAAACGGAAACGGTATAACAACAATATCGCCTTTTATAAACTTGCCCACGCTTTGTCCTCCTCATCAGTGTCCCAATCCTTTGCCAATGCTGCTTCTGATAACAGCATTGTTTCCGATACCGGCACTTGCCGCTTCGTTTTCAGAAAATCAATAAAATCGAGAACCTCCGAAACATAGACGGACGGCAGGACATTCACTTCCTGCAATAATAATTCTTTGGAATTAATCGTTGACATAAAGAGCTCCTTCTTGTGTGTAAAATTATTGCTCCGCTTCGCAGGGATAAGTTTTCAGTTGCATTTGTTTCCGTCTTTTCTGCGTAGTTCAGCGTGTTCAGTGTTCTAAATCTTCTTTAACGCGGAACACGCGGAATTTCACAGAATATTTTGACCTTCCGTCTTTTCTGCGTAATTCCGTGTGTTCAGTGTTCTAATATTCTTTAACGCGGAACACGCTGAATTTCGCGGAATACTTTGACCTTCCGTCTTTTCTGCGTAATTCCGTGTGTTCAGTGTTCCAATTTTATCTTTTCAAATCGTATGGTATCTGTTTGAAGACGATGTTCAATGCTTTGAGTCTTTTTTCGCCGATGCGGGAACATTCGCCGTAAATGACGAGGCGGTCGAATTCGGCTGCTCCCTTATCGTCCAAAATCATTTGGAGGGTTTTCGATGTCAGGACATTGCCGCCGTTGACGGTGCGGTCGTGCAAAATGCCGTTGTACAATAACGCATAAGCCGTCCCCCGATGCACGCCCAAAAACGGCAGCGGACATTTCGGTTTGTCAAACGGCGTTTTCGTTTCGGAAAACCAAACGTGAGCGGCAAGTTGGCAAAACTTAATTCCTTCGTTGATACGTCCTTCGCTGTCAAAGACAGGCTTTCCCAACTTATAAAACCGAAACCCGCCGCCGCCCTGCCAATTCACTGCTTTGGAAATCCCGCCCTGTTCGCCGTCAATGACTTTCTTCAACCGCACCGCACAATGCGTTTGCGCTTGCTCTCCCATTTCGATACCGATGAAACGCCGACCCATCTTCAACGCAACCGCCGCCGTTGTCCCGCTACCTAAAAAACTGTCCAACACCAAGTCGCCGGGGGCGGTGGACATTGAAATTATCCGTTGAACCAAACGTTCCGGTTTCTTACCTTTCTTAAAATCAATGCCCCCTTCGTTATTTAATCCAGTTGTTTTTATATCCGTCCATAAATCACCCAGTCCTACCGTTAAATAATCATCGGCAAAAAGCAGTTTAATACGGGGTTGTGCTGCTGATTGTTCATAATCATTCCTTATGACGTACGCTTTCTTTTGAACTGTTTCAATAATAAAAGCCGCTTTTTCCTGTGATATATTTTGTTTTTTCGCATCCGCTATTGCTTTTGCTGTATCCGTTGTTGCAACACTTCTTAATATCCTCCACGAATTTTCGATACACCATTTTTCTTTATCTTTTCTTGATATATTTTGTTGCCGCATTACCGTTTCAACGTTTGAGAACGAAAATTCAGCGCAAATTTTATCTGCCTCTTGCACATCTTCGTGTGTCCGATCCTCCTTTTCGATAATTTCTTTTAATCGTAAAATTTCATCTTGTGTAATGCCATCCAAGTAGATTTTATATTCATCGTCCCACTTTTCCTTTGCTACTCTTTCCAGCATTAAACCACGAATACCGTTTTTCTTTGCAAGGATAATGAATTCCTTCATCTTTGGAATACTGCCCGCTTTTCTTACCGAAGCCATTTTGACTCCAGTTGCTTCACTCATTTTTACGCTAATCGTTTTCAAATTTTTTTCACCAAAAATTTCCATAAGTAAAAGATACAACTTCGCAAATTCATTATCATCAATTTGAACTGCTAACAATCCGTCTTCCAATAAGAAATCTCGTAAGTAAAGCAAACGCGGATACATCATACTCAGCCAAATTGTATGTTCGAGATTATCATCATATCCCACTTGTTTTCCGTCCGCGTCAATTCTTGCACCGGTGTTGTAAGGCGGGTCGATATAGATACATTTGACTTGTCCGGCGTAAAAGGGCAGTAGGGCTTTGAGGGCTTCGAGATTGTCTCCTTGAATGAGCATATTACCGGTGTCTTTGTCTCCTGCGCCGAGGTTCGGGAGTTCTTCGAGGAGTTTGTACGGCACTTTGTTTGCCGTTTTCAGGTCGTTCTCTTTGGATAACCAGTTTAATGTCGGCATTGCTTATTACCGTTCTTTTTTTTAACGCGGAACACGCTGAATTTCACGGAAGATTTTGACATTCCGTCTTTTCTGCGTAATTCCGTGTGTTCAGTGTTCTAATATCTGTTGCCTGATTATACACAGATTCAGCATTACCTGTCCATAATTATCTTTCTTTCTGCGTAGTTCGGTGTGTTCCGTGTTCTACTCCCTAACCGAACATAAGAAACATTATCGGACGTTGGTATGTTGCTGAAAAACGGTCTCTTGTGTCATCTGCCGTCAGTCGTTGGTTTGGAAAAGATGTCAAACAAAAAACATTAAACATTACACACTTCGCTTTCTTCAAATTGTCCCAGTTTGCGGAAACGTTCATATCTTTGTGAAACGAGTCTGTCTATCGGCAACTTCATCAGACTCTTGAGCGAACTGCGCAAAAAATGCTTCAAACGTGAAGCCGTCAAATGCGGGTCCCGATGTGCCCCGCCGAGCGGCTCTTCAATCACTTCCTCTATCACACCGAAACCAAGCAGGTCTTTCGACCGCATTTTGAGGGCTTCTGCTGCCTTGTCTTTATACTCGCTGCTTTTCCAAAGAATTCCGGCACAGCCTTCGGGGCTGATGACGGAATAGTACGAATGTTCGAGCATCGCCACGCGGTCGCCGACCCCGATGCCGATAGCCCCGCCTGACCCCCCTTCCCCGATGACCGCACAGATTATCGGAACCGGCAAGGCGGACATTTTGTACATTAAGTCGGCTATCGTTAGGGCAACGCCCCGCTCTTCGGAAGCGATACCGGGGAAAGCCCCCGGCGTGTCGATTAACGTAATTACCGGCAAATGGAATTTTGCCGCCATCTCCATTGCCCGCAGAGCCTTACGGTAGCCTTCGGGATGCGGACAGCCGAAATTACAAATTTGCCGTTCTTTCAGGTTACGTCCTTTATGCTGCCCGACAAACATTACTTTTGTACCGTCAAGTTTTGCCCAACCGGTACGGATTGCCGGGTCATCACCGAAAAACCGGTCGCCGTGCAGTTCAACGAATTCATCGAAAACCATATCAATGTAGTCGAGCGTTTGCGGACGGTTCGGATGCCGGGCGACTTCAACGGTTTCCCACGGTTTGAGGGAAGCGTAAACATCCTTCTGGAGTTGCTGTATCGACTTGCGGAGTTGAGCGATTTCATCTTTTATGCCGGCACTGGAAGCATCTTTTCTGAGAGATTCCAGCCGGGATTCGAGTTCAAATATCGGCTTTTCAAAGGAAAGGCGATGTTCGATAGACAGCATAATTGATAAAGTTAGTTTCAGCGGAAAAAGTTAACCTCTCCCCTGCCCTGCTGCCTTTGACGGCAAACAACACCGTACGTTGTAAATTATGCCGATGGCAAAAGCAATAGGGAATAGTAAAAATTTTTCAGTTTTTTGAAAAATAACATCTCTTACAGAGATTGAATCATACTCATATCCGGGGGTGCGTAATATTCCCTCAATTTACAAATAAGGGGAAACAATGAATGGGAACCTGTGCTATTAAGGGTACCGGGGAAAATAAGGGTTTCGGACAAAGGAAAACCTTATTGTCAAAAAAATTATTGTCAAAAAAAATACCCGATAAAGTTTTACGCTCCCCATATCCGGGAGTTCCCTCCCTCTCCTCGTCTCACTTATCCCCCCAACAGTATATGCCGGAAATTACGCTTGCGATTCATAATTCTCATATAAAATTCTCAAAATTTTTCCCCGTTTGTTGACATTCAAAAAAAAAATACAATTATCGAGCCAAACAATACTTTATTTGTCCGGCAATTTTACACAAAAAGACTGATTGATTCGTAATCACTGCGTAATTAGTTTTTGCCTCCAACAACAATTTCACCATAAACATTATGAACAAGAAACTCTCGCTGCCATTGTTAATATCCCTGTTTTTATTCCTATCCGTAGGACTTACCGCTGCACAATCCGGCAGTGGTCAAAAGTCTGGGAATAAGAGCGGCGGTACCACCAAGCCGAACACTATATCCGCGCCGGAGAACAATACCACCAGGACGGACACGAAATCCGCATCGCCGGAGAACAGTACCATCAAGACAAACACTATATCCGCGCCGGAGAACAGTAACAACAAGACGGATGATGCTTCCCAAGAGACTCAAGCGAACGAATCCTCCAGATACACCGGCTTAACGCGTGACCCGTTGTACCTGTTGCGTATCGCAATCGATGTACTCATCTTAGGGTTGGGGTTAGGGTTAGGATATTTGTTCGTAAAATGGCAAAAATTCGGCAAATTAACGATGACTGCCCTCCGCAAAACACCATCCGGCGAAATGCCGTCACGTGCCGGCGAGGTATCGTCAAGTGATGCCGGCTCTTCGGCAGTACCGCCCGCTGATACTGAATCTGAATTATCTGAATCATCGGAAAACACGGCATCTGCCGACAGCGGAATACGCTCTGCCGATACGCTGCCGACGGAAGCCCTGCCGCTCTTGCAGCACCTCGCAAAAGAATTTGAAGTCAAACTCAAATACGATGCAGCAAAGCAGGAACAAATCGATAAACTCTACAAAGAGAATATGGATTACAAGACCGGCATACTCAAAAAGTTTCAGCAATCGCTGATTCTTGCCGTCATCGAAAAAATTGACGAAACGGATAAGTCCGTCTCGTCTTTTGACGGTAAAGAATTTTCCGAAGAAAATTACCGCAAATTACTGTCCTTTTTCGGCGAAATAACCGGCGATTTGCAAGATATGCTGCTGCAACGTTTCGATGTCGAGAATTACCGCAGCGAACCGAACACGCCGTTTGATGCCAAACGGCAAAAGACGATGAAAACCGTGCCGACGGACGAACCGGACAAACACAAACTCATCAAGCAATCGCTCCGACCGGGCTACACAATGGACGGTCAGATATTGCGTGCCGAGTTTGTCGAGGTCTATGTCAAGCAATAACCGGCAAGACAAGTCCGCTCCGTTAACTTTTTACTTTGTTTCACTCCACCCCAACTGAAAGGTCTATTATGTCCAACGTTCCCAGAAAGATTTACGGTATTGATCTCGGTACCACTTACAGTGCTATCGCATTCATTGACGAATACGATAAGGCACAAATCATTACCAACAGCGACAATGAACGGATTACTCCGTCAGTCGTTTTTTTCGAATCCGAAGAAAACGTCATTGTCGGCAAAATTGCCAAAGAGTCGGCAAAGACCGACCCAAGCGAGGTTGTCGATTTCGTCAAACGGCAGATGAGCGACAAAGAGTGGTCGTTCTCCGCAAAAGGCAAATCGTATAAGCCGGAGGAAATCTCCGCTCTTATCCTTCGCCGTCTTGCCGGTGATGCCGTGAAGACCGGTGAACACGATGTCAAAGATGTCGTCATCACCTGTCCCGCCTATTTCGGCGATTTAGAGCGGGAACGTACCCGCACCGCCGGTGAATTGGCAGGCTTGAATGTCATTGCCATCGTTGATGAACCCGTTGCAGCAGCCATTAACTACGGTCTCAACGTTGAGGGATCCAAAGGCAAAAACGTCATCGTCTATGACCTCGGCGGCGGGACATTTGACGTAACCGTTGTAAAAATCGGCAGCGACCCGAAAAAGAACGAAATCAGTATCGTCTGCACCGAAGGCAACCACCAACTCGGCGGCAAGGATTGGGACGACCGCATTGTGCAGCATTACGTTGCGGAGTTCCAGAGTCAGACGGGCAGCAGTGCCGATATTCTGTCGGATTCCGAAACGGCATACGACTTGCGGTTCAATGCCGAAACAGACAAAAAGACGCTTTCCAACAAGGAAAGTATCAAGCGGAAGGTTGTTTTTGAAGGCGAAAAAGCCGTCGTTGAACTGACGCAGGAAAAGTTTGGTGAATTGACTGCCGACCTGACGGAACAGACCTTGGCTTTAACGGACAAAGTTCTCGAACAGGCAAAGGAAAAGGGCATCACCAAAATTGATGCCTTTCTGCTTGTCGGCGGTTCGACCCGTATGCCGCAGATTAAAGTGAAAGTAACGGAAAAATATCAATCTTCGCTCGGCATCGTCCCGGTCGAATTCGATGTCGATGAAGCCGTTGCGAAAGGGGCAGCAAAGGCGGGAGAAATCAACATTCTCTCCGATGCCGTCAAGGACATCACCGGCGGGAAAGAGTTTGGCAATTTGTCCGAACCGGAACAGAACGCAGCACTTATTGAGTTGGTAGTGCGAACCGGCAAGACGGAAGATGAAATCAAGGCGGCTGTCAGTACCGTCTTGAAAATGGTCGCAACAAAGTCCTACGGAATTCGTGCATTGAAAGCGGGGCAGCCGGTCATTCGTAACTTGATTATCAAGCAAACGCCGGTTCCGACCCAAGGCAGTCAAACCTTTGGAACGGCGGGACCCAATGCGGATGAGATAGACCTCGTTGTGTACGTCAACAACGAAACCGACAGCGATGCGGCTCTGGATGTCAGCGAAGAACTCGGCGGAGCGGTCTTTGCTTTGGACGGGAATTTACCGGCAAAGGCACCGATTGAAATCACGTTCGAGTTGGACGAACAGGGACAGTTAAGACTGACCGGTTTGGATAAAACTCACGGTAAAGTGATTACGGCGGAGTTCAAGTCCGAAGGTGTGATGACGGCAGAAGAAAAAGAACGAGCCAAAGAAAATGTGGATCTAACCATCGTGGATTAATCCCTCCGTTACAGCAGCGGGGACAGTCCCCGCTGCTGACCTAAATGTTTCCTTTATTTATGGCAGACAACATTTACATCGAACTGGAACTGTGTCTCGACCCGCCGATAACCGATGCGGCGGCACTCGGTGCGTACCTGAACGAACAGATTAAAGACTGGCACAAGGCAGTCATTGCGAATCCGATGCTGCAACAGCGGGTTAGCAAAGCCCTCGGTTTTATCAAAGGCGGATTGTCTGATTCCGCTCTCCAGCAGCAAGCCGTTGAAGCACGCACGCAAAAATTGAAAGAATTACGGAGACAGATTTCACTTTACAAAAAAGCCGGTGCGGGTGCTGTTACCGAGAAAAATCTGAAGCAACTGAAAAACCGGTTCAAGAAGTTTTTCAGCGAAGCAACGATTCAAAACGAGGCAGACGCAGGTACTTCGACGGCAGAGGCAGCCCTGCCGCTGTTTGTGCCGCCCAAGCCGCCGCCGACTCTGAATGGCGATAAAATCGTTCCCTATATTGATATGAAAAACATTGCCGGATGGCTGGCAAATGTGAAGGGCGGACGCTGTAAAAATCTCTATCAACTTTTGGAACTGCCGCCGTCAACACCGACAGAAACGCTGTATAACAAAGCCAAAGAGTATGCCGGCATCATCACGAAGATGCCGAAGGGCAATCTCGAAGCAAACTGGCTCAACCGGTTAGCGCAGAAGTTTCTCCTGTACTTCAAAAACGAGGCGGAACGCAAGAGTTATGACCTTGCGCTGAAGCGGGAACCGTTTGATAAACTTTGCGAAGAGGAATTGAGTTTATATGCCGAGAACTTTTCGGAATTGGAAAAAACGGATTGGCAAATCTATCAGGAAGGAATTGCGGATACGCAGAAATTCGGCTTTTCGCAGGAGGAGTCCGGGTGGCTTGTTTATGAGTTTTATTGTCTCAAACGCAAGTGTCCCGCCCCGATACCGGAAGCGATACCGCCTGAACCGCCGGTTGATACCTCCCTAAACCCTTTTGAGGCAATATTAACCGGATTATCCGGTGTTTGGAAGAATGTTGCCGGATACGGAACGTCAATTATCAAAAAGGTTAAGGATTATAAACCGCCGCAGCCGGATGTCATCGAAAAAAGGGAGACGTACGGACCGCAAGTGCAGCAAACGGTAACATTCGGACCGCAAAGTGTTACAGAAGTGATTAAGCCGCCGGTACCGCAGCCGCAAACACAGACGCAGCAGCAAACGCCGCCGGAGTTTCCCTACCGTTCTGTCCAGATACAGACCTTGATCAATAACAAAAAATTCGGAGAAATATACGTCCTATTGCAGCCGTACCAGTATCAGTTGCCGGAAAAATATAAGCCGGTCTGGGAAGCCGCACAAACAAAAGTTGCTCAAGCCGTTAAAATGAAATTGCGGATAGCAGCCTCGATTCAAGAAGGAAATTTGCAACTGGCAGAAAGACAACTCGCACAACTAGAGCAATTTCTGCCGGATTATCAGGGACTCGAATCGTTACGCAATGACATCAAGAAAAAGCAATATGCCGGAACGGAATTGGAAGTCGAAATCAAAAATCTGATGGACGAGCGGCGTTTCATTGATGCCGAAACAAGGCTGCGCCGATTTCTTTCCGAGCATCCTGAAACAAAGTGGTACGGACTGTTGCAGATTGTTACGCAAATCGAAGCAGAAATCCAGAAAATAAAAAATAGACGCAATTTGCCTTTTTTCTTCGGAATAGTGTTCGCTGTTCTCTTCCTCGTATTGTGCTTTGGCGGTATTGACCGGCTCGCAAACTTTATCAAAGAACATAGCGGGGAAGGCGACAGCACCCAACAGATAGAAGCATTCATCTACGTATTGCAATGGATTCCCGCAATCGTTTTTTGGACTCTTATTCTCGCGTGGTTTGTGTACGTATGGCGATACCTCTCCGTTTTGCCCGCGATGGTACGGCGTAAACTCTGCCGTGTCCGACTCGGCAGGAGTGATTTTGCGAAAGCGAAGTTATCGCGGACGGTCTGGTATGCAGCACTCTACAGAGAATGGCAGCAAATACAACAGAGGCAGCAGGACGCACCGGTTCCGAAACAAAGCGGGGGAAACGCAAGCCGCTAATAAATGACAATCACAATGAAACACCTTTTACTTTTTGTAACGTTAATTATTTTTACCGGCTGTTCGCAGCAGGCGGTGAACCGGACAGACTCTGCCGGTGAAAAGCCGGTCGTTTCGGCAACGAAAAAGGACGACTCGACGGCGTGCGCCTATTGGAAATGTTCGACAACGAAAAAACTGTATATGCAGAAGTACGTCAAAGATTCCGGAGGCAATTATCGACCGGCGGGGGCGTTCAAATTGGACGAAGGCGAAGGAGCGTTTCCGTTGTCCGATTTGGACAAGTACGGCAGCGACGGCAGTGCGGTGTCGGTCAATGTCGGCTGTTCGCCGTGTCCGTACTGCGGTAACGGTAATTTAGTCGGCTGCCGCTGCGGAAAGACCTATTGCGAAAAGGCTGATGCAACAAGCGGAACGTGTCCTTGGTGCGGCAACTCAGGGCAGTACCGAAGCGGTACGTGGAACACCGGCGGCGGGGGGTAATTTCTGCTCACCTGCCGTGTTGTTAACGATACATTCTCAAATTTCATTCACGAAGGAAACCAAAGATGGACAAAGAAAAGTTACAGAATTTACGCAAGAACGTTACCGAGTTGATGGTCGGCGGTACCTTACAGCCCTTCGAGGTCGATTACCTGAAGAAAGAGTACAACGTCGAGGAGGCATTTATCTTCGGTCAAATCGAAGACCTCAAGATGACGGACGGTGCTGATACCGCCGATAATACGATGACACCGTGGATTCCTCGTCCCAAAAGCGCCGGACACGCCGTCAAAATTGCCGCCGGCGCGGTCGTTGCCGTGATTGCCTTGTATATCCTCTATACCGTTGCGGTATTTTTTGTGTCCCTGCCGGGCAAACTCATCGGCGGCGGGGCGTATCAGCGGGGAGTCGGTTCCTATACCGTAAAGTATACAGCCCGTTCCTATAACGGGGCAAAATGGAAACCCGTAACGATGATGAAAGAATCTAAACCAAGCAATTTCGACACCGACACACCGCAAGCGGAGTATAAAAATAAACCTATTCCGGTGCAGTTTGTCACCGGCTGGGACAAAAATAATTTCTGCGTTTGGGGAGAGGGAAATAATAACTGTGGATGGTTTCGCGGCGGTAAATGGTATCCGCTTCCTGACTATCAGCCTGATAGCGTGTTATTCCTAAATGCTCAACAGATTATAATGGACAGTCACTATCAAGGAGCACGTATTTACGATACGGCAGGATATAAAGAGTTGGACGTTCGCAGCAGCGGCGGCTTCTTCCATCTCACAACTGACATCGTTCAATGCGATAATAGGAACGTTGGGTGGACGTACACCATCAACATCAAAACGGGCAAGACGGAGCAAAGAGGGCTAGACGGCGATCTACATTCTTGTTGTCCTTTCAAAGAGGGAAAGGCAATCGGTTGCAACAATGGAAGGGTCATTGTCGGCATCGTTCTGAATAAGAAGGACGTAGAACTATACAATTCTAATCACAACGCCACTGTTCGGGATATGTGGGCAATAGACGAGAAAAACTTTGTCCTTGCCGGAAACGGGGACATAACGGTCTATCGCGACGGACAAAAGACGCATCCTCTGATTGCTTCCAGCGAAAGTTTCAATAAAAACGACTGCCGAAGATGCTGGGGCAGCAGTATGGACTTGTTTTGGATTGTCGATGGACAGGGCAGCATTGTCGAGTTCAAAAACGGACAAGCCGGTAAGCAGGTCGTCAAAAGTACACACAACAGTAATAACGCAGGCGGCGATAGTATTTGGGTGTCCCCTGAAGGTACCGTGTTCGGCTGCTTTGACGGCGGTTTGTATAAATTAGAGTAACAACAATGAACAGCAACATTTACCTCGACCTTGAATTAGACCTTGACCCGCCGGTTGTTGGTGCGGCTGCGCTCACAGCGAAACTCGAACAGAACATCGGTGAATGGAACAAACGCGCTGTTGCCAATCCGAAGTTCAGCGTCAAGGTTGCCGCCGCCCGAAAATTTATCAAGGACGGATTGCCGGACACAGAAAAACAGGCTGCCGAAGCCCGCAGCGAAAAATTGTCGCAGTTGCGCTATGCCGCAGAGCAACTGAAACTCGTCGGTAAAATTGATGAAAAAGGGTTCACGAAACTGAAACAGATTTTTCCGTGTTTCACCGAAGAGACCGTTCGGAAAGAATCGGGCTACACAGAAGAAACGCCGTTTCACATTCCGAAGATGCCGAGTTCATTGGATTGCAACCGCCGCATTCCCGCCGTAGAGATGGAGAGTATCGTACAGGATTTAGGTACCGCCGCAAACGGGCAATTCCAAAATCTGTACGAATTGCTTGGTTTTTCGCCGGAGACCAAGCGCGATATACTCCTCAAAAAAGCCGATGCGGAAAACGAGGCAAACCGTAAAGTGAGTAAAAAAACGCCTGAAGTCAATGCGAAGAACCGGCTCTACGGTAAAGCCCTGCTCTACTTCAAGGACGATTACAATCAACTCGATTATGATGCAGCATTGCAGCGGCAGAAATTTGAGTTGCTTTGTAAATCAACCTTACAGTATCGGGCAGTGAAGGGAGTTATTACTACAGCCATTTACGAACAGTCAATTAGCGATGCGATGAATTGCGGTTTGACGAAAGCCGAAGCAGAATGGCTTGTGTATGAGTATTACTGCGTGAAACAAAAATGTCCGCCGCCGATTACGCTTGATGTAAGCGGTCAAACGATTGTTATTCCCCCGGGAACATTTTGGAATTGGTTGTTTTCCGCCGTATCCGCCCCGCCGAAGAAACCCAAAGAATCCGCACCGGTCGATGTTTTACGGTCATTGTCCCTTGACGCAGAACCGACGCTGTTATTGGAATCCTTTTCGTATAAAGATGTCAAAGAGGCCATCACTCCGATTGATAAAGACAATTTACCGATACTTTTCGGAGACACAGCATTTTGGAAAGCGGGATTACTCTGTATCCTGCCGATGATGATTTTCGCCGTAGCCCAAAACGTCATTGTTCTTATCGGAACGTGGTTTTTGATAGCCGTGCTGTTAGTTGCCGTCTGCGGCTGGTTCCGCAAGTTGATTGTCCGCAGTTCCGATGAAAGTTTGCGTCTGCCCTTTGCCGCATTGATTTGGACTGGAACAATCGGAACGGCGATTTTGCTCTGCCTGCATCACTGTTACGGAAATGATTGGGGGACTGCCGTTAAATGGGAAACAATTAACAATGAATCCATCACCGCCTATTCGGGGAACATTTATTTGCTTAATACGATATTGGAAGAAATCGTCAAAATTATTCCCGTTGTGATTTATGTACTTTGGATGCGCAGCCGCTGCTCTCTCAAGATGATATTTCTCATCGCGGCATTTTCCGTGCTGGGATTATTTGCCGCCAAGATATTGTTACCGATTATTGTTACCGAAGGCGGTTCGTTAGCGTTTTTCATTGCCGATATGAATAGCGATAATCCTTTGGCAGGATTCTCGCTGATAGTGAACAATGTTTTGTGGACGGCTTTGTTTGCTTACTTTATTTCCTGTGCCGTTGTATCTGGTAAAGACCGGCTGAAGTTTGTTTCTCTCGGATTGTTCACTGCCGTACTGCTGCATTTTATGTATGAATATCTGTTTTTAATGCAGATGTATCATATTGCGATGCTGCTCATTTGTGCCGGTTTTATCCTGTTTTACGGCTATCTGACCAAGATACGCTATCAGATTCGGCAGCAGGCAGAACAAAATACCCCGGCATAACTTACAAGATAATACTATTACAAAGAATAAAAGATGAGCGATACAGAACTATTGACAATGTGGACGGATTTATTGCCTATCCTGAAAGCCTTTTTGTCGGGAACGGCGGTCTTTTTCGCCGTTGCCTTCATCGGGTTTGGTGTTACGGCATTAACCCGCTCGCTCAATTATGCCGTCAGCACGAGCGTTATTTTTGCCTCGCTTGCAGGCGGTATGCTTGCCGGTATCGCCGTATTTTTCAGTTGTTTCGGCTCCTTTGAAGCGGGTAAAGCGGCGGCAAGCAAACGGCTTGCCGAAGAAATTGAGCGGATTGAAACAGAATCACAGCGTCTGGACCAATTCCAAACAGAGTTAGAGGCAAAGCAGGAATACCTCAAAGATGTCAACATCACTGAAGAGACTTTGCAGCGTCTCAAAAAAGAGGTTGACGAAAATCAGGAAAAGTTGCAGTCATTGCGTAATGAAAGAGAAACACTTGAAACAGAGGTATCGCAAATCGCTTCGGACAAACGTTGGATACAGGACGAACGAAAGCGGCTGCAAAGTATTAGTGAACAGTTGGAACAGGAACGGCGTAAAATTGAACAGGCACGATACAGTGAAGAACGGTTAAAGCGTATTGAATCCCGCTTGAAAGAATTGCAGCCGCTATTGGAATCTGCCGAAAAAGACCGGGACAAAATCGCTTCGGACAAACGTTGGATTGAAAGTGAACGGCAGCGTCTCGAAGCATTGCGTAAAAAATTACAGGACGAAGAACAAAAATCAAAGCCGCCGCAGGCAAAGACACTGATAATGAAATGACACAGTGTCAAACACTCACGTAACACATTTTACCCCCTTATTACCTCAATGCAAAACCTATTAACCAACGCTAAGAAGCCCGTTGTCTTTTGTCTCTCGGCGGCAGTCGGCTGCTTCGCGCTCGCACTGCTTGCCGAACTGTTTCTATTACTGACTTCCGGCGGTCAACCTGCGCAGTCGTATTGTCTCACCATTGACGTTTCCGGTTCAATGGCAGGCGAAAAAATGGACGAAGTCAAACAAGCCGCAAAGGCTTTTGTCGGAAAACAGAACCTCTCAAAAGATTCCGTTGCCGTTGTGATTTTCAGTTCAGTCGGCAAAATTCTTGTTCCGTTCACTCATAATAAATCGGAATTAAACAAGAACATTGACGAGTTACTGCCTTACGGCGGGACAAACTTTGAAGATGCAATGGATAAGACCGCCGAAGTCTTTCGGGAGAATAAATCCAACGCTGCGGTACTGCTTTTTACTGACGGTGCGCCGTCAGTCGGTGATGCGCAAAAGGCAGTCGATACCGCCTATTTGTTACGAAAAAACGGCATACAGGTCTTTGCGGTAATGACGGCGGACGGTGACAAGCCCTACCTTGCCGGTATCACAGGAAAAGATGACCGCGTGATTGCAACGACGGACGGAAAAATCGGCGAAGCGTTTGCCCAAGCCGAAACAGCAATGAAACAATCGCTGATGGGCAGCGGTTCTGCTTCGACTCAAATGGCATTTATTCAGGCAAGCGGCTGGTCAGTGTTTTTATGTCTAGGCATTGCATTGGCATTGGTTGCTGTACAAAATTATTTTTTGAAGAAACCGCTTCTGCCGCCGAATCAAGCAATTCTTGTGATTATCGGTTCGGCACTTGCCGGTATTGCGGCGGGATTCGTCGGTGAAACTTCGCATCAGATTTTAGACGTTGCCCGTATGGGAATGTTCGGTCAGGTTGTCGGCTGGACAGTATTAGGAGCGGTGCTTGCCTTCGGAATGACTTATTTTATTCCGAATCTGAACAAGACAAAGGCGTTGCAGTTCGGCGCACTCGGCGGGTTTGCCGGTTCGATTGTGTTTTTAATTATCAGTACCGGTTCGCAACTCGGCGGCCGTCTGCTTGGTGCGTTTGTTCTCGGTGCGATCATCGGTTTGCTTGTGGCGATTGTCGAAACGCTTTTCCGCAATGTGTGGTTAGCGGTTATGTACGACCCGCGCAATGTAACGCAAGTCAATCTCGGCACGCAACTCGTTACCGTCGGCGGTAATCGGTCGGATACCGTTTTCATTAACGGAGCGGAATCGAAGTGCGGTTTGTTCAGAGCGGTCGGCGATAACAACGTAGAATACACAACGGCGGGCGGCAAGCAAACGCTGCATCCCGGCGATAGAGTGCAGGTCGGCAAAGTCGAACTCGTTGTATGCAGCAAAGACATAATGTTTTCCGCAAGTAAGTTTTATCCGATGCGGATGAGTAAAGTACCCCGATAACCCTAACACATTATTAACTTCGGCGGGCAAGCCTGCACCGCTAAATAACAGATACTATTCCATTATGAACCCTTCCCAAATACTTCCGAAGTCCGTTATTTTCGCAGCCGTTGCCGCTGCCGGTTGTCTCGCCGCCGCTATTTTGGCAGAACCGCTGTTCGTAGCAACGCCGTCTATCGTCATTCCTCAAGTTCCCGAAGTGCCGAGTCCATTCTTTTGCTTTTGTTTCGATGACAGCGGTTCTATGGGCGGGCAAAAACAAATGGATGTGAAACTCGCTGCCAAAGAATTTGTGCAGCCGAGAAACCTTGAAAAAGAAAAAATTGGAATCGTTGTGTTTTCCAGCAGTTCACGGGTTTTTCTTTCGCTTTCACACAATAAAGACCAGATATTAGACACGATAACTTCCTATTCTTTCGGCGGCGGAACCATCTTTACCGGTGCGCTGCAAGATGCAATGAATCTCTTTCAAAACGATTCCGATATTACGCAAATCAATCAGGATTATAAAAACCGGATAGACAGCGTTAATGAAAAGATAAACGAAATCAATAAAAAAATTGAAGAAGGACGAATCAAGGGAAAACCTATCGAGGCGATGCTTCCTCAAACGGTTCAGAAAATTGTCCTGTTTTTTACCGATGGACAGAATGGAGACCAAGCACAAGCACTGCAAAAGGCGAGTGAACTTCTGGAAAAGGGAATCAAGATTTATGCCGTTGCAACACAAGACGGGGATAAAAATTATCTTGCTCGAATGACAGGTGATTCTTCGCAGGTCTATATGACAAGTGATAGCAACATCAAGGACGCATTCAAACAAATCGAGCAAAAAATCAACGCCGATATTTCCGCCGCAACACCGGATTTTCTCAAAAATGTCAGCAAGAAAAAAAACGATGATAGCGGTGATATAGCAATTCCAGTTGGCACAAGCCGGACAAGGCAGATTATTCAAGCAACGGTCTGGTCAATGCTGCTCTGCGTAGGAATGTGTATCCTTATTGTAATCGTTCAAAATCAGATGTTGCGCAAACCTTCTATAATTCCGGCGCAAATGATAACGTTGCTTATCGGCGGGTGTATCGGCGGTTTTGTTGCCGGATTTTGCGGTGATACTGTTTTTCAGATTATTCCCGTTGTGTTTGTAGGACGACTGGTCGGATTGGGCTTACTTGGTACATTGCTTGCTTTCGGAATGTCCTTTTACATCGCAAACCTTGACCGGAAATGGGCGAGTATCGGCGGCGGAATCGGCGGTGTTTTAGGGGCGATTGGATTTTTGATTTTCACAAGTGTCGGCGATACCAGCGGTCGGCTCATCGGAGCAGTCATTCTCGGTGCGTGTATCGGGGCAATGATCGGCTGGATTGAAACAACTTTCCGCAACGCTTGGCTAATGGTAATGTATGACCCGCGCAATGTTACGCAAGTCAATCTCGGCACGCAACTCGTTACAGTCGGCGGAAGCAGTCGGGACATTGTATTTATCAGCGGTGCAGAACCATCCGTAGGAACATTTCAGATGTCCGGTAATGCGATTCAATATAAAACGAAAAACGGAACGCAAACATTAGCACCCGGAGACCGCATCGCCGTCAATGGTGTTGAACTCGTTGTGTGTTCCAAAGACGTAATGTTCTCCGCCAGCAGGTTTTATCCGATGCGGATGAGCAAAGTACCCCGATAACCCTAACACATTATTAACTTCGGCGGGCAAGCCTGTACCGCTAGATAAGGAGCAAGAATATGACAAAGAAAATTGTCGGTATCGACCTCGGAACAACGTATTCCTGCGTTGCGTACATTAACGATTTCGGACAAGCAGAAGTGATTCCCAATGCCGAAGGCGAACGCACCACGCCGTCTGTTGTTTGGTTTGACGGTAAACGTGCCGTTGTCGGACAAGAAGCAAAAGAGATGTCCAACATCTATCCAAACAACGTTTGCAGTTTCATCAAACGGAGTATGGGGAACGATGAATTCACTTTCGATGTTGACGGTGTTCCTTACACGCCGGAACACATTTCGTCCCTGATTCTCCGCAAGTTAGTCAACGATGCCTCAAAGCATCTCGGCGAAACGATTAAAGATGTCGTGATCACTTGTCCCGCTTACTTTTTTATCAAGGAGCGGGAAGCAACGAAGCGGGCTGGTGAAATCGCCGGTTTGAATGTGCTGCAAATCGTCAACGAACCGACCGCAGCGGCATTTACTTACGGTGTCAAGCCGAACGATAACAGTCAGCCGCGGCACATTCTCGTTTATGACCTCGGCGGAGGAACGTTTGATACGACCATCGTCCGCATTTCCAAAGACGGTGTGGACGCTCTCTGCACTGACGGCGACCATCAACTCGGCGGTAAAGATTGGGACGACCGATTGGTGCAGCATCTTGCCAAGAAGTTTAACGAAGTATCCAATGCAGGTATTGACCCTGCCGATGATATGGAGTTTTACTATGAAATTCAACAGAAAGCCGAACAATGTAAAAAACAGTTGACGGATAAGATGACGGCAAAGACAACGATTGCGTATCAGGGCAACAAGGTTCCGGTCGAAGTCAAGCGTGAAGAATTTGAACAGATGACCGAAGACCTTCTGCATCGCACCGTTGAATTGACCAAGAGTCTGCTCGCCGTTGCCCGAACAAAAGGCTGCGCAAACTTCGACCAACTGCTGCTCGTCGGCGGTTCCTCTCGAATGCCGATGGTTGCCAAAACATTAAAGGCGAACTTCGGGAAAGAGCCGCAACTCTTTGAGCCGGACGAGGCGATTGCCAAAGGAGCGGCAGTCATCGGCAGCAACGTCTATATTCAATCGCTTATCGAAAAGAAAACGAAGACCGGCTTGACCGTTGAAGCGGCGGTGAAACAAGTAGCCGATGAAAACGGTTATTCTTTGGAAGTCGTCAGTAATTCGATGACGCGGGCAAAAAATGTTGCCAGCAAGACCTTTGGTATCACGGTACTTGACGGTTACAAAGAGAACAACACGCCGCTCTTGTCCGTGTCGAATTTGATTTATCGTAACACACCGCTTCCGGCGGAAGTTACGCAGCAATATGCCACGATAGCCAAAGACCAGCGGGTAGTCATTGTGGAATTGGTAGAAAACTCGCTGGATGTTCCGCCTGCCGATGCGCCGGAGCAGATAGTCGATTTAGATTTGACGACGGCTCTTTGGGCAGGTGAATTACCTGTTCAGCCGAATTTACCGCAGTATTCGCCGCTTGACGTAACGTTCCGCATTAATGCTGACGGACAGTTGATAATCAGTGCTTTCGACCCGGCAAGCGGCGGCAAACTTTACAAAGCGATACCCGAAATTGACGAAGCGAAAAAGCGGGAAATCGAACTCGTATCGCAAAAGTCAAGAGAACTGACCGTAGAGTAAATACGGTCGAGTAAATACATTGTCGGACATAACCTCTAATCCTTTTCCCAAACGATGAACTATTACTACTACGATAACTTTCACAACAAAAAAGGACCGCTCGATTGGGCAACGCTCCAAACGATGGCGGCGAACGGCAAGATTCATCTGAACACGCAAATCGTGATGCCGGACGGTCAGACGAAATCTGCCTCAAAGGTTGACGGGCTGCTGTTCCAGTCCGCCGCAGCACAGCCAGCGTCATACAGCAGTGCGCCGTCGTTGAACATTCAGGATATTCTGGAGTCGTTCAAAACCACAGACTACCGCAAGGAAATCATTCCGATAGACGCTGACAATGCCTACGTTATTTTTAGCGACCCGATATTTTGGGTCGTATTCCTTCTCGGCGTGCTGCCGCTGTCGATAACCTCGTTTCAGCATTGGCAGGTTCAGTTATACGGCTTGCTGTTTTTCTTTGCGATGCTCTGGGGCGGTATTCTGCGGGGACTTATCCTGCGGAGTTCCGGCAGCGTTCTCCTGCCGATTATCGCTTTTTTCTTTACAGGCATCATCGGTATGAATGTGATGTTTCTCGCTTACGCACACTTATTTCCGCAATTTATCCTCAACCTGGTCGATCCGCCGCATAATTTTATTGTACAGTTATTCGGCTATGTCTTTCAGGTTGGTCTTTGCGAAGAACTTTGCAAAATCGTACCTGTGTTGCTTTACGTTGCTTGGAAACGGAAAAAAACATCACCGATGATGATGTTTCTTATCGGTGTGTTTTCGGGTCTCGGTTTCGCTGCATTCGAGAATGTCGGTTACGCTTATAACGATATGGGAAAAGGCATTGAAAACTTTCAGGAGTCGGTCAAACAGTTGCTCAATGCCCAAAGTGAAGAGCAGGCGGTACAGGCAATTCAGGAGGGCAGTATATCAACGGCATTGATAATGCTTAGTGGGATGATAACTACGTTGTTACGGTCGTTGTCGCTGGTATTTGCACATTCGGTCTGGACGGGAATATTTTCATATTACCTGTTTTGTGCGATGTCCGGCGGCAAGCGTTGGGCGGTATTTGCCGTTCTCGGTTTAGCGGTTCCGGCGGTACTTCACGGCGTTTATGATTGGCTTTGCGGTCTTGAACCCGGCTTTGCTGCTCTGATTGTCGGCGGTTCCTTTGTCCTATTCTTCGGATACCTGTCGAAAATTCGAAGACAACTGTTGAAGTCAACCGTATAACATAAAAAATGCGTGAAAATCTGTTGCGGAATAATTTTCAGTATATCCCCTATCCGTTTTGGATTTACATTTTTTTGAAGCAGACACAGCAGGCTTGTTCCGCAACCGCTCAAACGCTACAACTCCTCTGGTTTTATGCTGTTTCATTCTTTTTATCAAGATTGATGTTCAGAGCCGGTCAACTTCAGAGCCGCTTGCTCCCGCAAGCGGTTTCGCAACCGGCAGGTTGCGGCTCTGATAACATTCTGATAACATATTGCCCTGCCCTGCCCTGCATCCTTCCAACTCCTACTGCCTGACACAAGGACGGGGCAACATCACACAAACGTTTTGTTAAACGCTCCAAGGACTTTGTCCATTTCGGCGGTCAATTCGTTGTCGAGTTTCTTCTTCTCGTTCAATTTTTCCCAAAGCGGCTTTTGCGTGCCGTGCAGATACGACAGGAATTCGCTCTCCCAACGCAGCACGTCCGCTGACTTCACTTTGTCAATGAAACCGTGCGTACCGGCGTAAATCACAAACACCTGGTCAATGACGTGCATCGGCTTGCAAAGCCCCTGCTTAATCAACTCGTTGATGCGGTAACCGCGGTCAAGCCGGGCTTGCGTTGCGGCATCCAAATCAGTACCAAGTTGAGCAAACGCCTCTAATTCCCGAAACGCCGCCATATCAAGCCGCATACCGCCTGCAACCTGTTTCATCGCCGGTATTTGCGCCGAACCGCCGACGCGGCTTACCGAAATACCCACGTTCATCGCCGGCCGCTGCCCTCTAAAAAACAAGTCCGGCTGCAAATAAATCTGACCGTCCGTAATCGAAATCACGTTGGTCGGAATGTATGCCGAAACTTCGCCTTCCAGCGTTTCGACAATCGGCAGTGCCGTCAAAGAGCCGCCGCCGAGTTCCGCCGACAACTTCGCAGACCGCTCCAGCAACCGGCTGTGGCAGTAGAAAATATCGCCGGGGAACGCTTCACGCCCCGGAGGACGGCGCATCAAAAGCGAAATTTGCCGGTATGCCGTCGCCTGTTTCGATAAATCGTCATAGACAACCAAAGTGTGCTGTCCGTTGTACATAAAGTATTCCGCCATCGCACAACCGGCATACGGTGCAATGTATTGCAGCGGGGCAGGCGTACTGGCACCGGAAACGATAACCGTCGTGTAGTCCATCGCCCCGTATTGCCGCAGCGTTTCAATGATACCGGCAACGGTTGAATCCTTTTGACCGACGGCAACGTAAAAACACTTTACGCCGGTGTCCTTTTGATTGAGAATTGTATCGATGCAGATTGCCGTCTTGCCGGTTTTGCGGTCGCCGATAATCAGTTCCCGCTGTCCCCGACCGATGGGAGTCATCGCATCAATAGATTTGATACCGGTTGCCAGCGATTCCCGAACCGGCTGCCGGTCGGCGATACCCGGTGCCGGACTTTCGACTTCCCGGTACGTGTTGGTAACGATGGGACCTTTTCCGTCGAGCGGGTTTCCAAGGGGGTCGAGAACCCGACCGAGTACCGCTTCGCCGACGGGAACAGAGAGGAGTTTGCCGGTTGTTTTGGCTTCGTCTCCTTCTTGAAGTTTGAGGTAATCGCCGAGAATGATAGCCCCGACGGAATTTTCTTCGAGGTTAAAGGCGAGTCCCATTATACCGTTGGGAAACTCTATCATTTCTCCTGCCATTACGCCGGAGAGTCCGTAGATTTGGGCGATACCATCGCCGACTTCGAGGACGCGTCCGACTTCGCGGACATCAATTTTTTTCTCGTACTGTTCAATTTCCTTCTGAATGACAGAAGCGATTTCGTCGGCATTAAATTTCATTAGGATTCTCCTGACGGTATTTGACTTTGTGCCATTCTAACAGAAGTTTAGAGAAAAGTATAGGGAAAAAGAAATAAAAATCTTGCGGCATTGTGCAAAAATAAAAAGATTTCGCTTGACATTTGTTTGTTGACAGGTTATACTATCGCCGACAGCGGGGGCGTTGTGCCTCTGCAAAAAACCGCCTTTTGAAAAGGAGAACTACAATGTTCACAACTGTTTCACCGCAGCAAAGTGCTGCAAAATTGACCTCACGTAAGTGTAAGAGAGAGAGAGAGAACAATCCCGTAGAATAGG
>JAITOZ010000028.1 GCA_031289675.1 Planctomycetaceae bacterium
ATTGACGATCCGAAGTGTGCGAAAGAGGGCAAAGTCGGTTTGCAGTTGCACGGCGGCGGCAATCAGGGCTGCCTGTTTCGTGAATTTTACGTTATGCCGCTCAACGAAGAAGCGGTAAAACGGATAAAAGAAAGATAATTAAGGCTTTTTATTAGAAGTGGTTTCATAGCCCATTTTGCTAAAATGCTCAAAGCAGTTATGAAACGGCTTCGATGGCGTGTTGACGCTATCGGTAAAATCTGTTGGCAAAAATGTATTCCGCAGCGAATACGGCGGCAAGGAGCAGCATCAGCAGCGCATAAATTTCAGAGCCTATCCGCCGGCGGGCAAGACTCCGTTCGATTTCCTGCGGAGTCCGTACCAAGCGGTAATTGTTCGCCCCAAAATGTCCGTCAAGAATTTTTACGTCAATTTTGTTTAAGTTCGTTTGTCCGGGCGGAATGTTCAAACTAAAACCAATGTCCAAAGCACTCTTTCCGCCGCTGCGAATCCGGTAATTGCCGGGTATCACAATATCCGTTTTCTCCTGCGAATCAATATGAATCTGCCGCTTGCCCGCATCCGGCGTTAAAGATACCGACTTGCCGTCCGGCGTTGCTAACTGGCAACTTGCCGGTGCTGCCGATGCCGAAGAAAGCGAAATCATTGCCGGTTCGCCTATCGGAAAATTGTATTTTCTTTCTGCACTGCCTGCAAGATAACGGGCAATGCCTTCAGAAAGCAAAACAAACATCCACGATGCTTCTCCGCGAGTCCAAAGATTCCACGGCACCTTCCCCGGCGGTGTATTGCCTGATGCCGTTTTCCCGTCCAACATTTTTCCGTCCGGTAACTCTGCCGATAACTCTGACACGGGTGTCGCAACTGTTACGGTATGTCCCCGTCCGAGTGTTTGGGTCAAAATTGCCGGCCGCTGGTCGGAAAAAGTTGCGGCAATTTCACTCCGCGGCGATAAATCGTTCAGATGCCAGTACCGAAACACCGTTTGCGTCATCCACGGCAGCCGTTCCGAGAGCGGCAGCGTTGTATCGCCTAGTGAATAAGCCGGTGCAAAAACCGGCGACAAGCCCGGCAGCAGCCAGAGTTCGCCGTCAGGATTACGTGCCTGCCGGACTAACTTTGCCCCTAACACTTCCGTTGCGGCTGGATTGTTAAACGACGGCAGCGAATCGGCATTCGTTCCGAGAAACACGCCGACACCGTAACCTGCGGAGGCGTAATCGGCTAATTTTTTCCACACAGTCGGCTGCAACGGCGGGGGGTCAAGAAGGACGACGGCGTTGTATTTTTGCAGTTCCAGCGGAGTGAGACCGGGCAGTTCCGAAAACGGCATTGTCTCAACGGCAAACGGTACGACCTCCAGTGCTTGACGAAAGTACCGAGCCGAATCCCGAACCGGCGGCTGTGCAAGGAGCAAAAATTGCTGCATCGGTTCGACAGCAAACGAAAACCAGTATTGGTCGTCAATCGGCAATGCGTCGCCGGCAGAAAAGCGCAGTTTGCCCTGATACACCCCTGTTTTCGTGCCGGCAAGCATCATCGTCAGCGGCTTTTGGGAATGTCCGCTTGGAAAATCAACGGTCTTGGTCATCCGCACCGTTTCTTTTCCTTCGCTGCCGAGAACGAGTTCGACCGATTTAGATGCTGCCGGTCCGGTATGCGAAACAGTCATATTAAAACGTATCGGTGTCTCCGCAGCGGCTGATTCAGGGTTAATCGTAACCTTTTGAATGACGGCATTCACCGGTTCGCTGACACCGACATCAACGACAAACACGCCAAAACCAGCAGCCGGAAGTGTATTTTCCGCCGAACCTGCCGTCCAGCCCGGTTCCGATAAATCGGTTATGACGTAAAGTTCACGCTCCTCCAGTTCGCTGCTTTGAAGTAATGCCGCCGCATTTTTAACCGCTTCACAGACCGGTTTGCCGACGGCGGTACTTTGCAACCGGCTGATTTTTTCGGCGGCAGCGAGTTTATCGACTTGAAATACGTTCGTATCGGAACCGCAACTCAAAACGGCAACGCTGCTGTTCTGCGGTAATTGGTCGAGTATCCACGCGGCGAACTTTTTCGCTGCGTCCAGCCGGGTTTTATTTTCGGCAACATATTCCATTCGGAGAGAATTATCAATAACAATAGCGGCGGCAACAGGGGCATCCTGACTGCCCAGCGATGTTGCCAGCGAAGAGACGAAGCCGCCGTTAGGAGACGAAAAAGCAAGATTCGGCAGGAAATCGCCGAGTTTGAGGAGAGGTCTTGCCAAAGCGAATCCGAGCAGCACGACAATCAGGATGCGGAGGGTAAGGAGTAAAATTTGTTTCAGTTGGAGTTTCCGGCGATGTGTTTCGATGTGTTGTGAAATAAACATTAGAGCGGGAAACGTTATCTGTTTCGGTTTTCCCTGCATTAGAAAATGAAACACGACCGGCACTGCCGCTGCCGCTAAACCGCCGAGAAACAAAGAAAGGGTCGTGAAAACGAACACAGATTTAATGAACAACGATGCCGATTCGGATATGTATGTCTATTGTTCATTATTCCGTGTTCTCTGTCAATAACTTTGTTTTCTCCCCCCAAAAACAAAGGCGCAACAACAAGGCGGGGGATTAAATTCCCCGCCTCTTTATATTATGTTAACTTGATGCTGACACTGATTCTCCCGCTCCACAGCGACTTGACAAGCGGCTGCGTAAAGGCGACAATGGAAGGCGGTCGGCAGCAAGGAATTGATGTTACATTTATCTTTTACCTGAATATGGCTTTTCGTCGCTTTGGACAAATTCTCGCAGACCTGGGTCTGATTAACGAAGAACAACTT
>JAITOZ010000032.1 GCA_031289675.1 Planctomycetaceae bacterium
GTCGCTGTCAAGTCCTCGCAAAAGCAACAAATTATTGATGCAATCTTACGATTTGATAAATGATTGTTATACATAGAGTTAGAGTAAATATCTAACTCCTAAACTTGTCAAGCCCCATAATTTTTTAGAACATAAGGTTTTCATTTGTCCGAAACCCTTATTTTCTCCGGTACCCTTAATAGCACAGGTTACCATTCATTGCTTTCCCTTATTGGTAAATTAAGGGAATAAGGGTAAGAGTTTGAAGACGCGTTACGATTAAGGGGTCGGAAAATGAAAATAAGGGTGTGGCGAGTGACTAGTTTTCGCTTCCGAATTTTCCCCGCATTACTCGTCACTAGTCACTCATCACTCGTTAACAGCACCCGACAAATTTTTACGCACCCGGTCTATTGTGTCGCCCTGATATTTCTTTGGTTCTGACGTTTCTGTATTTTTTGTTCCTTAGCACGCTGGTCGGGTCCGATGTTGACACCGGTTAAATCCGGTTCGCCGGTTTTCAAAAAAGATTCAAACGCTTTGGTGAGCGGGTCTTCTGTTTTCTGCATCAGTTCGAGCATTCGTTTCCGATGTCTTTCCAATTCTGTTTTGAACGACGGATCTGCAACAAGATTTTTTAATGCGCCGGGATCCTTTTCGTAATCATAAAATTCATCTTTGACCCGTTTTAAAAAGAGTTCAACACGTTCGGCAATGTTTTTATCCGTTTTTGCGGCTTCCTGCATTGCCTTAAAGGTTAAACCGGTCTGCGATTCGTTTTTGAAAATCAATTCGCCGTTCGACCACGGACTGAAGAGATAACCGAAACGTTCCGTGCGGATTGCTCTCATCGGATAATCAATTTTACCGGATGTTTGATAAAACGTCGTATAAACAAAATCACGTTCCGGCTGTGTTTCACCTTTCAAAAGCGGTAAAAATGATTTGCCGTCCATTTTCTCCACTTGCGGCAAAGCGAGAATGTCGAGAATCGTCGGCATATAGTCAATGCCCGAAATAAAATGCGTTTCATCAATTCGTCCCGGTTTCACAATCCCCGGAAGACGGACGATCCAAGGCGTTTGATGACTTGTTCGATAAACATTTGTTTTTGAGAATGGAAATGACATCCCATTATCGCTCAGAAACATTATCAAAGTATTGTCTTCCAATCCGGACTCTTTAAGAGCCTGTAAAATTTTCCCGACCGTTTCATCGCAACGATGAACCGACGTATAATATTGAGCAACTTCCTTTCGAATATCAGGGAGTTCCGGCAGAAAACCGGGAACCGCAATTTCTTCCGGCGCAATCGTTCGGCTTACAGCAGGAAACTGTTGGTTTGCGTGTTTCCCTTTCTGTTCGTTATCGCTGCCGGCAAACGGACGGTGCGGGTCTTGTGAATTTGCCATTAGGAAAAACGGTTTTTCGTATTTCTTGGCATTATTAAAAAATTCCGTACAATATTGATAAAATTTTTGAGGGTTACGGCCTACATCTAACTTTTCGGCTGGAACAACCATATCCCAATGAAATTTTTCGCCAGGAGCAAGATGCCCGACCTTTGCCATAATTCCTTTGTAATACCCTGCTTTTTCGAGCGATTCTTGAAGTGTCGGGACATCATTGTTGATCGGAATGAATCCGACACCGCCGTTGTTATGCGGATACCGGCCCGTCATCAGAACTTGCCGGCTGGTTTGACAAACGGAAGCCGTTACAAAAGCACGTTTGAACAAAATGCCTCCGTCGGCAAGCCGATCAAGATTCGGCGTAATCCCGTTAATTTTGCATCCTGTAACGCCGAGCGAATCATAATTCATATCGTCAGCGGTAATCAAGAGGACATTGAGCGGTTTTTTGAGTTCCTGCGCGATCAATGAATAATGAAACGTTAAAAGGAAAACACAAACACAAAGGAAAATAGATTTTTTCATTGTTAACGCGGAGGTGAAAAGTTATGCTGCCGCCGTAAGGACGAGAAGCCCTAAAAAATTTGTTTTAGTCGTTATTCGGATTGTTGTTGACGGTTCCGTCTTTGGTTATTTTGTTTCACCGATTGAGCCGGTAAATTGGTTTTCGGCAAAAACGACGCAAGATGTTCCTTGATAGAAATCAATTCCGGCTTCGAAGCAAGATTTGTCCATTCATGCGGGTCTTTCGTTTCGTCGTAAAGTTCCTCGCCGCCGTTTTCGTAACGGATGTACCGCCAATCTTTTGTGCGGACAGCGTGGTTTTGATAAGCATAAGTCATCACGGCAGCGGCATTTTCGTCCGTATTTCCCGTAAGCAGTGTCTTAATACTTTTACCATCCAGTTCATGTTTGGGAAACGGAAGTCCGGTCAGTTCACAAAGCGTCGGATAAATGTGCATTAAATCAATCGGCGTATTGTTTTTCGTTCCCGCTTTTGTCAAACCGGGAACGCGCCAAATCAGCGGAGCGCGGTTCGCTTCCTCCCACATCGCAAATTTCCGCCAGTGGGCTTTTTCACCGTGATGCCAGCCGTGATCGCTCCACAAAACAACAATCGTGTTATCCCGATACGGACTCTTTTCGAAAGTATCAAGTAATCTGCCGATTTGCGCATCACAAAAAGCAATCGCAGCCAAATAACCTTGTACGGCGTTTTTCCAACGTCCTGATTCAAGAATTTGAGCGTGGTCGCCGTTCGGCTTTGCAAATTGAATACCTTCCGGCGGTAAATCGTCGAGGTCGTTTTCAAGTACTTCCGGCAACACAATCTTATCTAAAGGAAACAAATCGTAATACTTCTTCGGTACGTTCCAAGGCATGTGAGGTTTATGCAGACCAACCGCCAGAAAAAACGGCTTATCGTGTTTCTTATTCAGTTGATCGATGCCGTAGTGAACAATGTGATAATCTTCCATATTCTCATCATTACAGTCAAGCGGCTGAAATTTGATCCCGCCGACACCGTCAAAATACTGGTCGTCATCTTCGTTTGCTTTCCGCTTTGCAGGAACAGCGGTATTCGTTATCAATTTCCGATTGATAACGAGATAATCATCCCAGCCAGACTCCGCAGGAAATCCTCCGTGATAGATTTTACCGGAACCAAGCGTTTCGTAACCGTGTTGCTGAAAATGGGTGTTCAGCGGAACAATTTCTTGAGAAACGATCTTTCGCCAATCATCGCCGTTCGTGTAAACACCGGTTGATGAAGGACGTAATCCGGTCATCAGCGCAGTGCGTGACGGATTGCAGCACGCCGATGCACAGTAAGACCGGGTAAATACGGTTCCCGTTGAGGCGAGACTGTCCAGCGACGGCGTTTTGACCTGCGGATGTCCGGCACTGTAACCGGTCCAATCACGGAGATCGTCAATCGCAATAAACAAAACATTCGGTTTGTCCGCGAAAACCGAAAGGGCAAAAAGCGGAAACAGACATAACGGCAAAAAGACAATAAAATATTTTTTCATGGAACTTACTTTCGCGGGGTTTCAATGTTAATTAGTGTGTTACAGTATTCGCGGGCAGAGCGGCTTTCCAGCCTTTATGTAACAATTCCGACAATTCCCGTCCGGCATCGGCGTAAGCAGGATCGTTGATACGATTGACCGTTTCATCAGGGTCTTTTTCGAGATCGAAAAGAGCCGACTTAAAACCGGCGGTTTGCTTCGGATTACCGAATTCCATATAGGAATATTTCTTCGTTCGAACCGCCTGTCCCTGATCTTGATCGGTAAGAAACGCCGCACGTTTCCACGGAGCGGCAGCATTTTTTTGTAACAGCGGTGTCAGACTGATCCCTTCGAGATTATCCGGTTTCCGTAATCCGCAAAGATCAATAAATGTCGGCAGAATATCGACGAACTCGACAATTTCGTTACAAACTTTGCCGTTTTCCTTTGCACCGGGAACCCGGACGATAAACGGAGCGCGATGTGTGCCTTCGAGTAACGAATACTTCGCCCACATATTATGATCGCCGAGATGAACTCCGTGATCGCCGATCAACACAACAACTGTGTTTTTGTCGAGACCGGTCTTTTCAAGAGCGTTGAACACTAAACCGAGATTGTCATCAACGAATGTTACACAGCCGTAATAGGCGGCAATCGCTTCCTTTGCTTCTTTCGGACTTGCCGGAGATTCCGTAAAAATATCCGGGTTACCGCCGGTTGTCCGTCCGATGTACGGAAAATCTTTGAGCGATTCCAGCGGGGCTGGCGGATCGGGAATTTGGGCAGGATCATAAAGCGTTGCAAATTTTGTCGGCGAAATATACGGTGTGTGCGGTCTTGCCTGTGCCAACGCAAGAAAGAACGGCTTCTTCTCTGAAGTGTCATCTTGGGCATATTGTTCCAAAAAGGCTTCCGTGATTTTTGCCCGCCGCCAATCACCTTCTTCGTCCTGCTCGAAGCCGGAATCGCCGTAACTGTCAGAATAGAGTTTTTGTTGTTGTTTATCGTTTTTCGGTTCCTGCTTTTTCCGTGATTTCGCTTTTTTATCCCAATTGGGTTTGGCATTGGGGAAGGTCAACATCGGCGGCGGTCCCTCCCAGCCTTCCGGTTTGCCGAAATTCTCAATGCGGTCGAACGCTGACATCTGCTTCGGGGCAAATTCGTTACCGTTATGATAAAATTTACCGACATCAATAGTTGTATAGCCGGCTTCTTTGAAAAGTTCCGGCATTCCGGCAATTCCTTCCGGCAGAACATCCCGAATCCGCTGTGAATTCTTCCAAAGTCCTGTCGTTGCCGGACGTAAACCGTTGATAAACGATGTCCGGTTTGCGTTACAGGCGGAACCTTGACAATAGGCGTGATTGAACCGGATACCGGCAGCCGCCAGTTTGTCGATGTTCGGCGTTTTGCAGACAGTATTTCCGTAACAGCCGAAAACGTTCCAATGCGTGTCTTCCAAAATGATAAATAAAACATTCGGTTTCGTATCGGCATGAAGAATGCCTGTTGTTACAAAAAACAACAACGTGAAAGCAAAGCAAAGTTTGACGGTTTTCATCGAGGATATGATTGTTGCGGAGGAAATTGTTGTTATACTGAAGCCGGTTGAAAAATAGTCCCGCCAAGTGGGCAGCAGCCTTTTTACTGAATAGGCTGCGGTTTGACGGAGAGCGATATATTCACAAAAAATGCCTGACTGGCTGCGGTCTAAATCAGGAATGTTTATTTTTGAGATGTTTAGCCAAAAATTCTATAATTTGTTTTTTGGTTTCGGGACTGCTGAACTCTTGGGAACCGTGACCGCCGAAGGATAGTTCATGCAGACGGCTTTCAACCCCTGCTTTTTGCAGGGCTTCGTGAAGTGTCCGTCCCTGTTCAATCCGAACCGTCTTATCGTCAACGGCGTGGACAATCAAAAACGGTGCCGATTTTTGTGTAACCGTATGTAACGGACTTGACTTTTTAATCAAGTCTTCATTGTCCGCGTTCTCTCCAAATAAAGCGGCGGCTTTAAGATTGTTATTTTCTGTGTGAAAAGCAAAAAAATCGCTTGGTCCGCAAAAATCAACGACTGCCTGTACGGAACTTGATTGGTCGAGATATTCACCTTGATCGAACTCTTTGACGTGATCTGACGTTCCAAGCGAGGCAGAAAGATGACCGCCTGCCGAAGAACCCATGACGGCAAAATGATTCGTATCAATATTGTACTTTTTTGCATTGGCTCGAAGCCAGCGGACTGCCGACTTACAGTCAATGATTTGCGCCGGCAGCAAAAATTCCGGACGCAAACGGTAATTGATTGCCGCGACCGCATAACCATTTTCGGCAAAGAACCGCGACCATTCAATAAATTTTGCTAAATCTTTGCTTCCATTTGCCCAACCGCCGCCATGAATGACAACAACAAGCGGAACCGGCGGTGTTGCTGTTTCATCATTTTTCGGCAGGTAAAGGTCGAGTTGTTGACGTGTGCCGCCGTCTTTGACGTAAGGAATGTTTTCAAGTACAACAAAAGAATCATCGGCATTTTGCTTGGCTGAAATATTTATCTCTTGGCTGTTAATCGATTGTTCGGCAGGTTCTCGTACATTAGATTGCCGGCGTTGGTTTCGACGTACCGGATTGTTTCTTCTATTTTGTCTGGTTGGAGTCGGCAATGTAGAACCAGCATGATACGCAGTCAATTTGATTGACGAAATCACGCCGGTAAAAGCGGACGATGCCGCTTCGCCGTCGGAATCCGCACCGATTCGATACGCAAAATTCGGTTCACGTTCTACAAGCGAAACCAGCTGTTTTTCTGCGACCGGTTTGCCGTCAACGAACAAGATGAATTTCTTATCCGCCGTGAATTGTGCTGCCGCTTTCACCCAATCTGAAACAGGTTCCGGAGATACAATTTGAAAACGTTCATTATCGACTGTTACAGTAAAAACCAATTTTCCTCCGTCAAGCCGAAGAGAATATCCCTGTGATTTGCCGCCAACGGCAACAAGCACACCGTCCGGTTTGTCTGATTTGAAAACAACCTCCGTTAACCATGGGAGACCCGCAAAAACAAGTGACGGCGTTTTTTTCAATTCGATAAAACTATTGCCGTCGAAACGTTTCGCCGGTTCACCATTTTGACCTTGACCGCCGGTAAGTTTTCCATGCGGAATTCCATGATTTCCTTGACCGGATGAATCGGTGATTTGTTCCGTATTGTCTTTTTCAAACGTAAATTCCAAACGTATCCCCGGCTCTTTAATGACCGTATTGATTTTCGTACCGGATTCGTTTTCTTTTTCCGGTAACCCTTTTTCCCACCAGACCGGACGGTCCGCATAATCAGGAATTTGATAACGCACCTCTTTTTTCAGACGGTCATATTCCTGTTCCAATTCACGCCGAAGTCCGGCATACTTTTTATTATTGTACAAATTTTTCAACTCGTAGGGATCATTTGCCAGATCGAATAATTCCGTCCAGTCTTCCAGTACACCGTCTTTGGTTGAGTATTTAATTAATTTCGCTTTCAGAGTCCGAACACCGGTTACATCAACAACCTGTGAATTGCGCTGCTTTTCGGCGAAGTATTCGTAAAACCATGACTTTCGCCAGTCTGAAGCCGTTGTGCCTTCCAGAAGCGGCCGCCAACTTCGTCCCTGTATTTCTTGCGGAACCGGCACTCCTGCATAATCCAATAATGTCGGTAAAAGGTCGATATTGAGAATCGGCTCATCCACGACGCGCCCTTGTGCTGCTTTACCGAGTTTCGGAAATCGTACAAGAAACGGAATCCGCAAACTTTCTTCATACGCACTCCTCTTATCTCCAAGTCCGTGTTCACCGAAATAAAAACCGTTATCACTCGTGTAAATCACAATCGTGTTTTCTGTAACACCAAGCCGGTCAAGTGTATCGAGTAAACGTCCGAGATTCTGATCGTTGGCTTTGACGCAGCGGAATTTATCAAGATTGGCAGGGACAAGTCCGTTTTCTGTAACTTGTTCTTTTTTGAACGGAATACCTTGTTTTTCAAGATAAATCGCCTGTACTTCCAGATTCGGCACTGTCCGTGCCTGTTCACCTTCGTAAAGTGTTGCGTTCCGCTCCGGCGGTGTTTGCGGACCATGAGGCGATTTAAGACCGACAACAACCGACCAAGGTTTGCCGGTTTCCTTTTGTTGTTCAATAAATTTGACCGCATAATCCGTAACCACATCATCAACCCAGCCCGTGGTCGGAGTCTCAACTCCCTGTACAATTAAGGGACAATCGAAATAACGTCCATGCCCGATCAGAGTCGCATGAAAATCAAAATTGGGAATCACTTTTTGACCGCCCATGTGCCATTTGCCGAAGTAGCCGGTTACATAACCCGACTGACGGAGCAATGAAGAATGTGTTACCGTAGTGAGCGGCAATTCACGGAAGTTTGAGGCGATACCGTTTTCGTGATTATAACGTCCCGTCAGAAATGCAGCACGGCTTGGCGCACAGAGCGACGAGGATGCAAAAGCGTTACGAAATCGCACACCGCTTTCCGCAAGACGATCCATGTTCGGCGTTGCCGCCTGAAACCAAGGATAACGTCCCTTTTCTCCCTGTTCACGCTGAACAACACCGACCTGATCGTAACGCTGGTCATCCGCATAAACGAACAAAAAATTGGGACGTGCATCCGCAGCATAAACCGGCGTGAATTGCGGCGATAAATGTGCGCAAATCGCAGTTACTAAAGCAGCGGCGGTCAAAAATAATCGTTTCATTTTATTTTTATTGAATTGCAAGTTTTGGATTGTGTACTGAAGCCGGTGTCATCTGCCCTGTCAAGACCGCAACAGCCAACGAGGCGGCGGTCTAAAACATTGTTTCCATATTATTAAAAATTGTCGGTCAAATTCAATCTGTTCTAATCTGCGGATAAAATAATCATCTGTGAACGGCTGCCGTTATTTTAAGAACCGCGTTTGGGGCGGGGAAGAACTTCACGCTTTTTTCTGATATTGTCAACGGAAACCGGCACAAAAATATCAAAAGATTCAATATGCCGGCTGTCAAAATGATTAATTTGTTTTAAGTAATCAACCAATTTTTGTTTCAATTCTTCAGCGATGAAACGATATTTTTTCACTTCGGTTTCGTTACTCTCCGGTAAAAGATTTTTCAGTTCATTCGGATCATTTTTCCTGTCATACAATGCACTTTTCGCCTTATCCGAACGAGCCAGCATAAGTTTCCAATCTTTTGTTGTTATGCAATAGGAAGGAACACTTTCCGTGAAATGATTCCACTCACTCACTGCAAAGTCGCGCCAGGAATTATTGCCGGGATTTTCAATCAGTGTCCGCAGACTTTGACCGTCGGACGGAGTTTTCGTGTCGGAAATGGTATAATCCAGAATCGTTGCAAATAAATCGGTACTCATCACCGGCTTGTCAATGACCAGCCCTTTATGTTCTCCCTTCGGCTCTTTGAGAATAAGCGGTATACGTATTGACGCATCATAAAAATTTCCTTTCCCGTTCAGACCGTGACTGCCGAGCATCTCGCCGTGATCTGATGTGTAAATAATCAACGTGTCATCATATTCGCCGATGTCTTTCAGTTTCTGAATAATCTGACCAATCGCATCATCGACTTCTGTTACCAATCCGTAATAAACCGCCGTCATATCAGTAATTTTTTGAGGCTCGTTAAAATGACCGGTATGATTTCTTCGAGGGTTATTCAGAGGATAAGGCGAGTTAAGTGAACGGTCCCCGATACTTGGTTCGACCAGCGCATCGAGTTCCTTAATGGGACGGTTATTTTTGTCCCGATATTTAGAAAAATACGGTTCCGTAACGACCATCGGAGGATGCGGAAAACTGATGGATGCCGTAATGTTAAACGGTTTCCCCGCCTTTTTCGCATTATCCAACGCCTGCAAAACGAGATCACGCTGAAACGATGTCTGCGAATACTTGGCATCAAGAATCAATTGACCGAAATCGGCGGCTTCCGATGACGGTACATCTTCAGGCTGACCTTTTTTCCCAATCGATTTCGGCGAGGGAAGTCCAAACTTTACATCAACCGATACCGGAGCATAAGGACGGAAAAAGCGTCTTTGAAACTGCAAACCGTTTTTCAATTCCGAAATATCAAACGGAGCATTAGTTCGTATCAATTCCGAAAGACTATCTTTTTCGCTGTTCGCATATTTTCCGTTGGGCAAAATGGAGTAGAGAAAATTGTAAAAATAGGATTCGTCTCCTTGTTTATGGATTCCTGCCAGAAAGAGCGGCGAATGCCATTTCCCGTGATATTCGCTGAAAAAACCGTTTTCGTTCAAAATCTTGTCATACGATTTCATCTGCAAAAGCGGTGTTTCCGGTGTATCTTGCGTTGATTGGGCATTGGTCGAAATGCCTGTATTTCCGATGGAGCGACCGACGAACATAGAAGTCCGCGATGGAGTACAAACCGGACAAACGGTAAATGCCGAAGAAAAACGAACACCGTCCGCCGCCAGGAAATCCATATGCGGTGTTTGAATAACAGGATTTCCTGCCGTGCCTATAACGTCGTGGCGATGCTGGTCGGTCATAATAAAAAGCAGATTGTAAGGCTTTGTATTTTCCGCAACGGAAAATGAAAAAGTAAACAAAATTGCCGATGCAATCGTTGTGCAAAAAACTGAAAGTTTCATAAGTTTTACTAATATTGTACCTAATATGGCGTTGCCCCGTTGGGGGCGAAAATAAACCGCAACCGGTCGGCACTTGGCTATCGCCTTCATTCAAACCGCAGCCTCGTTGGGCTGCTGCCCAGTTGGCGGGACAATTTTTCAACCGGTTTCAGTATAGTATTGTACAATTATCGCAATTATGCGTTGTTACGGTTAAAGTTCTGTTACGGATTCACCGCCGTCAATGGAACCGAGTGCGCCCCAAACCCCAAACGGCGAAGGACCGCTGTTGACAATTCTCGTTCCGCTTCCGGTATCAATCCGTTCGCTGATAAAATGAACCGAACCGTCTCCCAATGTAACATTCACACCGCCGGAATGCCAACTCGAAGCGGAATTCATAACCCGTCTGCCTTGCACCCATGTATTTTCGCCGTTCGATGTGCCATTATTGTTAGCATTATTATTGGGAGCGTTGGCAGCATAAGTAAAGGAATTTCCAGACGAAGGCAAAATACCAGTTGCGCAACTTGGGCTGTTCGGCGGCAATATCGTACTGAAAGAGGAAAAAAGCGGTGCTCCAAACCCCCAGTAAAGCCCTTTCGCTCCCGCAGCCTTGCCCGGTACGGAAGTCGAAGCAGTATAAACACCGGACGGAGCGACAGTCAATATCGCTCGCGGATTATTTTTTGCATTATTTGTCGCCGCAATGATGTCGCCAGCACGCAACGGTTGCTCTGCATTCTCAAGAATCCACGTTCCGTTACGGGAAATTTCTTCATCATTCCAGCAAATGGTAATTTCTCCAAAAGCAATCGTATTGCTTGACCCATCGCTTAAATCGGCGATGGAACGCTGCGGCGGAATTTTAGTCGCGGACTCTGCGGCTCGACCTTGCCGCGTTGTGATAAAACCGCGTGTCTTTTCATTAGCATCAACAACCGCATCATTGCTGTTATATTCGGTTGCTTCCGCCCAATCACCAACGCACGCAACATAATTGGTACGACCCGGAGTCGCTTCATCCGAATAAGTAATGGGTCGTGATTTCCCTTCTCCCGTATCTGCGGGGCAGAGAAATGTTGGAACAAAAACTGTCCAAGGTGTTGGTTCACCTTTTGTTCCGGCAACAGCGGCGATAATTCCGTTTGCATACTTGGTCGCCCAAGGATGGACTTGATTCTCCGCATTCGCCCACTCTCCCAACGCAACTTGTTCCAGAAAAGGAAGCAAGGCACACAGAACACTTCTGTGTGAAAGCACAGGTTTCACCGGATCGTTGTTATTGTTATGCACGGTCGGCGGTCCGCTCAGACCGGGCGGGAACGCGGAATGACTGTCGTGGTAGTTGTGTAACGCAATCCCAATTTGGCGGAGTTTGTTTTGGCACGACATTCGTGCCGCCGCTGCCTGTGCTGCTAAAACAGCCGGCAACAGCAACCCGATCAAAACGCCGATGATCGCAATAACAACCAATAATTCAACAAGTGTGAATCCGTAACGGCTTTTAACTTTCATCGTTTCTCTCCTTATATTTTCGTGTTAGAGTGAAGCCAGTTGAAAAACAGTCCCGCCAATGGGCAGCAGCCTTTTTTTACTGCATAGGCTGCGGTTTGATGGAAGGCAATAATTAGTAAAAATGTCTGACCGGTACGGTCGGTCTACAACGATCCCTGATCGCCTCCGCTGATGGAACCCAATGCTCCCCAAATTCCGAATGGAGACTTGCCTGTTTTGACAAGTTTACCGCCGTCCCGTAACTGACCGGTATCAATCGTATTGGAAACGAATTTTACCGCTCCGTCAGCGATAACAACATTCGCACCGCCGCGATGATAACTTGCCGCTGAATTGAATAAACGTTGTTTATTCCCATTCTCTGCCCCAGACATGGCACTTGGTCCGTTCGGCGGAAGTAACGTGGAAAAACAGGATTGTTGCGGTAATCCTTGACACCAAAAGTGTCCTTTGTTCTTTTTTACGGTAAGCCCCGAAATATATTGGTTGCCGGTAACGGTATCGAAACAATTTCCGGGTACAGTGCCTGCCAATACTTCTTCCAAAGTTCCCGCAATGACACTGTTTGCATCAACAACAGTGCCGACATTGGCATTCCTAGCCTCAGACGGAGCGGCAATAATAATTTCCCCCATTGCAATTGTGTTACTGATACCGTCCTTGATGTCTGTGTTCTGACGCGTTATACCGGGGTATTTTCGCGCACGCTGACTGATACTGGCAAAGCCGCGCGGATTTGGAATTGGATCAGTTGGTACAGCCGATTCCGCCCAATCACCGGCACTTACAGCGTAGTTGGTCGGTTTCTTTCCGCCGCCATTCACCAATTCTTTCGATTTAGCAAGACCGGAATCGGAAGGGCAAAGAAATACGGCAATCGTACGAGTCCAAACTTCTCCGCCAAAAGTATCATTATCCTCATCCTCCTCATCATCAGGATTAGGAACGTTGGGTGCAACCGTGGTGTCATAAGCGTCCGCAAACGTGGACGTTTGTTCGAGGAAGGCGGTCAGCGGTACCAAAATACTTCGGGTACAAACGCTCTGACCGTCGGCATTAATCATGGCTGGACCACCCAACGCAGGCGGATAAGATTTGAACGCAGAATGGTAATTGTTCAGAGCCAAGCCCAATTGTTTCAGATTATTGGTGCATTGAGAGCGGCGGGCAGCTTCGCGTGCGGCTTGAACGGCGGGCAGAAGTAGTCCAATCAAAATTCCGATGATGGCAATGACCACCAGGAGTTCGACGAGAGTAAATCCGATTCTACGGGATCCCGTCTCTCTCTCTTACGTGAGGTCAATTTTGCAGCACTTTGCTGTTTCAAACTTGTTGCGAACATATCCTATCCTTTCCTTGTTGGCGGTCGTCCATTGACCGATTGGGTTATTTGTGCATACTCATTTAATAACCTGTTTGTCTATATGATTAGTATGCGTTCATTGTATTGCCATCCGTTTTCTTGTCAACCCCTCCTGTGGAAGTTATTTTCACGCAATTTCAGGGTGGAGTATTAACGGCAACAGCACCCTTTGCTCTGCCTCTCTGTTTCTATAACCACTGCAAGAACCGTGCCAGATAGTCCGCCGTTCCGATATCTGTAAAGAAAAAAAGAGGTTTCGCTCTTATTTTAAGGAGTTTAATTGTTATTAAAAAATTTATTTTTATAGATTTGCGTTTATTTTCAGAAAGCATTTGCAAACGAAACTAGACTATTTCACGGGCAAACTATCATATTTCACGGATTTGCTGTTAAATATGATAGTTTTCTTCTGCCGGCACATCGTCCTCATCGGGACAAAAGCCTTATTGAATCACATTTAGGCTGCGCCTGATAATCTCTACTTTATGAAAGAGACGAAGAAAAATACCAAACGGTAACTGTTAGCCCTCGCAATATAGTAGTGTCTATAAAACAGAAAGGTTGGCGGATGTTTCCGCTTGTTCATATCATTGCCATCTTGCCTATTTTTGTCTAATCGGTTAATATTTTGTCAGTCCCTGCTAGGAAACGGCTCCAATGAAATTGACCCCGCCGAAGATACGCTCTTATAAACAAGACGGACGCAAAATCGTGATGCTGACCGCTTATGATTATCCGGGTGCCAAACTGCTTGACGAAGCGGGGACGGACATTATTCTCGTCGGCGATAGTCTCGGCAACGTTGTTCAGGGCAAGGCAACAACGCTGCCCGTAACGCTTGATGAAATTATCTATCACGCCGAAATGACCGCCCGCGCTGTAACAAATGCCCTCGTTGCGGTCGATTTGCCGTTTCCCTATTGCCAGTTAGGACCGGACGAAGCCGTTCGGGCGGGGGCGAGAATCCTGAAAGAGACGCTTGCCGATGCCGTCAAATTCGAGGGCGGAGAAAACCGTTCGGCAACGATTGCGGCATTGACCGCTGCTGGTATTCCTGTTTTAGGACATTGTGGTTTGCGTCCGCAGGACATCCGGCAAAACGGCTCTTATCAGGTTCAGCGGCAGCGTGAATCGCTTTTTAAGGACATTGAAGCCGTAGAAAAAGCCGGTGTGTTTGCTATCGTGTTGGAGTGCCTTGAATCCGAACTGGCAAGAGAGGCAACGCAAGTTCTTTCGGTTCCGACCATCGGTATCGGTTCCGGTCCGCATACTGACGGACAGGTTCTTGTCTTTCACGACGTTCTCGGTTACAGTGCTGGCGGAACGAAAATACCCAGACACGTCAAGCAATATGCCGATTTACGGACGGTGATTACAGAAGCCGTCAAGCAATATGCCGATGAAGTCCGCGGCGGAATCTTCCCTGCAAAAGAGAATTCGTTTTGAGTTCTTATTCCGA
The DNA here is from genome assembly GCA_031289675.1 of Planctomycetaceae bacterium. Classification (GTDB taxonomy): domain Bacteria; phylum Planctomycetota; class Planctomycetia; order Pirellulales; family Thermoguttaceae; genus WRKP01. The sequence goes on from JAITOZ010000032.1 coordinate 14,414, forward strand.
ATTGCTAAAACCTGCTGCTAGCCGCCCGTCCCCAAAGTCAAACGAGCGGACGAAACTGTTCCAGAACCCGAACATCACCGCTGTTGAAATAACGTATGTCCCTGATACCGAAATTCATCATCGCCAACCGCGTCAATCCTACCCCAAAGGCAAATCCGCTGTATTCGTTCGGGTCGATACCGGCATTGTGCAGTACATTCGGATGCACCAAACCGCACGGAATCAATTCCATCCAGCCGTCTCCGCAAGTTGCACAGCCCTTTCCGCCGCAAAAAAGGCAGTTCAAGTCCAACTCAAAGCCCGGCTCGACAAAAGGGAAAAATCCCGGACGCAGCCGAACCTTGACTTCCCGCTTGAAGATTTCGCCGAGCAGCGTCTTCATCACACCTATTAGGTTGGCAACGGAAATGCCCTTGTCCACCATTAACCCTTCGCACTGAAAGAACGTATTTTCGTGGCTGGGGTCAATCGACTCGTAACGGAAACAGCGTCCGGGAAAAATCCCGCGAAACGGCGCACCGAAACGTTTCAACGCCCTGACCTGATTAGCCGATGTGTGCGTCCGCAGCACCATTTCGTTTTGCAGCCAGAAGGTATCCTGCATATCACGTGCCGGATGGTCTGCCGGTATGTTGACGCTCTCGAAATTGCCGTATTCCGTTTCACACTCAGGACTGTCGAGAACGCAAAAGCCCATTCCCTCGAAAATGGTTTCAAGTTCGGCTTGGATATGGGCTATCGGATGTGCTGAACCGCTGCGTTTGTAGTTGCCGGTTGCCGGTACGCTCAAATCCGCCTGCCGGTGTTTGTTTGTCTGCACGGAATCCGCTGCCGCTGCCCTTTCGGCGGCTTCCTGAATTTTTTCGGCAGCAAAAATTTTCAGAGCATTCAACTCTTGTCCAAAGTTTTTTTTCTCTTCGGGCGAAAACTTACCGAAGTCGGCATTTTTCGCAAAGTTGGTTACCAGCCCTTTTCTGCCGAGGTATTTGATGCGGACTTGTTCGACCTGTTCCGGCGTTTTTGCAGCGGCAGTGTCGGCGAGGATTTGTTGTTTCATTCAAATTGTTTTTGGCACTGGCATAGACGGTTGCCTAAAAATAGGAGCATTATTCTGTCATTCTAATTCATTTTTTCACAGCGGTCAATCGCAGTTTCGGCGAATCGTAATTGACGGGACTCACACACATTGCAGAACAAATTAAACTTGTTCTGCTGAATTCTGTTGAGCCTTCGCAGATGCCCTTTCGCACGCCGCCGAAGCAAGACTCATCAACCTTGCCGCTGAGAAAGGACGATTCTTTCTCCGTAAAACGGGCGGTGATTTCGCGCAATTTTCATTGTACAAAAAGATCGACTAAACGCCGACTGATGCCGGCAAAAAACTAGTGCAATTTTTTCGACCGCAGCGAATCAAGATAAGAACCCTTAACCGGTAAATTCTAAAGCATAATGCAACTCCCATTGTGAGGGAATAATCTATGCCGGCACCTTCGTTTTTACCCGTACATTCACGGGCTAAAAATATTCCCCATAATTGACGTGACAGAACAAGCCCATTATACCAACCCGAACCAGCCGGCTATCGTGTTCATTAAAACGCTGTTCAAAATGAACGGCTCGTGCCAACTCCACATACCGGCGACAATGTCGGCTAACATCATACCGGGCAGTACGAGAAGCACTGCCGCAATGATAATCGCCGTCAACGCACCATTTGTGTACTGGTATTCCGGTACTTTGGCGAAGTTAGTCTGCGGCGTTGAAGCGGCAAAGCCTCCCGCAGAATCAAAACCGCCGGCATTGCTGAACGTACCTTCGGACGTACCGCCGCCGGTATCGATGCCGTCAAAGTCCGTCATCGGTGCGCCGCCGATATCGAAACCGCCAAACGTGTCGTCTTCCGTTCTGCTGCCGGAAGCAGATACGCCCGGTTCAATAGCAATTACCTGCGATGAACTTTCGGAATTGTCGCTTTGTTCCGCAGAAACGCCCTGTGTCAAATCAAACTCATCGGCGGCTTCAAAACTAACCTGTTCGGTACTATCGCTGCCGTCTGTTTTAAGCAAAGATATTACTTGGCTGCTGTCTTCACCCCCGCCGCGCAAAGCCAGATTGCTGTCTTCCTGCGAAGGGATATTATCGGTAACTTCGCCGGCAATGAAATCGTTTTCCGCCGGTTTGATTTCCGAAAAAACGCTCTCCATCGCCAAGCCCAGCGGTTCTGTTCCCGGCTTATCCTGAACACTGGAATCTTCGCTGCCGACAAAATCGGCAGCGGATTTTTCAGCACTGCTGCCTTCTTCCGAGACATTTAGCGGACTGGACGAATCTCCGGCAACCGCCAAATTGCTGCTATCTTCTTGTGCCGGCAGCAGGGCATCCAAACCTCTCGGCACATCGGGTGTTTTTTCGCCTGATAATTCGGCAAGCGACAGCACTGATGTCTCTTCGCCGGACAACCGGTAATCATCGTCCGCAGAAACAGCCAAATCAAATTCGCCGCCGTCTTGTTTTGCTCCGACCTCAGCAAGACTTTTTTCATCCGGCAGCGGAATGTTATCGACAACATCAGAATCCACACTGTCGGCAACTTTACCGGCAACATCAAAACCGTCATCGTCCGCATCGTTTCGACTGCGTCCCCGAATGATTTTCACGAGATACTCATCTACTTCGGTTTTACGAAACTTCCAGTTGGCTCCGTCCCGAAACGCACGGAGTTTATTTTGTTCCCGCAGCCGGTTCACTTCTGCTGGTGTAACCGATAAAACCTGTGCCGTCTTTTCAAGACTGTAATACTCTGTTTCTGCCGGCTTAACCATTGAATTATCTCCCTTGTTTCTTTACATCTGCAGCGCGACGCTTTATCACCGCTCAATGTCCATTACTTATTCTTCAGCCGCCGTATTTCCCTGCCGACTTCGCTGGGAAACGGCGGAACGGCATTAAACTGGTCTATGAGCAAATCCGGCTTGATGTCGCGGACACTCATCAACCAAACTTTTCCGTTTGCCAACTCTTCGTGATAAACAGCGATTTTTTTCGCTTCGGTATCAACAACCGTAATGACGCGGATTTTCCGCGCCGGATTGGCGGGGTCTTCAAACGAAACGAAGTCCACGGCGCATTTCGGCAATTCTGCTTGTTGCCGGACAACAACCTGCGGCACCTCCGTCTGCTGCCAGACAACATTCGGCTGTGCAGCAACATTCGGCTGTGCGGGCGGGTATTGTCCAAACGCCGGCTGCGCTGCAAACACCGGCAATATCTGCAAAACCTGTTGTAACTGCGGCAGTTGCGCACCGGCAATCACGGCAGCGCAAAGCATCACAAACGTACCAATCCGTCTCGTCACCGTATCCTCTCCTTTCATCGGCAATTCCGAAAAACAACTCAATAATTTTTCCTATTATACCGGTTATGCAGGAAAAAAGTCAAACGGAAACGGTAACGCTGCGGAATCTTGCTTTAACACAGGAATTTCGATAGAATAACTTCAAATCACTTTACCTCCGCTAATAACGTGCCGAAACAACTTATCCGCGTGGGACATAGTCCTGATTCCGATGATGCCTTTATGTTTTATGCTCTGGCAAAAGGGAAACTCGATACCGGACACTACGAATTCGTTCACGAACTCGTTGACATCGAAACGCTTAACCGCCGCGCCTTTTACGGCGAACTCGAATTGACCGCCGTCAGTGTTCACGCTTATGCCCATCTTGCCGATGTCTATGCTCTTTGTAACTGCGGAGCAAGTATGGGTGATAAATACGGTCCCATTCTCGTTAGCGCAGGCGGCAATGCGGAGCGTCAATGGAATACTGCCGATAAAAATGCTCCTCTGAAAGTTGCCGTACCGGGCGAATTGACAACCGCCTTTCTCACGCTCAAACTTTATCTGGCAAAGGAAAAACGTACCAATGTCGAGTTTGTTACCGTTGCGTTCGATAAAATACAGGACGAAGTCAAAGCGGGAAATTACGATGCCGGCTTGATTATTCACGAAGGGCAACTGACTTTTGAACGGGAAGGACTGCAACTCGTTGTTGACCTCGGCGTTTGGTGGATGCAGGAAACGGGACTGCCTCTGCCGCTGGGGGCGAATGCTGTTCGGCGTGATTTGCCGCCGCAAACGATTACCGATGTCGTGAGACTGCTCTACGAAAGCATTAAATATGCGTTAGACCATCGGGACGAGGCATTGGATTATGCTCTTGGTTTCGGACGGGGTTTGCAGCGCAGCGATGCGGATAAATTTGTCGGAATGTATGTTAATGACTGGACGCTCGACTTCGGCGACCGCGGCAGAACTGCCGTCCGCGAACTTCTCAAACAAGCATACGAACACGGCATTGTCCCGAAATTGATTGTACCGGAATTTTACTAACGGGTTAACGCTGCGGCTCGGACAAAGCGGACAATATCCGGCAAACCTGTTCCCGTGTCTCGTCCAAAGTACCGGCATTGTTAATCACATAATCCGCACGCTGTTTTTTCGCCTGTACCGGTAATTGAACAGCCTCTCTCCGCTGCAATTCGTTTCCCGTCCAGCCCCGCTCCGCCGTCCGCCGCAAACGCACCTCGAGCGGAGTGTCAACAAAAATGATTTTTTCCGTCAATATGTCCCAGCCCGATTCCAGCAGCAGCGGAGCATCAAGGAGGCAAATTTCGGTACCGTCCGCTTGATGTTTGCGAATCCGTTTATTAACCTCACCGCCGATCAATGGATGCATCAGGTTATTCCAAAAAGTTAATTCCGCCGGTTTGCCGAAGACGATTGAGGCGACCTTTTTCCTGTCTATTTTTCCGCTGGGCAGAAATACCGGCTCTCCCCAGCGAAAACGCGCCGCCGCTGTAACCTGCGAAAATTCCATCACTTGATAGCCGATACAGTCAGCATCAATAACCGGAATACCGAGTTGATGAAATATTGACGCAACCGCCGTTTTCCCGCTGCATATACCGCCGATGATACCAACAACTTTCATTAGGAGATATTATTGAGGCTTTAGACAAGACCTCACATTTTCCCAGTGTAACATAAAAATCTGCGGGGCACAACCATTAAACTTTGCAAGCCTTCTGCTGGTAAGACCAAGCGGCTATGACGCGGCATACCGGTCGAGGGACCGTCCAAGCCGGAGTTTTACCGGTATTAAACCGGTACAAAAACTTGCGTAACCCTTATTTTCATTTTCCGCACCCTTAATAGTAATGTGTCTCCAAACTCTTACCCTTATTCCCTTAATTTACAAATAAGGGGAAACAATGAATGGGTAACCTGTGCTATTAAGGGTACCGGGGAAAATAAGGGTTTCGGATGACGAGTGACTAGTAATACGGGGAAATCAGGAAGCGAAAACTTGCATAACCCTTATTTTCCTTTTCCGCCCCCTTAATAGTAATGTGTCTCCAAACTCTTACCCTTATTCCCTTAATTTACAAATAAGGGGAAAGAATGAATGGTAACC
>JAITOZ010000237.1 GCA_031289675.1 Planctomycetaceae bacterium
TAACAATATTCGGACGTTACGACGGCGAACTTTCCAACAACTTCACCGCCCACATCGGACAAGCCGGAATCAACATCACATTTTGACAACCCACCGCTCGCCTTCTGTTTCCGATGCGACCTTCTGGTCGCGGCTCTGATGTTTTATGATTTTTCATACGGTTGCTCCCGCATTGACTCGCCGCTAAATAATTGCCTAACCGTTAAAACCAGTGCAGCAGTGAGTCAAAACCGGCTGCAAAATGAAGTTCTTTCCAATTTTGCCTGATTTGTAAAGTATATTCTCTAAACAGGACTCGTTTCCCTCATAGCCCCCTAGGAAGATGTTCAGTTTTTTTACCGGCAATCGGATTGCGTTCTGGTGCGTAACGAGCGTGCTTTGTGCTGCACTCGCGGTACCGCCGGGCTGCCGGTGTTTCTCCAATAAAACGGCTTCATCGCCTCTGCCGGCATCTTCGCCCGCACCAGTACAGAATTCATCGCAAACAACACCCCAAGGAGCAAACGTTGTATCAAATCCGCCGGTCAACCACACGGCGTACCGTCCGCCCTTGCCGAATGAAATTATCGGGAAGGAAACCATCGTCAGCCGTCAGGGAGTCGTCGAAAGCACATCGCTTCCCCCGCAAATCCCGAATGCCGTTCCAGTGATTCCGCAACTAGATGATACGGCGAAAACGGAAATGGCTCAACTGCAAAAGGAAAACAGCCTTTTGAAGGAAAAACTTAAGGAGGCGGAAGCGAAAGCCGCCGTAACACAGCCGGTTCTGCCGCCGATGCCGTCAATGCCGGAACAGCCAATACAACCGTTTGCTCAACAAGATATGCCGAAACCGCTGCCGAATACGCCGGTCAGCACGCCGAAGTTGCCTGCTATCAACAAGCAAGGCGTAACGGTATCGCAGGATGAACAAAAGCGGACCCGCATTGAGGTGATGGACAAAGTGCTTTTTACGCCGAACACGCGGCAGTTGACGGCGGACGGCGAAGAAACACTGCGGACGATTGCTGCCGAAATTAAAGCCTCGCAGCCCAATGCCGTATTGGAGATTGAAGGACATACGGACAGTCTCGTCGGCGACCCGAAAAATGAAACACAAAAGCACGACATTTCATCAATTAAGTCGATGGCGGTAATGGAGTTTTTCATTAACACCCTGAAATGGGATGCGTCAAAAATCCGCACCGGCAGTTACGGACAGAGCCGGCCGGTCGCCGACAACGGCACTCCCGAAGGCAGAGCAAGAAATAATCGCATCGAATTGGCAGTGCAGAATTAACGTAACAATAACCTGCGGCAGTATCTATTCTCGTCCCGCACTGCGGACAACGAATATTTGTTCGTTCGGAGGCAAATTGGCTGCTGCTTCATCCGCACTCTCTTTATTGTAACATAAGCCGAAAAAAGAAGTACCGCTGCCGCAAAGTTTAACAGCAACGCAGCCCGCTTCGGTCATCCGCTGCTTAATAAAATCAAAACGTTTCCAAAGTTTCCGTGCCGGCACTTCAAGGCGGTTAAACAATTCTCTGCCGATTGCATCAACATTGCCGCCTGCCAGTGCCGCAACAAGTGCGTCCGGTTTGCGGAAATCGCCGTTATGAAGCGGCATACATTCCCGATAAACATCAGCAGTCGAAAGCCCCTCTGCCGGTTTCCAGAGGACAAACCACAGCGGCTCAATCGCCGGCAGCGGTCGAATAATCTCTCCGCGTCCTGTACTGATACTCGGCATATTATAAAGAAATATCGGGCAGTCGCTGCCGATTTCAGCAAGAATTGCCGCAAGTTCCTCTTGCGTTACAGTAAGATTCCACGCCCGGACTGCGGTTCGGGCAGCCGCAGCAGCATCGCTCGAACCGCCGCCGAGACCGGCTTGACTTGGTATCCGTTTTTGCAGATAAACGTCCGCTCCGCAACGGATGGAAAAACGCTCCTGTATTTTTTGTAACGTTTTCACAACGATATTGTTTTCGTCCGCCGGAACATCGTCACTGTTGCCGGTACAGCGAAACGTTATCCTGCTGTCTTCCGCCGTTTTCATTCTTAGACGGTCGAAGAGCCGAATCGGCAGAGCAACGGAGACGATTTCGTGAAAACCATCGTTTCGCTTGCCGAGAACCTCGAAAAAAAGGTTCACTTTGGCGGGAGTGCTGATTTGAATCTGCACAGTGCTGTTATTCCTGCCCAATCTTTGCCGTAACATAAAAAGCCGGTTTCAATTCGGCATTGTCCGTTTCGATTTCCACCTTCGCCTGCATTATACCGTCCTCCGGTATTTTTGCTCCTGTCTCTGTATTTTTGTACTGAATCGGCAGCAAATACATTACCTTCGGCGGCGCATCGGGATTGATTTCAAACGGGATTTTCACTGCCGGATTTTCACACGTTATTTTTGTAATCTTAAACGGATTCGTTCCCCTCACAACAGCATTTTTGACCGGCGATTCTTTGTCCGCCTTGAATGAACCGAGAAAAACCGTCTGCGGTGTAACGGTAATGACGGAACCGACCGTTGCCTGAACGCGTATCGGAATCTCGCGTCCCGCCGAAGTATCGTTAGTGATTAAATAAATGTTTTCTGCAATATGCCCGTTGGCACTCTTACCGTTTAACGTAACAGAAACCTTGAACGTTTTTATGCCGAGTTGCATTTTCGTTTCAGTGATTTCTGCTTTGATATTTTCATTTCCGCTCTTTATTTCAAGGATACGCCAATTACTGTTCTGTCCCGTGTAGTTGACGGTGAACGTTCCCATGTGTTCCTCTCCGGCTTTGACCTGCCCAAACTGGACGCTGTGAGGGCTGACCTTCACATCCGTCCTGATGTCGCCCTGTATGTTGAGCAAAATCTCTGCCCGGTTCGGCTTGTCAATCATAACGCATATCGTGGCATTTCTCTTGCCTTCAAACACATCACTTCGGAATTGAGCGGTAATCACTGCCTCTTCATAAGTCTTGATTTCCTGCTTATTCCCTTCGAGAATGGGCATTGTGCAGAGGCAACTGGACTCAATGCTTTTCAAATGCAGCGTGTCTTCAAACGGATTGTTCAAGACAAAACGGTGTTCCGCTGTTGCACCTTTTGCAACGCTCTTAAAATCAAACGACCTGTCTTCTTGTTTGATGATGTGCTGCGTCCAGTCCTCGCCGAAAGAATCAAAAATGAAAAATTGACAAGGGAACACAACACAAGCGATAACCAGTACGCTTCGGAATGAAAATCCCTTTTCCCTTTTCCCTTTTCTCTTTTTAATCATCAATTTCATACCATTCTCCATTTTTGATTTATTTTACGATTTCCGTACCAACGCCCATACTGGTAAAAATTTCCAGCAGCAAGGCGTGGCGAAGCCGTCCGTTGATGATGTGTATTTTGTTCACACCCCGCTTTAAGGTTTCGAGACAAGCCTGAATCTTCGGTATCATTCCTCCGGCAATCGCTCCCGATGCGAGCATTTCTGTTGCGGCTTCGGCGGTAATCGAATCAATCATCGAATTCGGGTCGTTCGGATTAGTCCGTACGCCGTTCACTTCGCTGACATAGACTAACTTTTCCGCCTGCAACTCTTTGGCAACCGCTGTCGCCGCTGTGTCCGCATTGACGTTTAAGCCCTGTCCGCTGCCGTCATCTTGTAAGGCAACCGACGGAATGACCGGTATAATGCCGCTGTTACAAAGTTGACGGATCGCTTCGATATCGACACGGGTAACGGTTCCGACAAGTCCCATATCGACCGGTACGCCTTTTTCGTCTTCGAGGTATAACTTTTCCCCGTACAAAACATTCGTACCGAAACAGACACTCAATGCTTCCGCTTGACCTTCAAATAGCCGGATTTCTTTGACGAGTTGTGAACTGATTTCATTAGCGAGAACCTGCCTGACGATTTTCAAAGAAGCCGCATCGGTGTAGCGTCTGCCTTGAACGAATCGAGGTTCGATACCGGCATTTTTCATTGCCTGACTGATAGCCGCCCCGCCGCCGTGAACGATGACCGGCTTCATTCCTACGGATTCCATAAATACGGCATCGAGGAGCAGATGTGTGATGGCAGACTCATCTTCCATCAGAGAGCCGCCGATTTTGATAACGGTTGTTTTGCCTCGATGTTCTCTAATCCACTTCATCGCTTCAATCAGAACATCGGCTTTTTCCATTGCTCTTTGCATCATCGGGGACGGAGGGGTAAGCAGTGAAAATGCAGTCGGCCCGCGATATTAACCGCCGCCGGTTAATAAAGTCGGTTAATAAGGGACAGTACGGCGTAATTGTCCCTCTTTTTCGGCACTTGTCAACGGCAGCACTTGCCTCCGTGCGGAATAAAGAAAAACCGCCTGAAAATTACGGTGAAAAAAATGTCTCTCCACATTCTTTTCGATGATTCGTTACGGTTAGGTACTTACATTCCTAGTCCGGGTGACGACCGGAGGGGGGAAAACGAATCTCCGTAATTCAGGCGGCTCTGTTCAGTGGGAAAGCGTTTCTAAAAGTGTTCCAAAGTGTGAAATATCATTTTCAAGGTAGTCCATCCATTTTTTCGGGTGCCAGATTTCGATACAAATACCGGCACCAATAACCATTACGTCTTTTTGCGGTTCAACAGCGAGAAATTCCCGAAAACCTTCCGGCAGCATTAACCTTGCCCGGCCGGCAAGTTGCACATCACGGTGCCGGGTTGACAGTAATCTGGCGAACCGCTGCAAGTCCGGTGTATTACGTCCCAAATCGCCGAGTTGCCAGCGATCCCGTACCATTTTGACCCGCTGGTCGAGATTACTTTTCCAAACCGTCTCATCCCAAAGAGAGAGACAACCGGGTCCCTCTTTGGCGATGACGCATTTACCGGCATCGGGTTTGAACACTTTGTCGAATTCGTTCGGCAGCGTGAGCCGGTACCGGTCGTCAATAGTTCGGCAAAACTCTCCGGTAATAAATTCTTTTTTCATACCTGACGCTGGCTTTTTCCACTCGGCATTTTTTTATCTTTGCACCATTATGGGCGAATTCCCCAAACTTGTCAAGTAAAAATTTAATTTTTGGGTAAATTTTCCCAAAAAAAATAAATTCGGCAAAAATGAAAGAATCCGCTTGGATTGTGTCAGGAATTTATTGATTGAGTCGTCGAAGTCCCTCATTGTCCCGGGTGTTAACGTTCATTTCAATTAATTTACAACACCGCCGCAAAGTACATAACGAAGGTAAAAAGAGAACACACAAAAAAAACGGTTAGGGAACATACTCTCTATTGAGTTTTTTGCTGCGGTTTTGCTTGTGCTTCGTTGCGCTGCGTATGTTATACTGTTTCCTGTTCCTCACTCTCTGCTCATTCCCTAGATGTTCCTCAACGATACACTTTTAGACGACATTCTCCTTTCGCTCGTTGAAGGAATCGGTTCAAGGACATACTGTCTGCTTTTGAAACGTTTCGGTTCGGCAACAGCCGTCCTGAATGCTTCCCGCAGTGATTTGGCCGGTTACGAATTTCTGAAGCCGGAAACTGCCGACAACCTCGCTGCGGCACGCAAGTCGATTGACCCCGCTGCCGTTGCGTTTTACTGTGAAAAAAAGAATATCAGCATTATTTCTCTGCAAGACAGCCGGTATCCGCCGCAACTTCGCTCTATTATCGACCCGCCGCCGCTGCTTTACGTCAAAGGCAGTATTCTGCCGCAAGATGCGTTTTCTCTTGCTGTCATCGGCACGCGCCGGTGCAGCAGTTACGGACAGCGGCAAACGGAGCGGTTAACGGCAGCATTAGTATCAAACGGTTTGACGGTCATCAGCGGCTTGGCACTGGGTATTGACAGCATTGCTCACCGGACGGCATTGAAGTCCGGCGGACGTACTCTTGCTGTTTTGGGCAGCGGTTTAAACCGGATTTATCCGCCGGAACATATGGACCTTGCCGAAAAAATTATCGCTTCCGGCGGGGCGGTTTTGAGCGAATATCCGCCGCTGCAACATTCGGCAAAATGGACGTTTCCGCAGCGTAACCGTATTGTCAGCGGTTTGGCACTCGGCGTTTTGGTGATTGAAGCCCCGCTGCGCAGCGGCGCAATGATTTCAGCGAGGCTTGCCGGTGAACAGGGACGTGAACTCTTTGCTGTGCCGGGAAGAATCGATTCTCCGGTTTCGCAGGGCTGCCACCAACTTATACGGGACGGAGCGTTTCTGACAGAATCGGCGGACGATATTCTCAATGCACTTGGACCGCTGCGTCAACCGGTGTTATTTACGGCGCATCCTGAAGCGATGCGGCATCCGAATGAAGTTTCGTTAAACGAGGCGGAAGAAAATGTTTTGCGGTGCATTAAAACAGAAGCAACGGATTTAGAGACCATTGTTTTGCAGAGCGGTTTGGAATTGCACCAGATTGTGACGGTATTGGACATTCTTGAACGTAAGCGTATTATCCGGCTGCTTTCGCCGTTGGTGTTCGTGAGGATATAGGGCGGGCAAAATAGCCCGCCTTGAGCAATGCCGATGACAGCGATGCAAAAAAACGGGGCGAAACTTCAATTTCTGCCCCGTTCTGCGTTTCACTTCTGCCGGCTAATCTACTTCAATCGTGCCGGTGTCATTGCCTTTGCCGATACGCCTGCCGTTGAGTAAAACCTGAAATTTCCGGTTCGGCGGAACATTGAACGCTTCAATGCCGCTCTTCGTTTTCCGCAGCGGATACGGTGAAGCATACCTGTCTTTTCCGTCAATGAACAAATACAATGATTCCGGTTTCCCCTCCAATGCTAACCGCAGCGAGATTAACGCACAGGGATTAACCCGAAAACCTGCCGGCTTTTGCCGTGCAACATCATATAATGAGGGGATGCACCCTGCCTCATCGCCGCTTGTCCATTGCAGTTGTTCTACGCTATGCAGGATTCCCCAAGATACCTTTTTCCAATCAACCTCCGTATCATACTTCGACAACAGATTCAGCGCATACGCATATTGTATTCCGATGCGGGTGTCCGCAATGCCGAAAGAAAACGGTTTACCGCGGTTGACTCCGCCGAACTTGGGAACGGTCAGATATTGAGAATGAAACGGGACAGAGGCAATACCCCATTCAGCATTACCACTTACACCGTTTTTGCTTTCCTCTGTTTTCTGCCGTCCGTCCGCAGACCACTGATAGACAAACGGCAAGCCGCTGTATGCAAAATGCTTTGCCCGCTGCAAATAATCGGCATTGCCTTCATATTCGTAAGCCCAAATGTAAAGCCAAATCGCCGCCGCTGCTGTCTGTAAATCCGGCGTATGAAACGGAGTGTCTCTGTAAAAGCCGCCGCAGGGTATATCACAACGCTGCAAATAGGATAACGCCCTTTTCACCGAAACGTATAACTTATCGTTGCCCGTCAAACGGACGTACTCCATTATATTCAATGCCTGAAAAGCCGTGAAGCCGAATGAACTCACTGCCGTTTCGATTTCAGGAAACCGCGTCCGGTAGAGAAACGAACCGTCAAGATTTTGCATCGTCAGTGTTTGGAGTACGGCAGCCTCACGTTCCATCTGCCACTCGGCAGCGCGGTTTGTGATAAAATAAATCATATCATTCGTGATGTCGGTCCCGCCCGGCGTGATACTTTTCGGATTTGTCAGACCGGGAAACGTCAAGTCTTTGAATTCCTTTAGTTCGTTAAGACGAACCAGTGTTGAAAGAAAATCGGCGAACGGTTTTCGCTGCCAATCCGGCTCGATACCATAGCCCCATTCTCCGCCGGTATCCGTTTGCAGCAGTCCCGCCAATGCTTGTAACGATAATTGAAACTGTTCATCCGTCGTGCGGGGGGCGGGCGGCGGTTGAGCAAATCCGTACACCGCAATATCTGTTTTCATTGTCCGCATCACGGCAGATTCATCTTGCTGCATAACCGGCATCAGCAATTCCAGCGTTGCCTCAATTTCGCTGCCGATGAGCGAAATCCGGTGGTCATCTGTTTGGTCAAAAGTGTTCGGAGAACTGAAAACCGGCTGCAAATTGCGGTCTTTCCAGCGTAAGACGATGCCTGCCTGTTCCGTTTCGAGAGTTGCCGATGTGTTTGTTATCCAGCGGCGGTCGGGAATTGACCGGTCATTTAACGGCGGCGCAATATCTATCGGCGACGAACTGCTCCCGCCGCTTCCGAGAAATTCAACTCCGGGCAGCAGTCCGCTGCGCAGCGTACCGAACAAACGCACGGCAACTGCCTCCATTGGGCTGTTTGTCCCGTGTCCTGTGTCTTTGACGATAAAGCGTAATTGTCCGCCGGTTTCAATCTGCAAATCCGTATCGGGACTTGTAAAATGCAGCAGCGTTTTATCGGAATCTGATTCAGACGTATCGGGTACTTGTGTAAAGAGCGGAATCACGCCGTTGCGGTGTACAATCGGAGCAATCACGGCAACAAGTTGATTATTGTACAATAACCGCGCCATTTTGCCTTGCGGGTCAACTTCAATGACTTTACCGGCACTCAATTCACGCCGTATCCAATCGGTTTGTCCTTCGGGACGGTACAAAAAGACGCTGCGGACAATATCGGGAAAATCCTGCGGATGCAGCGTTAAAACAACGGCTGCCAAGTTTCCGGCAGTTTCTATCGGAACAGCCAGATCGACACTGACATCTTTGCCGAGCGTCAATTCTTCCGGCTGTCCGCCGATTTTATATTTCAGCGGTACGGTAATATCATTATGCAGTGTGAAACGGAGCATTTCACGTTCTTCACCGTCTTTCGGCTTGTATTTGAACGGCACGATTTTTGTTATAGAAAACGGCGGAAGACTTTTACGGACGAGTTTCATCGACCGTATCGCCCACGAACCGTCGCTCTTGGAAAAATTCAACGCAAGAACATTGAGGTAATCGGTAACGTTAAAAATAAATTCGTAGGTATGCCAATCGCCGTCTTCCTGAAGCGGCAGCGTTACCTTTTTCGACTCATCGCGCCTCGGTGAACCGCGGCTCGTCCAATACAATGCGGCTTGCGATTCCGTAACGGTACGGATTTCTACAAACAGATGAAATTCGCCGCCGATGTGTTCGGTATGTTTAGAAATCAGCGGTTGTCCGCCGGCAGCGTTAATGTGCAGTGCCTTGTCTTGCAGCATTGCTTTGCCGCCCCGCTCGATACGCCAATCATGTGCCGACGTTTCAAAAGACATCTGCAAAAGCGTTTGTTCTACATCGGCAGCGTTGCCGATGAACGGCAAAGCAATGAAAAAACAAACTGTTATAACTATTGATGTCCGCATAGAACCGTGTGATGATGTATCAACCGGCAGTCTCATAAACACCGCAGCCTAATTAACGGCATAGCCTTCCTGCGACAATGCCGTCAGGATTGTATGCTTGTGTTCGTGTCCGAAGGCTTCGAGTGTTACAACGAGTTCCGTTCCTTTGTCGCTGTTCCGGTTAATATCGACGAACTGATTATGCTGTAACTCAATAATGTTGCCGCGTTCTCTGGCAATGATGCCCGATAAGCGGTACAACGCTCCCGGTCTGTCCGGCAGCCGGACGCTGAAAGTAAAAATCCGTCCCCTGCTCCGCAAGCCGTGCTGTACCAGCGATGAAATCGTTATCACGTCCATATTGCCGCCCGAAAGCAGCGCAACCACGTTCTTGTCTTTCACGTCAAGATATTTCAGGGCGGCAACCGATAACAGACCGGCATTCTCGACTATCATCTTATGCCGCTCCATCATATCGAGGAACGCATCGACCAGTTTTTCATCGTCTATCGTAATAATATCGTCAACGTATTTTTGGATATAGGGAAAGACCTTATCGCCGGGAGTCCGTACAGCAACGCCGTCGGCTATCGTTTCGACTTTTTGTAACGATGTTACTTTACCGTATTTGAGCGATGTTTTCATACACGCCGCCCCGACCGGTTCGATGCCGATGACTTTGACCGCCGGTTTAAGCATTTTCGCCAGTGTTGCCAATCCGGCGGCTAATCCGCCGCCGCCGACAGGAACAAGGATAATATCGGTATCCGGCAGTTTATTGAGAATTTCAAAAGCGAGTGTTCCCTGACCGGCAGCAATGTCCAAATCGTTGAACGGATGAACGAAAATATAACCGCGTTCTTCGGCAATTTTAACGGCATGTGAATACGCATCATCGTAGATATTTCCCGCCAGAATGAGTTCGGCACCGTAAGATTTCGTGTTGTTGACCTTGACAAGCGGTGTCGTTTCCGGCATCACAATAACCGCTTTGGCGTTGAAGTGCCGGGCAGCGAACCCCACCCCTTGGGCGTGATTGCCGGCAGATGACGTGATTAACCCCTTCGCCCGCTGTTCTTCGGAGAGCAGCGAGACTTTATAGAGTGCGCCGCGGATTTTATACGCACCGGTCAACTGCATATTTTCCGGCTTAAACCAAACCTTATTGCCGGTTTGTTCGGAGTAAGACCGGCTGAATACCAAGCCCGTATCAAAAATGATGCCTTGTAAAACTGATTCGGCTGCCCTGAAATTTTCGAGAGTGAGAGACATTTTGAATGGACTTGCCAGCGGTGCAGGGTTATAAGGGCTGTAACGGCAGCATACGGCTCTTCGGCAGCGGTTCGAGCGGTTTGAGATGATTCACCGCAGCCGAAAACGGATTTTCCGGCGAGTCTTTTGCCTTGCTTTCGTTTTCAGCATTGAGATTCTCCGCAAACTGGAACAGCACCGTCATTTCATCGTTCACCGCCGATGTATCAAAACTGTTTTTCGGTTTTTCATGAAACGTTTTATTGACCGTTTCCGCCGTCATCGGCACAGCAGGTATCATCCGGCGTACCGGTTCAATTTTTTGTGCGGCAATAGGAACAAACTTCGCCTCCCCGTCCTTGCGGCCGGCATCGCCGACCGATGTTGCCGCGTTTCGTGCCGCAGCAATACCTTCCGGCACTGGATAGGCTTGGGCGTATTTACCGCTGCCGGTATCTGCACTTGAATTTCCTTCAAGGACGGGCAGCGACATCTGTTCAATCTCGCTGATAGTGGCGTGCGAAAGCGAATCTTTAGGCAGCGGTACAGCGGCAAGTTGCGGGTCAACAACCGACTGGTCGCAAATATCGTACAGACCGGCATTGTGTTCCGGCATCTTCCAAAAAACGGCGGCAATTCCCGAACCGGTCAGCAGGATGATGGCAGATGTGATGATTTTCCTTGCCGGCGTAATAACTCTATGCCGCAAAGTTTTGGGTTCACCGGGCAATGCCGATGTTGTGGAGGGGGATGTCATCTTCTTTGCTCCTATGTATGCTACGTTGGATAAAAAAAAGGGGGCAATTAGTCAAAGGGGGCAATCGGTAAAAAAACGCCGCATCTTCTGTTTTTTGTTCTGCGTCCGAACAACCGGCACCGTTAGACCGGCACAGAACCCGGGCGGCATTATAACGTTGTGAGGAAAAAACGAAAAGAGCAATTTTTTCGTTTTTAACGGGCGGTGACGGCATTATGCGGAAACCGGCTATCAACCGTCCAAGTCGAGCGTAACACCGGTTTGACCGGACAAATCGTGTACTTTGTGTTCCGCTTCTTCCGTCCGCTTCGGGTTATGCCGATTCCATTGCCAAGCCTGCCGACCGTCCGCATCACGCTCATTCGAAGCGGCTTGACTCTCTTTGTCATCACTGCCGACTCCCTGTGCATTCGCTGCCCGCTCCGCCGACTCCGCAGTGCGTTCGTGAGCCTTTACATCATTTGCCGTACTCGGCATTACCGGACTGAAACCAAAACTCATCGTGATACCTCATAAATGTTCAAAGTAACGTTAACGGCAAAAGACGTTTCGACCGTTTTATTCGGGATTTTCTTTTGTTGAGTCTTCTTTATGTTCTATCTTTTTCCAATACTTGCCGAAGTCGAACTGCGGCGAATTGTCGCCGTCGTGGCAGGTGATACAGTGCTGCTTCGCCGCATCGCCGTCCAGCGGCAAACGGATGAGACGGCGTAATTTTTCCTGTAACGTTTTATTTGAACCCGACTCCGCCGCAATGTGTTTTTCACCCTGTCCGTGACACGATTCACAGCCGACACTGACAAGTTGCGGCGTTTGCTTTGCACTCAAAAAACCGTGCTGATACGGCAGCAACTGACGTGTGTTCCAGCCCGTTACGTGACAGCCGATACATTCGGGGTCAAACTGACGCGGCGGAACTGCCGCATTTAACGATTCCCAAGCCTGATGATGTTTCGACTTTTTCCAAACGGCAAAAGACTTTTCGTGGCAGTCCGCACATTTGGCTGCCCCCGTGAACGCGCCGAGCGTTGCCGTTCTCGAATCGGGAATCGGCCGAATACCAAGTCCCGGTAAACCCGTCCGTTCGAGTTGTTCCTGATAAAGCCGCATCAGTTTCGTTACCGTTTCCGAACTTTTGAATCGGGAATCAAACGGTATCCGTTCATAACGCATCGGCATTTTTTCGCTGTCATACAAGCCGACGGCAACGGCAAAACGCCCCTTTTCGCCGGTTTCAATGATGACCGATTGACCGGCAGTTTTCGCTTCCAGCGGCGGTTCTGCCGGTGTATTGCCGGGCAGAATAAAATCAAACTTGCCGGCGAACTCTTTAATAATGTTTTCGATTTCGTCTTTTGACCCGAAAACGGTTAATACTTTTTTGTTACATTTTTCGTAATCGGGGTTTTGTAACACTTCTTTTAACTTGGCGGCTGCATCGGCAGTTTTGATGTCGCTGTTCGGCGTATCGTCCTTCTGAAATTCGGCGGTCAGCGATTTTCCGAGAACGGACACAACGCCGAATTTCATTCCGTTCTTTTCGAGTATCCGGTACGGCGGAATAAAGTCCGGCGAAAAAGCGAGGACAGCGGCATTCGCCGATGTATAACGTTTTGTTACGCCCGGCGTATCGACCGAATAAAGCACCAGCGTTTCCGTTGAAAACAGCAATTCATTGTTACCGATACCTGCCGCCCCGTATTTCATTTGCCGGTACGCCTCATCAATAACGAAGTTGTACTTTAATTCTTCCTGCTTGCCGGAACCTTTGTTAAGATTACCTGCATCGATTGCCAGCACGTCCCAGTTTTTCTTTTTGAGTTCCAGAAAGAACGTGTGCCGCCGGCTCAAACCGCCTTTCATATTTTCGAGACCGGCGCAGCCGCAGGGTTCGGCATAGCCGTTGAGTGAGCCGGTGAACACCAGCAGGACTTTCGGCTTCTCCCAGCCGTCAAACAATGCCTGCGCAGAAGATGTTTGCACAGAGTCCGTGTCTGCCCGTAAAGGATTCAACAAGGCAAATAAAAAGACAACAAATAAGGCAAACCGCATTTTTTCAACAAATCAAAACGTTACACCGGAGTCATTCGTCAATTTTTTAACGTTCTCCCGCCTGCTGCATTCGCGGCAAAGTGAGTTAGGGAACACCTTTATATGAACGCAGCGGAAAAGAGAACGGCAAGCGTGATAAGTAAATAGTTCGTTTTCATTAAATAGTTCCAATTTGCTTGTCAATTTGCTTGTATGTATTATCCTCTAATGCACAAGGCGCATCATTACACTGCCGCTGAAGTTGCCTTTCATTATAATCCGCAACTTCGTCGGCGTGTCCGGCGTTACCTGTTCCTGACGGTTCAGCAGATATTCACCCTGCTGATTCGGATTTTTGCGTATCCGGTTCTCAATCACACTGTCTTTGACGATTAAATCAAGGCTCTCCGCCGAAACCGCCTCGCCTTTTTCGTTACGGATAATCAAGCGGTATTCGCCCGGCTTGAGAACGTGTTTCGATATGTCAAAGACTGTCGGCGGTTCTGATGACGAACCCGGATTCATCTGTCCCGCCGTAATCACCTCAACCCAGTCCTTTTCTATCGGCAGTTGATTGTCCGCTGCCGCTGCCGCTTCGCTTTCCGTTACATTGTAAGCGGCTATTTTGGTAACAAGAGGCGTTCCGGCAGACTTTGTAATCCGCAAACGCAGTTCCGAAACCGTTTGCGTCTTGAATTCGTCAATCCGCTTGAAACCAACCGACGAACCGTTCGGAACAAGCGTAATCCAATCGTCGCCCTGTTTCCCTTCGATGACATATTGCCGGATACGCTGACCCTCACGAACATTTTCAGCAAGAATGACGTGATTCACCGGCACTGCCTTCGGCAGTTTTAACGTTATGGTATCGGAATTACCGCCGTTGTTTTCCGCAACAGGTTTACCGAAACGGCGTTTAACTTCGGCAGCAAACTCCTTGTAACGTTTGACGTGTGATTCAGGAATCAAGCCGCTGGTGTCCGGCGTAGAATTAAGCAGCAGCGGCGAACCGCGCCCGACAGATGTATAATAAATGCTCATCAATTTATCGACGCTTTTCAATTTATGGTCGAGATTCGGAGCAAAAAACCACTTGTGGTCGATAAGCGTTGTATCACATTCAAAGGGCAGCCAAACATCGCCGTTCGGGTCGCTGTGTGCTGCCGTTGCTGTACCGGTTACAGAGTCTTTTTGCTTGACCGTTTGCCAGGTCGGATACGGTGCAATGCCGGACTCGTTGCCGGGCCAGCGGATTGTTGCGTGCTTACCTTGAAACTGCATCGCTTTGGGAGCATATTTTTCGATAACATCCTGAACGGGAACGGCATTACTTCCGTCAAACCAGATTTCGGAAATCTCGCCGTATCGGGACAAAACTTCCGTCCACTGCTGCCGATAGATTTTGTTATACGCTTCTTGGTCTTTCGGATCTTTCGTTTTTGCGCCGGTTTTTGCACCGAGATGGTCATCGGCGGGAGAAACGTAGATTGCCAGTTTCAGTCCGTACTTTTTGCACGATTGCGAAAGTTCGGCAAGAATATCGCCCTTGCCGTTTTTGTACGGCGTTTCTTTGATGCCGTAATCGGTTGTGTCTGTTTGCCACCAGCAGAATCCGCCGGTATGTTTGGCGACGAACAGGATTTGCCCTGCCCCCCAACTTTTAGCAACTTCGCACCATTGGTCGCTTGACAATTTGTCTGGATTGATTTTTTCCAGCGGTGTAGAATGATTGTCATACTCCCGTCCCTGCCAGGTTGCCGGGTCGAGACAGACGAACATTGTATTCATTGCGAGCCATTCGACTTGTTCAGGCGAAGGCTTGGCGGCGAAAAGTTGTTCCTCCGCCAGAATGAACGAAGCGGAAAAGAGAACGGCACAAATTGCAAGGAACGTTTTCATTGGTTTCCATCGTGAAAAGGAACGGTCACCAAGTTGTATCAGATATTTTCTGCACTGTCAATCAAACAGGGAACAGCCGCGGGCATCATCCGGCGAGGGACCCGCTGCCTTGACGGAATACTAACCAACACAATGTTTAGTACGCCTGCGCCCCTTCACGGCACCGGCAGAATGACATTAACCAAAAAGCAAACATTCCGCCGAACATTCCTGCGAACTTTCCTGCGAAATTTCCTGAAAAATAAAGATAGACAGTACCGCTCGTTTTAGTCCTTACGGTGCCGGATTTTAGAACGCATACGCCGCTTTTTCCGTCCCAGTTTCCGCCTGCCCTTACCCGATTTCTTTGTTCCCACGACAATATCTCCGTTGTTTGAAGCAACCCGCCTTATGTTCACGATAAACTCAACACAGGAATGTATTCTATACAAAAATACCGGTTTGTCAAGCGGGAACGACACAGCGAATCCGCCGTTCACTTGCCGATACTGCCGTCGAGCAACTGCGGCATCAACTTATATCCGTCATCAACACGGCAGCGGGAATGGCGGGCTGTTTCCTCATCATACGTTTGATGAGAGTGCGTATCGAACCCGCTCGCCGCATAAAGCCACGGAACATAATCACCCGTATGCGTTTTCAAAGCACACGGAGTCGGATGGTCCGGCGAAATAAAGACTTTCCAATGTTCATAGCGATGCAGCGCCTCCATTATCGGCGGCAGTGTTTTCGCATCAATGTCTTCGAGAGCCTTGATTTTCTTTTCCGCATTCCCTTCATGTCCCGCTTCATCCGTTGCTTCGATATGAACACAAACAATGTCGTGTGTTTTCAGTGCTTCCGCAGCGTACCGCCCCTTTGCGGCATAGTCCGTGTCCGTGTAACCGGTGATACCCGGTACGCTGATGACTTCCCAGCCGATATTCCCGGCAATGCCCCGCAGCAAGTCCACAGCAGTAATCATCGCCCCCGATCCGGCATTAAAGAGCGGCAGTTCCGGTTTCTGCCCTAATCCCCAAAGCCAGATTTGCGTCACAGGCAATTTGCCTGCGGCAAGACGCTTTTGATTGACCGGATGATTTTTCAAAAGGCTTTTACTCGCATCCGTTATGCGGCGCAGCAAGCCGCTGCCCGTGCCGGACGGTAAGGCTCCGCTAACCGGTTTGCCGGTGTAATCGTGCGGCGGAAAAGTTTTCGTCTGCCTGTCAAAAATTCCCGCCGGTGCATCACGGAGAATTGCCAAATTGCGGTAAGAAACACCGGCAACAAAGTGCAAACGGCATTCCGGCAGAGGACATTCCGGCAAACGGCATTCCGGCAAACTACATTCCGGCAAACCGAATCCCGATTTGTCTAACTGCCCGTTTAACTGCCCGTTCAGTGTTTCAATCATTTCGGCGGCTTCCGGCGATGAAATATGCCCTGCCGTAAAGGACTGCATTATTTCCGTATCATTGTCCGTCCCCTCTTCTGTATTATTGTCTGTATTATTGTCTGTATCATTGCCGGTATCATCGTGCGGGGCAACGGTAACGAGATTGCAGCGTATTGCCCAGTCGTTTTTTCCCAGTTCAATGTTTTGAGCGGCGGCTTCAAGCGGAGCGCGTCCGGTATAATAGATATTCGGGTCGTAACCGAGCAAGCCGAGCGTGGCGACATCGGAACCGGGCGAAAGACCGGCTGGAACGTTGCTGCTGCGTCCGACAATGCCCCGCCTTGCCAAAGCCGCAACGTTCGGCATTGCGGCAACTTGCAGCGGTGTCCGGTTACCGAAACGCCCGATAGCCCAATCCGCACAGCCGTCAGGAATCAGGATAACGAATTTACACGAAGACATATTTCGAGGACATATTTCGAGGACATATTTCGAAGACATATTTCGAGGACATACATTCTCTATTACGGATATTAACGAGTGATGAGTGACTAGTGACTAGTTTTCGCTTCCGAATTTTTCCCGCATTGACCCGCCGCTCGCCGCTCATCACTTGCCGCTCATCACTAATCACTCGCCGCTAACCACTCATCACTAATCACTCGCCGCTAACCGCTCGCCAGCGGGACTTTTTAGGGAATGACGGCTTGGATCATCGTTCCCCACGGACCGGATTGTCCTTTGCTGTTTTCAAAGCGGGCGGCTAGGTAACAGGTTTTGCCGGAGGCTTCGGGGGGCAGTTCCAACAAGTCGTTGTAACGGCGGGTGAAAAACGAGTTGGGGAGGTCTGCGGGTGTTTGGGGCGGGGCGGACAGTATATATACTTCGGCGGCAAGGCGAGTGGCACTGGGTTTTTCCGTCGTGGTTATTGCTCCGGGGGCGACAAGGGCGTAATAGACTCTGATGCCGTAGTCCGATTCGCCGCCGCCTAAATTGGTTGCGGTAAAACGGCGGAAACCTAATGTATGGGGAGCCCATTTGGTCATTTCTATTCCGGGCTGGTTGACCGGCACGGGAATGGGCGTGTGGGTTGTGTCTTTGGGCTTGAGTTCAAGGGAGACAAGATCAGGGTCTGTGAGGGGCGGGGTTAGGAAATAACGGCTTTTGATATAGCGCATTTTTGCGGTGAGGGCTTCAAAAGCCGCTTTGCATTGGGCGGTAACGAACGGTGTCCGCTGTTCGGTGTTCTGCGCCGTTTGCAGAGCGGTTATGGCTTCCCCGTAGAGGTTCTGGAGGTCGCTTACGTCCGTTGCGGGTATTCCCCAGGGGGGCGGGTTGGTGTTTCCGATAACAAAAGTCCAGTTGCCGACCATTGCGAGTTGGGCTTCCCGCTTGCCGGGGAGCCAATTGGTATTATTCATCATAAAATGCTCCTTTTCTTTGGAATTTGTTCCAGTATAAAGCCTTTTGCGGAAAAAACAATACGGCATAAGGGAAAATTTTTAGCGTTTTCGGGGTATGCTGTCCGTTTTTGGGTGTATTGCAGGAGATTTTGCCTCATTTTGGATCAAGAATGACTCATTTTGGATCAAGAATGACTCATTTTGGATCAAGAATGACTCATTTTGGATCAAGAATGCCTCATTTTGGATC
>JAITOZ010000183.1 GCA_031289675.1 Planctomycetaceae bacterium
TTGCCGATGACTTTGGCACAGACCTGCATTAGTGCTTCGCACAGCACCGGATTGACTTTGCCCGGCATAATGGAACTGCCCGGCTGCAAGTCGGGAATGATGACTTCGTAAAACCCGCAGCGGGGTCCCGAACCGAGCCAGCGGATGTTGTTCGCTACGTTCATTATCGTTACCGCCGCGGATTTGATGAGCGAATGGGCGGTTACAAGTTCGTCACGCTGTGCATTGGAAGAGAAATGATGGCTTGTAACCATAAATGTATTCATATCTTCATCGGTATCTTTCAATTTATAAAACTTTGATAGATATTTAGCAACATCATCGCCGAATTCAGAATGAGCGTTAATCCCTGTTCCGACTGCCGTTCCGCCAACGGGTAAATCATCCCGCATCCAACTTCTGGCGGCTTTTGCGAAATATCCTGCATTGACGAACTGAAATGCCAAACTGCCAAATTCTTGTCCCAGTGTCATCGGTACGGCATCAGCAAGGTGCGTTCTACCTATTTTGAGAATATTTGTCCACTGTCTCGATTTACCAAACAAAGTGCTTTCAGCACGTTGCAATGCCGGAATAAGTTGAGTATCAATCGTCCGGTTCACCGCAACGTGAATCGCCGTCGGAAAGATGTCGTTGGTCGATTGTCCTAAATTGACGTGGTCGTTGGGGTGGATTGTCTCACAACCCGCAATTTCGTTTGCTCTTCGGGCAATGACTTCATTGGCGTTCATATTCGTGGAAGTTCCGCTGCCGGTTTGAAAAACGTCAACAGGAAACTGGTCGTCGAATTTTCCGTCGGCAACTTCTTTGGCGGCTTGCAGCAATGCTTTGATTTGTTTTTTCGAGAGCCGGCAACGGTGCTGCCGGTCAAACATTCCCAGTTCTTCGTTTGCCTTCGCACAAGCCCATTTGACGGCACCGAGGGCGTGAATCAACTCCGGCGGCATCGTTTTGCCGGAAATCGGAAAGTTTTCCACTGCCCGCTGCGTTTGCGCTCCGTAATAAGCATTATCAGGAACCTCAACGGCTCCCATCGTATCGTGTTCTATCCGCATATATTTTTTATTTTTCAGCCGGTGTATTCTAGCAAAGACAATGTGTTCTGGCAAAGGGCAGACGGTAAAAAAAGAAGTACATATCTCCTCTTGACATACGGCAGCAAATGCGTGATAATGCGCCGCCTATTGAATCCAAACCTGCTCCCGATGGAACGTTATCCGCACCTCAAAAACACCGACAACGAACTCTACCGTCTTATCAATCAGGAAGCCGAGTACGAGGCAGCAACACTCAAAATGATTGCCTCTGAAAGTTACGCTTCGTACTCCGTACTCGAAGCCTGCGGCTCCACCCTAACAAATAAATACGCCGAAGGCTATCCCGGTGCCAGATATTACGAAGGCAATGAAATCGTTGACCAAATCGAAAACCTTGCAATCGAACGCGGAAAACAACTCTTCGGCTGCGAACATATCAACGTCCAGCCTTACAGCGGGTCGCCGGCAAACCAAAGCGTTTATCGTACTCTCCTGAAAACCGGCGATAAATTGATGGGGATGCCTGTACCGAGCGGCGGACATCTGACACACGGCTGGAAAGTCAACTTTTCCGGCAGCGATTACGTTCAAGTGCCGTACGGACCGTCTCCCGAAACCGGCAAATTCGATATGAATCAGATTCGGGAAACGGCATTAAAAGAACGTCCGAAGATGATTTGGGTCGGGGCAACGGCGTATCCGCATAAAATCGAATACAGCGATTTCAAAGCCGTTGCCGATGAAATTGATGCGTATCTTGTTGCGGACATTGCGCACATCAACGCTTTAATTATCGCCGGTGTTCATCCCGACCCCGTACCGCTTTGCGATATCGTAACAAGTACCAGCCATAAAATGCTGCGGGGACCGAGAGCCGGTTTCGTGATGTCCAAGACCGATGACCGTCATAAGGCAAAATACAATCCTGACGGCAAATTAAGTTTGGCGCAGCGTGTTGACCGGGCGGTTTTTCCGGGCTTGCAGGGCGGACCGCATCTGAATGTCATCGCTGCGATGGCAGCGGCATTTAAGGAAGCATTGACACCGGACTTCAAAGCGTACGGCATTCAGATTGCTAAAAATGCAAAGATGTTAGCGGAGGCACTGCTCGAAAAAGGGTACGCATTGGCAGGCGGCGGAACGGACACGCATTTATTGATACTGGATTTTCGCCGTGAAGAATTTACCGGCAAAGATGCCGCCAAGGCGTTAGCGAAGTCGGGTATTATTGCCAACTTCAATATGGTGCCGGGCGACCCCCGAAGTCCGTTTGTAACCAGCGGTGTGCGGTTGGGAACACCGTCATTAACGGCGATGGGGATGAAAGAAAACGATATGCGGAAAGTTGCCGATTGGATTGACAGGGTATGCAAAAACATCGTCCGCATTGACGGGCAAGCCTCTCAAATCCACAGCGAAATCGCCGAATTTTGCAAAGGCTTCAAAGTACCGGGGTACGGAGAATAGTATCAGTGAAAGACGTTATACTATTCCGCCGCAGGTTACTCGATTGGTATGCGGAAAATGCCCGGACATTGTCCTGGCGGGGTGTCAGCGACCCGTATCTTGTTTGGGTCAGCGAAATAATGTTACAACAAACGACAACACAAAGTGTCGAAGGATATTTTAACCGTTTCATTACGGCGTTTCCAACGATTCAATCGCTTGCTGAAGCGGAACCGGACAGCGTTAATCGGCTCTGGGAAGGACTCGGTTATTACCGCCGGTGTTCGCAACTGCATCAGGCGGCAAAGATTATCGTGAATCAATACGGCGGCGTTTTTCCCCGTGATGAAGATATTGTACGAAAATTGCCGGGCATCGGCAGATACACTGCCAATGCGGTTCTGTCGATTGCCTTTGACCGGCAACTGCCGATTCTCGAAGCGAATACGCAGCGGCTTTACGCACGATTGACGGCTTTGCGAAGCAGCACGGCAGAGAAAAAAGCGAACGATGCGCTTTGGCATTTTGCCGAATCGCTGCTGCCGAAAACCGGTTCGGGACGTTTCAATCAGGCGTTAATGGATTTGGGCAGTCTCGTCTGTACGGCGAAAAATCCGCTGTGTTTATCGGACGCTGTGTTATTAGGCAAAGGCAGTGTATGTCCGGCTGCTGATTTTTGTCAGACAGCGAAACTTGGTTTACAGAAGGTAATTCCGTTACAAAAAGTCAGGGAACGTGCAATCGAATGTTCGGAGTTAGCGGTATTTGTGAACCGCCGCAGCCGGACGCTGCTGGTGCGTTATCCGCAGGGAGTCCGCTGGGCGGGACTTTGGGATTTCCCGCGTGCTGCCTTTGAATCGGCGGATACAGCCGGTAAAAAATTAGCGGCGATGACGGGTTACAACATTTTGCTCGGCGAGGACATCACGGTTTTGAAACATTCGGTAACGAAATACCGTATTACGCTGCATTTTTGCTGCGGCGTGATTACCGGACGCAAGATCGCAGCACAATACGAAACACGCTGGGCAGCAGCGGACGAACTGCAAACGCTGCCGATGAACTCAACGGCAAGAAAATTAGTGCATCTCATCGGTTCAGAGCCGCTATCGTAAGACGGCGGTTAAAACAAAATACCAACAATCCTTTTCGCTGCGTTTTCATTCAATCCCCCCGAATGCGATTTTGAAATTTTATTTTTCACTGTCCTGTTCGTTGCTGGTCTCCAAACTCGGAGGAGACAGCGGATTGGGAATTGACGCAATGATACGAACCGGATATTGCTTCATCTTTTTTTCCTCATCCACAATAAACGTTGCCGTCTGGTCATAAACCGAATCATCACGAGGCATAGTAACAGACAAATCAAATTCAATCGTTTTGTGCGGCTCAATAGAGAAAGGTATCTTTTTTCCGAACATACACTGACAACCGGACCGCAAACCTACCACAGATATTTATTCTGATGTCAAATTTGTTATACGGAAAGATACTTTGATTTCCGCATCCGGTTCACACTTGCCGAGATTCAACGTTTTCGGAGTGATATACAAACCATCGCCGTCAGAAAACGACCGGGACAATTCCCAGCGATACATCCAAACAAGGGAAACAGCAAGGAGAACGAAGAGACAAATACTGACAAATTTAACCTTATTTTTCGGCATCCTGACCTCTCTTTCCTTTTTTGTTACGGTACATTGACCATAAGGCAAAGACTACCAGCAAAATGCCGATTGCTATGGCAGCATAACGTACCCAGCCGATTTTTTTTCTCGCCGAAATCCGGTTCAGAGAAACCGTAATACGCAAGCCGAAAATTCTTTTCGGGAGAAGGTTCAAAACTCTTGTAAGTAATTTCCCCAACATAGACCGGCATCTCCTTCTCGACATAGTGTTCGCGGGAACGGTAACTGCTGACCTTGACCACGTAAGGGGTACCATTTTCGGAAAGTTTGTATTCGAGATAAGAGGAAGCAAATATATTGGTTTTTTTTCCCTTTGCCGATTCTGAAATAGCAACAAGTTCCCTCTCTATCCTCCAGAATGATTTCGGATTCAATGTCAATGTGACCTCTACATTAGGAGAAATCGAGGGACTGCCTCCCCGCCTGGACGGCAGCAAATTGTCTGGAATAACCCAATGAAAATGAATATTGACCAGCGAAGAATCCGCAGGATCCGGCACAACGCTTTTCAGGGAAAAATTCGCGTCTTCCCATAATTCCCAGAGAGGTATTCCCCGAACGGAGTGTGAAGCCCGCAAAAAACCCAGCCCCCCAAAATTACTTTCCGCACCCAATACGGGATTTTCTGCCAGCGGCGCGACGTTGGGATGAACTTCAATAACACTCCACATATCCTTGGCATTGTCATCGTCAGCAGCACGAAGAGAGAATAAATTATCTTCATTGGTACAAAAAACTTTATACAAGACAAGTTCACCGTTTGGGGACTCGTTCTTTAGTCTCCAATGAGTCCCTTTGTAACAACGACCGCGGCTGTTCATTTGAAACACATCTTTGAAGGCGATACGCCGCCCTTGTGTATCCGGCAATCCTTCATAGTAGGCAAGCAGTTCACCGCTGCAATTTTCTATGAGAGAGTCCATCTTGTGCCACGCCGCCTTTGCTTCTTCTTTGTTGAAAATATCCTGTGCCGACTGACCGAATGCCGTCGAAATTCCAACAGCGATGATGCAAAAAATGAACAGAACTAGAAACTTTTTCATAGCAATTAAATTTGTAAGGATGTGAAAAAAGGTGTTTCGCTTTGGTACATTTTTCGCAACGCCTGTCAGATGAGCAAAACCAGCCAAACAAAATAACACCTGCGATTGTACTTGAAAAAAGTAGGTTGTCAAGAGGGAGCGGAGTGCTGCTATTGGCAGAGAATTAAGAGCATAGGTGACGAACGAGGTTATTAATGTTACCGCTGCTGCCATTGTTCGATTTGAGCGATAACCGTTTGCGAGACGACGGAGGCATTGAAAAAATTAACGGCAAAAGCGGCGCAGAGAATACATCACGATAAAAAACTGCTAAAAAACCTATTCAAACTCCCAAAACTAAAATTACTGTAATGGATTATGTGGAAAGCAGTAAAACCCGCAAAACTAAAAATATAAATAAAGTCCTTTAGATGGAAGGTAGTAATAGCCGTTGGGTATTAATTTGTTCGGAATCCCGGTTATGTTTTCTACCCTGCCGTCCTTTAACCGTGCGAGAATGTGTTTTCCATCGATATTCTTTTTTGATAAATCTGTTCGCCGTAATCCCTGCCGCCGGGGATGCCGATTGCATCCGCTCTACAATGCTGACAGTGCCTGAATACCGGTATATGCCGCTCCGCTTCACTGCGTGCTAAATCTATTTCACTGCACAGCGGCACTTTGCAATGCGACAATTTATGCTGCGGAATGAGCGGAATAATGTTATACAATGATGCCCCTGCCTCTTTTACCGTTTGAGCAATTTTTTCAATATGCCCTCTATTGATTTCGGAAACCAACACCGTATTCACTTTGACAATCATTCCCGTTTGAGTAACCCGCCGAATACCTGCAAGTTGTTTTTCGATAAGAATCTGCGCTGCTTCTTTGCCTTCGTAAATTTGGTTCTTGTATGTTATTCTTCCGCAAATTTTTGATAATGTTTCAGGGAATACCTCGTTCACCGTAACCGTCAGAGTATTGATTCCAACATCAATGAGTTCTTCCGCTTTGTCTTCCAAAAGTAAGCCGTTTGTACTCATACACATAATAAGTTGCGGAAATTCATCAGCAATCAAACGGAATGTTTCCAGCGCGTATGGAGTGGCTAATGTATCGCCGGGACCGGCAATCCCAACAACCGTAATCTCCGGCACCGCTTGCACCGAACGACGAACAACCTCGACCGCCTGCTGCGGAGAGATAATTTGCGCCGCCACTCCGGGACGCTGCTCTGTTGTATTAAGTTGTCTGTTACAAAAACAGCACTCAATATTACAGCCCGGACTCACCGGCAGATGAATGCGCCCTTTGTTATTCGGTCTGCCGGAAGCAAAACAGGGATGTCTTGCCGCTATTTCCGTTATTGAAATTGTCATTTATTATTCTCCGGCGGAAAATACCGGTCTTGATTCCGATGAAGTTCTTCCAGCACATCTTCGATATAGCCTTGTGTTACGAAAACCTTCATTCCCTTTTCATTAAGGTAATCCGATGCACCGGTGCCGATTTTACCGACAACAACCGCCTCACAGCCGGACAAGACGGCAAGAACGCTGTCAAAAGCACTGATAACGTGTTCACCGCCGCTGCAGCACGGTTCTACAAGACGGGTTTCAATAAACTGATAACCCTCTTTGTTCAGCGAATAGATTTGAAATCTATCCGTTCTGCCGAAGTGCTGTTCAACTGCCTTACTGCCCGGTGCTGATGATAATGCAATAAGATGATGCGTCATTTTTTTCAGATTGCTGCTCCTTTGGAATTGACCTCACCGACTTCCACTGCCATAATCTGGTCTGACCATTCGGCAGCCCACGCTTTGAGTTCTTCCAGATTCAGCGGAGTCGGCGTAGTGGATTGTGTATGCTCATCAATGTTCTTCGCAAGATTACGGTAGATTCCCGCCTGCTCTGACTTCGGGTCGGCTTCGATAGTTGTCTTTCCGGCAAGTTCACTTTTTGTAACGGTAAGCGAACGCGGAATGTATTCCATCACTTTTGTACCTGTCCGCTCAACAAAGTTGTCGATAATTTTCCGCTGAATCGGCTGCGTGATTGAATTGGCAATGACACCGCCGAGCAATGCGCCGCCGGAGTTGGAGTATTTTTGTATTCCTTTGAAAAGATTATTGGCGGCGTAAATTGCCATAAAGTCCGAAGACGAAACGGTAAAAACGTGTTCGGCAATGCCTTCACGAATCGGAACGGCAAAACCGCCGCAAACAACGTCTCCGAGGACATCATAAATCACATAGTCCAACTCTAATTCGTCAAAGATTTTCTGCTGCTTCAAAAGAGAAACGGCAGTCGTAATCCCGCGACCGGCACAGCCGACACCCGGTGCAGGTCCGCCTGCCTCAACGCAATAAATGCCGTTGTAGCCGCGGAATATGGCATCGTGAGCATCAACGCTCCCCTTTTCCCGAAGCAAATCCAAGACCGTCGGAATGTACGTTCCGTCCCGAAGCGTATTCGTCGAATCCGCCTTCGGGTCGCAGCCGAACTGCATTACCTTGTAACCCATATCGGAAAGGGCTGCGCTGAGGTTGGAGGTCGTTGTGGATTTACCGATACCGCCTTTACCGTAGATGGCTATCTGTTTGATTTTCTTGCTCATAATAGGAATGTTCCTGTTGTTAAATGTTTATCAAATGCAGTACGAAAAACCGGCTAACCGTTTCCGTATGAATACATTGCTGTCCCGTTACGATAAGTTTTTCCGCTTGGGAGTATTCCGATAAAATATCGGCGTAAGGTTTCGGAACACAGGTTCTTGTTTCGACCCGCACTAATTTATTCTTTTCCAATAATCCTGAACAATAAGGACAAATGTGAACGACACCGCCGCGCACCGGATTCAATCCGCACAACAGGCGGAATAAATACGGTAACGAAAAATCTTGACAATGCTGTTCTGATACCGTCTTCGGATTCGCATAAGGGTCGGCAAGGGAAATAATTTGCGGTAAACGCCGGTTAATTTGCTCTACCTCTTTGTTCGTGATGTGCTGTAACTTTTTATGAACGGCTGCCGGTTCACGGTATATCTGTTTGTAAAACGATAGTCCCTGTTCCGCCTGCGCTGCCGCAGAATAAGGCGCAAGAACATTCCAGACATTCGGAATGTCCGGGTGCGTCTCCGGCCGGCAAAATTCTAATACATTCATATTGTTTTAATCAATCAAAATGCCAGCGAAGCGACGAATAATTTTTCAAAACCTTCATCGTTCGCCAATTCGATTTTTTTAATTTCTGTTACAGCAGTTGACATCTTCTCTCGGAATTCTTTGTTAAGTAAAAATGCAATACCGCCGGATTGAGCGGTGTTGCCGACAAACCTGACTTTTCCTTTCAGAGCGGCAGGAAGCAAACCTATATCGAGCAAACTTTTCTCGTTCAAGTGATAACCGAATGAACCGGCAATTTCAACCAACTGAATTTCATCTGCCGTCAAATCCAATGCCGTCAAAAGCGATTCAATTCCTGAACGAATTGCGCCCTTCGCAAGTTGAATTTGGCGGACATCATTTTGTGTCAGATAAACATCATCCGTAATAAAAAAGGCTTTTTTCCCTTCTTTTTCACGCAGTTGCTCTGATTTTTCTGTTACAGAAAACCGACCGTTCCTGCCGATGATTCCGGTTCGGACTAACTCGCCCGTAATATCTAAAAGACCGCTTCCGCAAATTCCAGCCGCCGGCACATTGCCGATAACTTGAAACGAAATACTGCCGCCGCCGCTGATGTGAAAACTTTCGACGGCACCGTTACCGGCTCTCATTCCGCATACGATATTCATTCCTTCAAAGGCGGGACCAGCGGCGGCGGAAGTTGCCGCAAGCGAACCGTTTTTTGCAAGGACGATTTCACCGTTAGTGCCGATGTCGATGAAAAGTATCGTCTCTTTACGTTCAAATAACTGCGATACCAACACGCCTGACGTAATATCGGCACCGACAAATGACGAGATAATCGGCGGTAAATAAACGATTCCCCAAGGCGATATGTTCAGAGATAAATCGGCAGCGGCAACATATTCGCCGCCGTTTATTTGCGATATGTACGGATACATACCGAGCGGTTTCGGATTCACACCGCAGGCAAGGTGAAGCATTGCCGTATTGCCGCTATAAACGGCTTCGTAAATATGTTCCGTGCTGATGCCTGCTTTCGCAGCGGTTTCGGCAAACATTGTATTTAACGCTTCCGTCAGCGTCTTTTGCAGCGTTGCTAAACCGTCGTCGCTGCCGGCAAAATGGATTCGAGAAAGGACATCTTGAGCGTAGGCACTTTGCGGATTTAACCGGCTCTCGGATGCCTCTTCTTTGCCGTTTATCAGATTGATAATTGCCGTAACAAGCGTTGTCGTTCCGATGTCAACAGAAACGCCGTAGAGCAGGTTTGCGGTGTTGCCGGTTTCTGTACCTAAATGTTTGTCTCCGCCGCAGATGTGCGTTTTTTCTCCGTCGAAATTTTTTGTAATAAACGGCTGCAAAGGATAGGAAAAACTTTTTCCTTCTGCCAAAATTTTGAGGGTTTTATTTTCTATTTCTTTGTTTTCTGTAACAACGGTGATATTCTGCGTGATGTGCGTTCGGCAAGCGAGAAAGGTTTCGGAGTTGATTTTAATTTTACATTTACCGCAAGTTCCGATACCGTTACAAGGGGACTCCAGCGTGATATACAGTTGCCGCGCAGCCTCTAATACTGTCGTTCCGTGCGGTACGGCAATTTCTTTTTCTTCGTTGACAAAGGTAACAATCGGCTGCATTTACTGTTCCTTAACGGCTGCGGTGAAAGCGGTGATGTTTTCGAGCGGTGTAGAGGTACTCAATCCGCAGGCAGGGGCAAGTACGTCAATGTTTTTCGTCAGCAGATGTTTTGTCCGCTGATACACTTTTTCTGCATCGCTGAATTCCAGCAGATAGGTACTGATATTTCCCATTGTCCGCTGATTTTCCAATGAGTCTTTCAATGACTTTAAGTCAGCAATGGCATCAACGCTCAACACATTGCCGTGTAATTGCTTCAGTTGCGGTTTTATCATCAGGACATCGCCGCAGATATGAATGATGACGGGAATACCTGCTTCGTGAACGGCATCCGCAATTTTATTCAAATAACATACGGCGTATTCTTCAAACATTTTCGGTCCGAGAATTTCGCCCGTTGCGGTCGGGTCGGCAATGGAAATGACCGACGCTCCGTTGTCCGCCATCTGCTTTGCGTAACTGATTAACTGATTGGTTACATAATCAATAACCTGATGCGCTCTTTCTTTTTCACGCCGCAGTTCTTTCAGAAAAATCATCGGGTCAACGATGGACGCTGCCGTACTGATAGGACCCGTTAAACTGCCGATAGCCGGTACATCGGGATATTTTTTGGATAAAGCATAAATTGATTGAATCACCGCTTCGGCACGCGGCTGCTTTTCAATGGAACCTTCTTGTACGAAAGCAACGTCCTTGACGGACATAAAACGTTCCTCTTGAATTTTCGGTTCACATTTAAGCGAACCGAAATCAACACTGCTGCCGAGGGCTTCGGCTTCGACGGTCATACAAAACGGAATCCCGAAATTTTCAAAGCCGGTGTTTTCGTACACATCATAAGCAAGACGGCTCATCGCCTCCGGCGTAAAATGACCGTCCGGTAACGTGTTGCCGGTCTTGTTCATCACATCGACAACCGCCGCGTTCATCATTCCTCCCGGACATATTACGGGCGGTCGGTCGGCGGCTTTGCCGGTGAGTGCATTAAGTAATCGTTCTTTCGGAGTAAGCATTTTATTTTATTTGCCGGCACCATTCGTTTGCCAGTTTGACGGCTTGGTTGGCGTTTGAGGAGTATCCGTCTGCTCCGATTTTTTCGGCGAAGCCGGAGGAGACGGGACCGCCGCCGACGGCAACCTTGAACTGTTCACGAACTCCTTTTTCGTTCAATAATTGAATGGTCTCTTTCATTCCGTCCATCGTTGTTGTCATTAAGGAGGACATCATAATGATTTCGGCATTTTCTTTTATAGCATTTTCAACGAAGGAAATCGGCGGAACGTCTCTGCCCAAGTCGATGACTTCAAATCCTGCCGATGAGAGCATTAGTTTGACGAGATTCTTTCCGATGTCGTGAGTATCGCCTTCGATAACTCCGATGACGATTCGGTGCTTTTCGCTTTGTTCTTCGGTTTTGATATACGGCTTGAGTATGTTGACACCGGCATTTAATGCATCAGCGCACATCAGTAATTCTGGAACAAAATACTCGCTTTCGTCGAAAAGTTTACCGGCACGTTCCATCCCTTTGGCGAGTCCCTGGTCGATTGTCTCAAAGGCATCGTATCCTGCTTCGACTGATTCGTTGGATAATGCAACGGAAGTGTCTTCGTCCATTTCGACGACGGCATCAGAGAGTAAAGCGTAAAGTTCTTGTTTCGTTCTAGGCATAGCGGTCTCCCTTGTCTTATCGTTGTGCTGCAATAACGGACAATAAATCTTCGATGAGCGATAAACTGCCGTCGTATCCGGCGTAACCGCGATTCAAAACAATGCGGTTGACGACGGGATAACTGACGGTCAAATGTCCTGCTCCAATATCGGTTGCGAATTCACGTTCTAAATGACTGCCGACAACAAAGCCGGGAGAAAATGTATTTTGGTAAAGGCTGTCCGTTTTTCTCGGAACGACTTTCCAAAAATGCGTTTTGATTTCCGTCGGGTCGGATTCGTAAGCGATTGTTACCGGATAGTGCGAAGTGAGCGATGTAACAACAGCGTTGATTTTCGGTTTGTCTTCATCGTCAATATCATCGGTAACAACCATCAACTCCGGCAGCCAGCCGAAATCATCGGCGAGGAATTTCGTGATTGCCGGTGCATAGTTTGCATCGCCGACCACGACGGCATAACGCTGCCAATCCAAATCGTTGTAAGCATCGGCAACGCGCTCAACGTAACGGAAATACTGCTGTGTTTCGGCGGCAATCACTTCGTTGACCGTTTGCGGGGCAATATCTAACGCTTCGGCAATTTTTTTCAAAAACGCTTCCGTTGCTGTCGGACCGATAGGAAACGGATTGACGATGTAAGGAATCTGATGAACTTCCTGTAACGTTTTTGCCGTTTGATGAGCATAAAAATCGGAGACGACGACCGTCAATGCGGCATCACCGGCATTGCGTATGTTCTCCAACGTATCGTGTTCGGTAAAAAAGGAATTGACTTCTAATCCCAGTTTTTCCAGCAGCGCACGGGTTTTCAGCAAGTTGCCCCGCCAGAAAGCATCCTGTCCCGGAACGATACCAAGCAGATTGATTTTGTTTTTGTTTTTCTCTTTTTTCGTTTCAATAAATTCGCCGGTCAGTACGGTCATTACGATGTCGTGTCCCTTGTATCCGTTGCCGTGAAAACCGCCGGTTTCCGCACCGAAAATGTTAATTCCCTCGTTACGGTACTGCCGAACAACGGCTTGGATGTCATCGCCGATAATATCGGCGGTGCAGCCGGTAAGAATCATAAACACTTCACCATCGATTAACTCAATGGTCGTACGGACTTGTTCTTCCAAGCGGTCTGACCCGCCGAAGATAATATCTTTTTCCTGTATGTTGGAACTGGGAACTGCCAAGCCGCCGCAGTAACCGGCACCGAGATAGCCGGTACTGCCGTATTGATTCCAGTAAATACTTCCGCCGCAGCCCATTGCGGTATGCAGTATCGGAATGACACCCGGCAGGGCAGTGACCGTAAGCAGCGCACCGCCCAGCGAACAAAATGAACGCGGTCTTTCAATAAAACGGTTATTGGGCATTTCATTCAACTCCTTTGATATACTTGAACGGGTCTTCGGCATACCAACTTTCTTTATAGGGCTGCCGGACAGATTTTGCTAAATGTTCATTGAACGCCGTATTTTTCAGATGACGGCAGATGCGGCGGGCGACATCGTAAGCACCGGCGTAACCGCTGTAAATGCTGTTCGTTCCGTAAATCGGTAAAATCGAAACGCCGCATTTTGCCGCCCAAACATTGTCCGAATTATGTCCAATGTAAATATCCGGTTTGTTACGATAAATCAAATTGACCGCCTCAAACGGCTGTGCCGTTGCCACGTTGATTCGGATTTTCGGATTGACTTTTTCGAGTTTTCCGATTTCCGTTCCGCCGAATTCGTCATAGTGATAAGGACGGACGGCGAGAATGTCCATTCCTAATTCCTGTAACAATACTGCCGTTGCCAGCGTCCGTATTTCGCCTGCGCTGAGCATTGCCGTTTTGCCTTTTAGTTCAGGCAGCAGCGGCTGTAATGCACGGTGTAATTCTTCGGTTTCGGATTGAATGATACGCTCCGCCGTGTCTTCAAGTCCTAATTTTTCCGCAATCTGACGCAGCCATATCGACGTGTTTTCGATGCCGATAGGCATTTGACCGCCGACAAACGGAACGCCGAATTTTTCGTTCAGATACGTCATAAAGTAATCATCGTGAGTCGGACATACACCGACAGACAACGCCGCAAACGGAGCAATCTGAAACGCATTCGGATGCGCATCACAAGGGAGCATATTCACTTCGAGACCGAGTTTATTCAGAAGGCGTGTCAATTCCTTTTGGTCGGGTCCGGTCATTGACGAAACGTTCAGCAGATTGACCAGCCGGCTTCTCCGTATTTTTTCCGCAGTAACCGCCGCTTCATTGTTATAGACCGCGAATTCCGTTTCATCTTTTCCGTCAACCATATAGCGGAGAAACGAATGAAATATTGCGTCATAAGCGGTTGCCATAATTTTTGTTTTGAACCCTTCGCAATGAATCGGCAGAATGGCTGCGGCGACTTGTTCTCTTAACAAGTCGGCAACACCGTCAATGTCATCGCCGATGATTCCCGGCACGCAAGTCGATAAGACGATGATAGCGGCAGGACGGTAACGTTTATCTGCTTCAACGATTGCCCGTTTTAATTTTTCTTCACCGCCGGAAACAACATCGCTTTCGTTCAAATTCGTTGAAAGCCAGAGTGCGCCCTTCGGATTTTTATCGCCGCTGTTAAATTGTCCGAGCCGGACGCTTGCGCCTTGCGAATGAACAGCCCCGCCGCAGCCGACGGCACCGTGAACAATCACAACGCTGTCTTGCAGCGAAGTGAGTATCGCCGTTGCGGGTAGGAGTTGGCAAATCGTTCCCTGACTGAAAGACCGGTTTCGGTTTTTCAAACAGCCTCCGCAAAATTGACGATGTACTTCGCCGACCGTACCGCCGAACTCGATACAAGTGCCTAACCGCTCTTCACGGCGGGGGGCAACTTTTAATTCAATGTATGTCATAGTTTTTATTCTTTCCAATCTTTCGCGGCATTGACGAATGCCGTGATGTTTTTTTCTGTCGCTTTTGCCGAAATGTCGCAGCCGGGTAAAAGCATAAAACCGCCGTCCTTTGCCGCTTCATTCAAACACCGCTGCGTTTCCAAACGAACTTCCTCTTCGGTTTTATCTTCAAGAACGGTTACCGGATTCACGTTGCCCGCCAAAGCCGTTTTTCCGTTCAATATTTTTTTTGCCGTTTGCAAATCCACTTTGCTATCGACCGAAATCATCTGAATACCGGCTTGCGGA
Organism: Planctomycetaceae bacterium; assembly: GCA_031289675.1. Classification (GTDB taxonomy): domain Bacteria; phylum Planctomycetota; class Planctomycetia; order Pirellulales; family Thermoguttaceae; genus WRKP01. The sequence continues at coordinate 14,806 of JAITOZ010000183.1, forward strand.
AGCAAATGCAGCCGGTCAGTGATATTGCCGCAAATATGAATGAGCGATAATTTCTGAAACTGTTCTAACCGCTGCATCACTGCCGTCAGCGGCGGAATCACCGCTGCCTCAAAATGCTTGACGGAAACAACATCGCCGGACGCACTGGGGTCGGCAATAAAAATGCCGTCAAACCCGTCAGTCTGCAACATCCATTCAAAATACGCAGCGGACAATTTAATCGTGAAGTCCAGTAATTTCTCAACAAACGTCTTATTTTTGTACAATAATTTTGATAATGTCTCCAATCCCAGCAGTTGACCGGCTAACGTGAACGGAGCGCGTCCGCTGACGAATAAACTTTTCCGATGCTGATTTAATCTGACCGTTTCTGCCGCAACATTTTTTAACCATTGCATCTTCGGCGTTTGCAATGCCGATGCAATGTCTAATGTTTCAATATCCGTTTCGGACTGTATCAGCAACGAAGCAATTTCCGGTGCGCCTTTGGACGTGAATTTTATCTGTCCTCCTAATCCTTCAATCAAAAAAGCCGTCGCCCCTGTTCCTGCCGTGATAAAATCTGCCCCCACCCGCTCGTTGACACGGTAAAAAATTTCGGCGGCTCTCAACGGCGGCTGTGTCAATAACTCCTGTAAAGTAACCCCTTCGACAAAAAAAGGCCAACTTCCGCCGAGACACACACCGACCGGAACCCGTTCAGGTTTCCGAAGGGCAAATGCTTCTCTAACTATTGCGTTTGAATCGGACATCGTTTTATTGTCTATGAATTTTCTAAATACCGTTCCCGCTCCCAATCCGAAACTTTTTGATTGTGAACGGAAATGTCGAAATGAATCAACTCGCTGAATATCTCTACAAATTCTTTACCGAAATACTCAACGGCTTTTTCGCTCCGGTCAAAGAGTTCGGCAGCGTCTTTCAATGTGCGCGGTATGTTCGGCAGTTCATCGTTGTAATAACCGTTCCCCTCAATCAATTTCGGCGCAGGCAACTGATGTTCCAAACCGTACAAGCCGGAGGCGATGCTTGCGGCGATGAGAAAATACGCGTTTGCGTCGGCAGCCCCAGTCCGTTGTTCGATGCGAGTACCGTTTCCTTTCCCGACAAGCCGAGTCGAAACCGTCCGGTTATCGTAACCGATACCGACTTTGGTCGGCGCAAACGACATATCCGTAAGCCGCTTGTAAGAATTGATGGTCGGACAAACCAGTGCCATCAATTCGTTGGTTCCGGCAAGAAGACCGGCAGCGTACTGTTCAAACACCCGCTTGTCTTCGGCAAAGGCATTTTTGCCGTCCTTTGTCCATAAACTCTGGTGCAGATGATACCCGCTGCCGGATTCTGTATCCCAAAGCCGAGCCATAAAAGTTGCATAAAGACCGTTCTTTCGGGCGATTTCTTTCATCGAGTTTCGGGCAATAATCGTGTTGTCCGCATTCGTCAGCGCATCGGAGTATTCCAAAATGATTTCCATCTGACCGGGTCCGTACTCCGTATGAATTGCCTCCAACGGAATTTGGAAATCTTCCAAATTTCGTTGAATTTGGTCAATAATGGCACTGTATTGGTCTGCCTTACCAATGGAATACGTTTCTTTACCGCCGAAGAGCGGTTTCTTATTTTCATCAAGCAGATAAAACTCAATTTCGGAACCGACCTTTGCCGTAAAGCCCGTCTTATCGAGCCGGGACAAAACGTTTTTCAACACTTGACGCGGCGCAACCTGAATCCGTTCTCCCGTATCAACGTCAAGGTCGGCAAGAACGAACGCCGTTCCTTCCCGCCACGGAATTTTACGCAATGTCGAATAATCGGGCTTCAACGTCATATCGGAGGCACCATATTCAAAACCGGCAAACCGGGAAGTCGAAAAATATTCGTTCTGAATATCCCACGTCAGCGGTGCGCGGCAAACACTCGTTCCGGCAGTCATATTCCGTAACAGGAACGAAGCCGGAACCCGTTTGCCGATAATCGCTCCGTTGATGTCCGCAAAACCGACTTCGACCGAATCAATGTGATTGTCCAGCAGGTATTTTTTTGCTTGCTCTAATTCTTGGGTTGTGTAACTCATCTGACCATTTCCTATTTCTTAAATGGATTATCAAAAAGCGGCGTGGATAAATACCGTTCTCCGGTATCAGGAAGCAAAACCACGACAGTCTTGTTCCGGTTTTCTTCGCGTCTTGCAACCTGCACGGCAGCAAACACCGCAGCACCGGATGAAATACCGGCGAGCAATCCTTCTTCGGCGGCTAACTTCCTTGATATTTCAAATGCCTCGTCATTTTTGACGCGGAAAATTTCATCCACAACCGCCAGATTCATAATTTCCGGGACAAAGCCCGCTCCGATACCTTGAATCTTGTGCGCACCGGCAGCACCGCCGGACAAAACCGGCGAATCATCCGGTTCAACAGCAACAATTTTGACCGATGGTTTCTTCGCTTTCAAAACTTCGCCGACACCGGTTACCGTTCCGCCGGTTCCGACCCCGCCGACAAAGATATCCACTTCGCCTTTGGTGTCCCGCCATATTTCCTCTGCCGTCGTTTCACGGTGTATCTGCGGATTCGCCGGATTACGGAATTGCTGCGGACAATAACTGTTCGGAATTTGAGCGGCAATTTCTTCCGCTTTACGGATTGCCCCTTTCATTCCTTCGCCGCCCGGTGTCAAAACAAGTTCCGCTCCCAATGCGTTCAGTAAATTACGCCGTTCAATGCTCATCGTTTCCGGCATCGTGATAACGATTTTATAGCCCTTGGCGGCGGCAACGAAGGCAAGTCCAACGCCGGTATTTCCGCTGGTCGGTTCGATAATGACGGAACCTTCTTTCAAAAGCCCGCTCTCTTCGGCTGATTCAATCATTGACAAGGCAATACGGTCTTTCACACTGCCGGCAGGATTGAAATACTCCAACTTCGCTATCAACTTTGCCTTCACGCTATACCCTGTACCGAATTTTTTCAATTCCAGCAAAGGCGTATTGCCGATGAGTTCCGTTAAACTTTGTTTATAAACTGCTGTCATTATTGCGTCTTTTTTTTTTTTTTTGTAACACGGGATATTCAAACCCGCATCCAACGGCTGCGGGTCTGATAGAAAGCATCGTTCCTGTTTATTACCAAGCCGGATGCAGCACTTCTTTGCCGCCGAAAGCATCTTTTAATGCTTGTTTCATCGCATCCGAGTAATACGCCTTTTTCAGGATTTCGGCTTTTTCCGAACCCGCATTTTCTTTCCGTACGGCAATAATATCCGGTGCTTGCAGTTCCGGGCGTTCAATGCCTAACGCATCTTTGTTAATGTCCAAACCGAATTCCGTCGCAACCGTTGCATAGAGGAAACCGGCATCGGCATCGTCCAAACCGCGTGCCAGCAGCGTGTAATCGACCTCGATAAACTTCAGTTTCTTCGGATTTTCGATAATGTCTTTTTGAGACACTTTCTGCGGCGGAACTCCCTCTTTGAATTTGAGCAGCCCCGCATCGGCAAGGATTTGCAGACCGCGAAAATTATTGCCGGGATCGTTGGCAAGCGTAATGGTTGCTCCGTCCGGTAACTCCTTGAAACTCTTGTATTTCTTGGAGAAGATACCGCTGCGGTCAACAAAAACCTTGAACGCCGGTGTTAGGTGCGCTTTGTTCGCCGTATTGAATTCTTCCAGATACGGAATGTGCTGATGGTAGTTGGCAAAGTATTCGCCGTTCTCAACTGCTTCGTTGAGTTGCACATTGTCGGCAAGAAACACCGGTTCGAGTTTGTAACCGAGTTTCTCAACTTCTTTGGCGAGAACTTTTGTCGTGTCCTCATAAACCTTCAGGTTATGGGAAGCGAACTTGATGACTTTTGGGTCATCAACCTTGGATTTCTGACCGCATCCGGTAACAAACACGGCGGCAATCAGCAGTACGAAGGACAACATATCCTTTTTCATTTTTCTATCTCCTTTGTTAAGGGTAAGGGTTAAACTCTCTTATCCAATGCCGTTGAAATAATTCTTCCAGTTGTTTGAATTATCTGAACGAGCATAATGATAAGTATTACGGTAAAAAACATCACTTCTGGCTGATAGCGGTAATAACCATAACGGATAGCAAAATCGCCGATACCGCCTCCGCCGATGACACCGGCAATCGTGGAATACGAAACGAACAAAACACTAATAATCGTTACTGTATTGGCGATACCGCTTCGTGCTTCCCGATACAATACTTTGGTAACAATTTGAAACGTTGTTGCCCCGCAGGATTCTGCCATCTCAATCACACCCCGATTGACATCAAGCATTATTTGTTCAATCAATCGGGCAAAATCCGGTATCGCACTAATGGAAAGCGGGACAATCACTGCATTGGTTCCTAATGAAGTACCGACAATCAGCCGGGTGAACGGAATAATCGCAATCATCAGTATCAAAAACGGAAACGACCGGATAATGTTCACCAGCGAATCGAGTATCCAATATATTTTCCGGTGCTCAAACATCGAACCGGGACGAATCAAGTAAAGTAATGTTCCAAGCGGTATGCCGAGTCCTGCCGATATTGTCAGCGTGAAAAACCCCATATAAAAGGTTTGACCGAAGGCAGTAATCAGTTGCGGCATTAATTCGTAAATCTTTTCCATTAAATTCCGCCTCCGCCTGAAAACAGTATTTTGCCGAATTCCGATTGCGGCACTTCCGTATCACCGTTTATCGTAATCGTTTCGATAAGGCAGCCTCTTTCCATCACACCGACCCGATGACAAATGGTTCGGGCGACACTCATTTCGTGAGTTACAATCACAATCGTAATACCGAACGCTTCGTTTATCCGTTTCAGATATGATAAAATGGTTTCCGTTGTTTGCGGGTCGAGTGCCGATGTCGGTTCATCACAAAGTAAAATTTTCGGTTCGTTGACGATGGCTCTGGCGATGGCAACCCGCTGCTTTTGACCGCCGGATAGTTTTACCGGATAATCTTTTATCTTGTCTGTTAAATGTACCGTTTCTAAACACTGCATCACCCGTTCGTGCCGCTGCTTTTTCGGCACACCGGCAATTTCCAGCGGAAACGAGATATTTTTGAATACCGTTGCGTTCTGCAAAAGATTGTAATGCTGAAAAATCATTCCTACTTTTTGCCTGCGTTTTAGCAATTCGCTTTTCTTTAATTCCAATAAATTTTCATTATCAACTATCACTGCGCCGGCATCCGGTTTTTCGAGCAGATTGATACACCGTATTAACGTTGACTTTCCTGCACCGGAAAAACCAATAAATGCAAATATCTCTCCTTTTTCAATATGCACCGACACATTATCAACAGCGGTCAGGACACCGCCGGCTGTGTGAAATACTTTGGTGATATTTGATAATTGAATCATCGTATTCTGCAAATCATTCGTTATTTAGGTTCGCCAACTGCTGTTTTAATTCGTCCGTTTCCGTAATTTCGTGCAGATACCAATTATGTTTGATTGCCTTGTCATCCTGAAAAATAAATGTCTCCCGTGTCAGTCCGCCGTCCGGTGCTATGCCGATGATATGACCTTTATGAAGCGGAACGAGATGGACTTCGCTCTTCGAGGATTCCAAATTGGATGTTTTATAACTGTTCCATAAAAACGTCAGGGCAGCCGACCGTTCAAATAAATCTCTTGTCGAAATATAAACATATAATTTCCATTTTTTGAAATGAATAACATATACCGGCACATCTCCGCGGCAAATATAAAAAATTCCGTTGTCATCTAACACGGTAAAAACAAAACTTCCCTGCAATACTTCGCAAACCTCTTTTAATGTCCGGCGGCTTAAACTTTGCTTTGTATTCAATAACTGAACAATGAAGTAACTGTCCGTACTAATATCAGTCAGCGGTAATTGAAACTGCTGCCGGAGTTCCCGCAAATTCATCAGGATTCCGTTGTGTTCGGCAGCGTACTGTGTTCCGTTGAGTGTTTGACCGCAAAACGGATGATTGTTTTCGTTACAAAAATAATTATTCTGAATCGACATCCGGCAGTGTGCGTTTAATATCTTTGTATTGTGCGGATAGGAAAAATTTGCTTGCACCAAATCCGTGCGGTCTTTTTTAATATACAGTTTTCCGGCAGCAAAACAGGCAATTCCGGCAGCGTGGTTCCCTCTGACGATGCACACTTCCGCAAACGCAGAGTAAATCTCCGCCGCTTGTGAGTTGCTCAAAAAATCGCCGTAGTTGATATAACCGAAAATTCCGCACATTGTTTTTTTTCGAGTTATGGGAACTGCCTGTTCGCTCCCTTCTCATTGAATTTTATCACCTTTATTGCCTGCAAAACATATATGATTACTATGCTTTATGACAATATAACACATGTCAAAAATACGTCAATAGGGGAATAATTTACACAAAACGCCAATTTTACGCCAATACTTGGCAGTAAAAAGCGAAATTGTCAGAATAATGCCGAAATTGAGAAGAAATCCGGCGACAGAACGAGACAATCGCGGCAATCGCAACTACATAACCGACTCTGCGAGCCGTAGAAGTTGTTTGTCCTGCCAGTTTTTATCCCAACAGATTTTAGGAATAGCCGTTTTCAAGTCATCAATATAACGGTAAAAACCGGAGATAATGTCAAGGTTCAGACAATACAGACGTTTTTTGTATTTCTTCACATTCCACGCTGCAATAAAACAGTCCTCTTGCACCAAAAGACAAAGATTTTCAGGTACGGCATTCCAATAATCAAATGACGTAAAAAGAATATGATTATCCTGATACAAAGGTAAACGCATCAGAGATTCAATCATTTTGCGCAAATGTTTTTTTGTGATAATCACTTTCTGACCGCAAATTTCAGACAAATTGTCGTCCTCGATTTTTTTGGAGAGTACCAACTTTTCCAAATAATCAAGATTACAAAGGTAAGAACAATAATTTTTGTGCTGCATTTGTTGTATCATTTTTGCCGCAGCAAGACATTCGTCTATTTTTATCTGTAAAATTCCATTGGTTTCCAGTATTTCTTTGAGCAAGTCACTGTTAATCAGTTGTAATGTCAGCGACGGATTTAACATATAAATGGGCCGTTTCGGTTTCAAACTTTTCTGAACGATGTCCATAAAGGTTAAAACCTCGCTGACCGGAACCGATTCAATCAGACGTTTGGATTTTTTCATAATGCCTGTAACATTATTGAAGAAAAAATCGACTGTTTCTTTATTTGTGTAAAGCAAACTATGCGGCTTGCCGCCGATGTCCGTATTAGAGATACATTGCAGGACAATTTCATTTTCGATAATAAAATTGGTGTAATGATAAGCGTCATCGTGTATTAAAGAACAACTCCAAACTTCGACTCCGTCGAGGAGATAAAGTTCCATCCATCGGAAAATAGCACGGTAAGGGCGATAAACATCCGTATTGCAATCGATAATAATGAGGCGGTGTCCGTAATGCGAAACGGCACGAAAATGATTCATACAGCGATTGATTCGTTCTTGTTGGTCGGTCAATTCATCGCCTTTCGTCCATTTGATACCGGAGTAATCAACGAGATAAAGTATCTGTCCGGGCGGAAGACGTAAAACATATTCCAGATAACTTGTCATCGCTTCGTCAATGCCGTCATCATCAAGAAAGACGCTGATATTGGTATTGTATCCGTTTTGAGGCGTGAAAACCGGCAAGAGCATCTCTGGGCTATTCGGCGGTTCGAGTTTCTTTTCGGTGAGCCAAAAACTCAGTGCCTCGATTTGCTGCTCAATACTTTCCGGGTTAATATCTTCTTTGAGAGTCTTGAGAATATCGAATATAATCTTAACGTTTTGCTCTTTTTCTTTTTGCAGCAGAAATTCGGCAAGTTGTCTTGCCTGTCCGTTTTTACGGGAAATACTCCGCTGATTGTTCCGCCATTTACTGATAGTTGTCGAATCAATTTGCAAAACCGCCGCCGTTTCTGCTCCTAAAACATTGAGAGATTTCATCAAATAATCCAATTTTGAAACACTGGTCATCTCAATATCCTCACAGTTTTTTACATAAATTGTTACAAAATTTGATTTCAAAAAATTTTCCCGCCTCACTCACTCTGCACATTCTACAGTAACTATCCAAAATATACCAGCCGTTTTGAATAGGTAAATCAACGCGGTAATGCTAACCTAGCAAGGAGCGTAATCCCTTGCCAAAAACGCTCCATTGAATTTTAATCCGACTGCCCTACGTCACCCATTTACTTCGTTTTTTGCGTGAACGGTTACAAAAAAACAGGGATTACAAAGCCGATATCAACATCTGATATCCCGCTTTGCAATCCCCGTCAACGAAAGAAGAGTTTTTATTGCGAATTTATTTTTCGTATTATACTGCTGTCTATTGAAAATTGGTTTTTATTGATTGTACAGATGAAAGTTTTCGGCGGGGAGCGTGTGCAGCAAAGTATTTCACAGAGGACGAGACAGACAAGGAGTTGCCCCCTGCGTATAGGTTGCGGACTTATTCAGGTACGGATAGTTTGTCTCCTGTCTCCAAAGCGGGTTTCGCTGCACCCAACAAGCAGTCCGGATTGTACCGTCATAACGGACAGTAACGATTTCAAGCACACAGCGCAATAGACGCTTTTCAACAACGCAAGAACAAGTTTCAAACAAGAAGAGCCGGGTATTTAATTCCCGGCTCTCTTTGAATGCCGCGGCAGTAACAAGCCGAATGACGACTTATCCCGCCGGCGTTATCTTTCTCCGCCGCATCCAGCCTAGTCCGGCAAGTCCGAAACCAAAGACTAACATTGTTGCCGGTTCCGGCGTTATGACATCGCTTCCGCCGATTTCTTCCGGCGGCTTTTGCATAATCGAAAAACTAATGTCGAATTGATTCGGTGTTTGCTTTCCTTCTGCGGTAACCCAGCCGTAAATCGGGGCATTGTTATCAACACCCAAAATCTTGGCAGCCTCATCGTAGTATTGTCCGGTCAGTTCCGAAAAAGTTGTCGTTACCGAAACATAGTACGTCTCATCGTTGAAGACGAATTCTTTGTAGAAACTCTCAATCGGGTCTTGAAAGAAGAAAATGTCATCCTCGAAACCCACGTGGTCAGTTACCCACTTACCGCCGACCTTATTGAAGGTTTCCCAAAAATCCGTCGAGAAATCCAGTGTAATATTCTCCGACCAACTCGCATCATAACTATTGGTGATTTGGAAATTCAAAGCCAACTTGAAACTGTCCGGCGTAATAAGTTGGTTGTCCTGGTTCGACATATAGGAATCTTTGTGCGTAACTAAACTGCTGACAGCATCGCCGAGATTCGCATTCGAGTGAATCAAGGTAGCGGCTGTGGCGGTACTGCCTACCTGATAGTTGTTTATCGTGTTCCCCTTGATTTCCAGACTGCTGGCAACCCGGCTGCTTTCCTGCCCTTTTGAGTTCGTAACAAACTTGCCCCAACTGATTTTACTTTCGCTGTCCCGGAATATGCCGTAGAACGAGGCACTTTTTTGATCAGTGCCGGTTGCCTTTCCATTCGACCATTTGCCGTAGCGGGCTTGACCATCAGCCCAGCGGTCTCCCGCTAGAGAGACGTGGTCGCTGAACGACCCCTTGGTGTCGTATTTGGGTGCCGCAAAATCCGTGATAGCAGCACTGACGGAGATACTCCAGCCGTCATCTACGTATCCGGCTTGGGCGGTATTTGCTGCTCCGATAACAAACAAGGCGGCGATAGCGAGGGACAGTGTCTTCGTTGTGAGAGTTTTCATTCTTGTAACGTTCTTTCGGGTAAACGGTGTTAGTGTATCTATTGTTTTATACGTGCGAGAAGTTGTTTCTCGCCTCATATTGTTATAACCAGCAAAATCCGTGCCAGTCAAGCACAAACAATGAAAATAATTGTAACTTACTATAAATTAAGATGTTAGTGATTTTTATTATTTTTTCTTTTTCCAGCACTGACAGACGAAGAGTATCATCTTGCACTTTTTTTACAGAAAACGCTGCAAAATAATGCAATTTTTGCCTGATGCGCATAATTTGCCGACCATACAACAATGCGTTACCTCCTATGCAAAGCCGGCAGTCAAGACACGGTGTATTTTGTTGCGCATTTTACTGCCCTAACTGCCAGCCGCCTTTTTCTCCCCCGACATCATCAGGCGTTATTTTTTGTTCCAACTCATCCGCCTTAAAATGCTGCTGCTCTATTTTCAGCCGCGGGGATAACGCCGTCAGCGTTATCGGCAGCGGCTGACGAAAAAAGGAAGAGGAACGAAGCGTCAAAAGAGGAGAGGCATCCGCATACCGGAGCATCATTGCAAAACCGTTTTTGAAATTGCTGCCCGCCTCTGTTTCCGTTTTTATTTTTCCAAGCAGCACTGCTCTGTCTGCTGTCAATAAACCGCTCATATCCAGCGCACTCTGAAACGTGTGATGTAATCCCGCCGATTCATAACCGCCGAGAACCCGGTGCAGCGTCAAAACACGGACAATGTATTCCAAATCGTCCGACTGCGGATTGTACGCCGCCGGTTTTTGTAACCGCTCATTAGTGTCCGATGTTTGCGAAATCAACAAACTCCGCATCTCCCGCCGCGGCGTTTTTTTGTCCAACGTCAGAGTTTGATTCGGTTTTATACGTCCGAGTTCCAAAACCCAGTGTCCATAGACAAGCACGGCTTCTTCCAGCACCGGCATTGTTTCCGGTGCCGTTACCGTTCCGACCGGTATTCCTTCTTCATCGGATAATTTTGCTCTCAAAGAAACAGATGCTTTTGCGGTTGTCTCTCCGAAAAAACTCTTCGTCGAACGTATTTGTACCGGAACGTTTTCTAATGTTTCGCTGTCCCGCTGAACCGCTCCCGTTTTCCAAACATTCGGACTCACTGTGTTTGGTGCCATTCCGCCGAAACCGCTGCCCGGCAAGCCGAGATAAGAAATGTAACCGGATGTCTGCGGAGAACCTGATACCGCATACAACGCATCGTTCGGACTGTACACATTCTTCCACGTACTCAAACGCATAATCCCTGCTTCGCTGTCTGCATCAATCACATTCAGTTCATTGACCGCCGCTTGATTCGGATGCGAAAAAGCCGTTAAAACGTATGCCAAGCCGCTGAACAGAACTATCCAGAGCGGAAACGTCAGCCATGTCAGCATCGGACGATTCAGGAGTTTCCGAATAACAAACCAATCGGCAAGCCCTACGAAAAGCCAATAGACTGTCAGGATAATCAATATCACGGAGAACGGCACGTTCCGTATGCCGCTGTGTTTGTCTAAAGCACTTCGTATCTGTCCCGATATGTCGCTGTAGCCGAGTTGCAGCATTGAACCGCCGCCGGTTACCGTGCCGTCAGAACGTTTCCGTTGGGCAGCCGTGTCCCACTGCATTACTTGGCTGACGAGTTTCACCCTGTCCCGCCACGTGCCGAGCGGTTTGCCGCTTAAATCGCCGCCGAAGTATATCAGCGTCCCGAAGCCGTGCGCCGCACGCAGTACCAGCGGACAATCGCCGTCTTTGACAAATGTTATTCCCTTCGCATCGGTAAAACGGGGCATTTTCATAAACGGAGCATCCGGCGTACCGGTCATATACACCGGACGCTTGCTGTTGACAAACTGCTCAAAGGGCGTACCCTGACGCAGTTCCGTCATTTCGGAAAACTTGCCCGGAAGGAACGGACGCAGCACACCGTTTTTCGATTCGAGATATTTGCCCGCATCTTTACCGGCAGCGAAAAGTATTGTACCGCCGAGTTTGAGCCACGTATCAAGGGCTTGGATTTGCGGACTCCCGCTGGTCAGTCCCTCGAAAAATTCCGGTTCGGTTGTTGTTAGAACGACCATATCAACGGCATCGTAACCGAACCAAACGGTCGGCAGTTCGGCGGCGGATTTGACTTTGACGAGCAGCGGACGGCGGTCTTCACGCAGAGTCAGTTCGGCAACAGCACCTTGAAGCCCGATGTCGTCATTACCGATAATCAGATAAACCGGTTTTTCGCTGCGTACCGGCGGAGGCAACTCGATATACCGGCGGATATTCGACTCCGGCAAAAGAACCTGTAATTTTTCGTTCTGCCGCCCCGGTCGGATGTACACCGTTGCCTGATTGCCGCTGACCGGCGAATGAAAATCAATCGGCGCACCGTCGGCATCGCTGCAGCGCACGGTTATTTCCGTCTTATCGGCAGCATTGTCCGTCAATTCCAGATGCAGCGGAGTCCAAAGACCGTTTTTGTAACAATTTTCGATGCCGGCTTTCCAAGTGCTGATTTCCTGACATTCGGCAATGGAAAACGGACAACAAACGGCAAATAACGCTGCTATAATGATATTTTTCATCGGGAGGCATTGAGTATCACCAATTCTTTATTGAGTATAACACAGACGAGGATATTCCGCCATCTTGCGATAGCGGCTCTGGAGACGGCAGAAAAATATTGACCGCTCTGAAAAAACGGATTAGAATGACACAAAGATCACTTCCTCTGTTCAAGCAATTATCTATGCCAGTCCGTAAGTCTTTAATCGCTTTTGCAGTTTCCTTGTCTTTCACGGTACTTGCACTGTGCAGTAATATCGGATACATCCAAGCCGATGATAATCCCAAGGCGGGTGACCCGCTGGAATTGACCGTCAAGAATGTAAAGTACCGTTTCCGTTGGTGTCCGGCAGGAACATTCACGATGGGTTCGCCGTTATCGGAAGCGGACAGAAACAATAACGAACAACTCCATCCGGTTACGTTGTCACAGGGTTTTTATCTTGCTGAAACGGAAGTGACGCAGGAACAGTGGGAGTCGATAGCGGGAAATAATCCGAGCAATTTCAAGGGCAGTAAATTACCGGTGGAATGTGTTGATTGGAATGCTTGTCAGGATTTTGTTAAGGAATTAAACGCTCTTGGTGTTGCGCCGAAAGGTTACAAGTTTTCGTTGCCGACGGAGTCTCAATGGGAATCTGCTTGCCGGTCGGGCAGTACAACGGCGTACTGTTTCGGCGAGAATAGTAAGAAACTCGGCGATTACGCTTGGTACAATGAAAACAGTAAAAACACAACGCATGAAGTTGGAACGAAAAAACCTAACGCTTGGAATCTTTATGATATGCACGGCAACGTGTTTGAATGGTGCAATGATTGGTACGGAAATTATCCAAGTGCGACGGCTTCGACTGCTGAACTGACTGACCCAATTGGTGCTTCGTCCGGTAGTTACCGCGTGCGCCGCGGCGGCAGTTGGCTCCTCAGCGCGGAGGATTGCCGGTCGGCGTTTCGGAGCCTCAACTCGCCCGACTACGCGGGCGACTTCATCGGCGTGCGGGTTGCCCTCGTTAGCGGCGAGTAAAAGGGGGCGGACATACGCGCTATCTTGCGACAGCGGTTCTGAATAATTGGACAAAAAATCTGTTATAATGCGCTCTTTGGGGCAACTTTGTTTATTATGAAACTTTACGCCTATTCCTTGCCGACCGTTGCCGAAAAAACCGGCTGGCTCAAAATCGGCGAAACCAACGGCGATGTTGAAAAACGTGTCCATCAGCAATCGCACGAGTTCAATCTCAAAACCGAAATCGTTTGGCAAGATGCCGTCTCGCAGGACTTCGGCGGTATCGATAAACTGATACACCGCTATCTCAAAGACAAAGGCTTTCAAATTGCCGTCTTTGAAGATACGGGAGCAGATTCCGAATGGATTAAATGCGGTATATCCGATGTCGAAAAAGCGTACCGCTCCGTCAAAGAGCAACTCGATGCCGCCGATGTTGAACGCGAAGAAGTCGGCAAACAGTTTTATCTCGAAATCCGTAACTGGTTCTTTTGGGTTGTCGAAACCGGTGAGAATCCGTTTTCGGTTGCGGAACCGGAATATACTTTGCGGTTGATTGTCCGGCTGCTGTTTTGTTTTTTTCTGCGGGACAAAGAGTTAATTCCCAAAGAACTTTTTGACGAAAATTATATCAAAGAGAATTTCAAAACGGACGAATATCGTTACTATAATGCCGTTTTACGCAACCTGTTTTTCTTTTCGCTCAACACACCGCAGCAGCAGCGGCAGGATTTATCGCATAAAAAACTTGCCGTGAACGGAACAAAAATCAAAAAATTATTTAATAGTATTCCGTTTCTCAACGGCGGAATCTTTACCGAACACATCGGCGATGATTTCGCCATTAACGATGATTATTTCTTTTCCGAACCGCGTACGCACTATATTAAAGAACTAGGCAGCGAACAAAAAGTCGCCGGTATCATCCGTATTTTATCGGCTTATAACTTCAAGACAACGATAGATGATTTATTCGATTTAGAATATGTCAACACGATTGACACGGAATTTATCGGCAAGGTCTTTGAAAGTTTGCTTGCCTGTATTGACGCAGATAATCGCGGACTCGACCGCCGCAAAATAACGGGCAGTTTTTACACGCCGCAGGAAGTCGTTAACTATATGGTCAATGAGTCGCTGGACTCTTATTTATGCA
>JAITOZ010000206.1 GCA_031289675.1 Planctomycetaceae bacterium
GCGAAGGTTCAACGGAATTCCGCATAGTAAGTTCCATTTGTTTCTCAAAGAATGTGAGTTCCGCTTCAATTACGGACCGCCGAAAAAACTATTGACCATTTTGAAAAAATGGCTTAGAATGACCTCAAAATTGCCTGCTGTTTAAGCAATTATCTATGCCAGCCCCAAATTTTTTTCTTTTTTTTCCGACCCCTTAATAGTAATGTGTCCAGGAATAGCGTCTTGATTTTATTCCATAAAACAATACAATGGGAGCATCCACCGCTTTACCGCAACAATCATCAAATTATGCGATTACGGCTTATCCGCATCGACCTGCCGCTCCGGCACGTATTCACGCATTTCCGGCGTGAAGTCAGTACCGTGCGGTCACTGATTGTCGAATTGGAACAGGACGGTCTGCGGGGACACGGCGAAGCCAACGAAGATTTATTTTACGGAGCAACGATTGAGCAAATTTACACACAACTCGACAGACTTCGGGAGAAATTAGAGTATTACGCTCTTGCCGACCCCCTCGCTTTTTGGCGTTTTTTGCAGCCGCAACTCGAAGGCAAAGCATTTGCTCAATGTGCCATTGATTGTGCCGCACACGACCTTTGGGGCAAAATGAAAAATAAGCCTATCTGGAAAATCTGGGGGCTGTCCCGCGAACATCTGCCGGTTTCAAGTTACAGTATCGGCATTGATTCATTGGTACGCATAGGCGACCGGTTTGTTGACAAGCCGGACTGGGCTGCTTACCGCATTAAGTTGGGAAGCCGCCAGGATTTAGATACCTTAAAATTTCTGCGGGAAAAAACCGACGCTGATTTTTATGTCGATGTGAACGGCGGCTGGACGCTGGAAAAAGCCGTTGCAATGCTCAAGCCGATGCAGGAATTAGGGGTCAAATTATTGGAACAGCCGCTTAATGCCCAAGATTTTGCGGGAATGGTCAAGTTAAAAAAAGAAATGAAGCGGCAGCACATTGATATACCGGTGTTTGCCGACGAATCGTGGAAAACCGAAAGCGACATTGAAAAATGTGCGGAGGTTTTTGACGGAATCAATATCAAACTCCTGAAATGCGGCGGTCTAACTCCTGTGCGGAAACTGATTGAAAAAGTGCGGGCGTTGGGCTTAAAAGTTTCGGCAGCCAATACCGTTGAGTCGCCGGTTGGTGCAGCGGCAACGGCGCAAATCGCTTCGCTTGTCGATTACATCGGGCTGGACGGTCCGCTGCAAATAGACAAAAAGGTAGGACATAGTATCCGTTTAGACAAAGGACAGATACGCTACCCGGACGAAGGCGGTACGGGTGTGCGGGCATCATTCCGCTAGTAATACTGTTCCCCCAATGGAAGCCGGCTGGATTAAATATCTGCGATCTTTACCGAATACCGAACTGCTCGGCGATGATGCGGCTGTCATCGGCAGCAGTCTCATCACGGTTGATATGCTTACTGAAGGCGTGGACTTTATTCTTGCAGAAACGAGTCCGCTGCTTATCGGGCGTAAGGCACTGGCAGTCAATTTAAGCGACATTGCGGCAATGGGCGGTATTCCCCGCTGGATATTCACTGCTGTTGCTCTGCCTGCCGGTTCCTTGGTATTGCCGCAAGATATGATTACACCGGATACTTTTGCACCGGACATTCTGGCAAAAGCGATTTTCGCCGGAATGCAGCCGCTCATCGACAAATACGGTCTCATTTTGGCGGGCGGCGATACCAATACTTGGGACGGCGGATTGGTTATTTCTGTTACTGTTATCGGCGAAGTTTCACCATTCGGTATTTTCCGCCGCAGCGGCTGTCAGCCCCGTGATAAAATTATCGTAACAGGTCAACTCGGCGGCAGCATTTTGGGACATCAATTTTTATTTGAACCCCGCATCAGTGAGGCGTTGTACCTGAACAGACACTCTGCCGTACACGCCGCAATGGATATCAGCGACGGTTTAACGCTGGACTTATCCCGAATGTTAACCGAGAGCGGGCGGCTCGGTGCAACGCTTTACGAAACGCAGATACCGGTTTCGTCCGATGCCGTCAAATTATCGTTACAGACCGGACGTTCTCCGCTGGAGCATAGTTTATCGGACGGCGAAGACTTTGAACTGCTTCTTTCTGTGGAGCCGAATGAGGCGGTTCGGTTATTGACGCAGCAGCCGCTGATGCCGCAATACGGTGTGAGACTCTACGAAATCGGAGAAATCACGGCAGAGTCCGGTATGCGGCTGCGGCGTGCCGATGCTTCGCTGCAAAGCATCGAACCGAAAGGATTTGAACATTGACTTTCGGAGCGTAAGTCCGTTGACGGTCGGCTGCCGTCTCGTTCAAAGAATTCAGTTTTTCCGACCGCACCCAAGTCCGCAGCGGCAACGTTGACGGCGATTGTTTTGCAAGGCTTGCAAGCGGATTAATTATCGATATCCACGTTGCCTCGCTGTACCGGAAAGAGGGTTTTGCCCTAATCCTATTTGGCTTGTCTCTATTTCATTACGGAATATAACCTTTGTAAAAAAAGTCAAGAGAAGTGTCAACACGCCCTAGCCGTAACCGAGCATTTCAAGTTCCTCTTCGCCGATACCGTGATAGTGAGCGAGTTCGTGGAGTATCGTAATGCGTATTTGCCGGCGTAATTCATTACGATGAACCTTCCCTGATTCATCAAGCGACTCGGCAACAATGCCCTTGCGAAATATCGTAACACTATTCGGAAGCCTTGCGTTCATCTCCTGTTTGCGGTCAAGAGGAATACCGGAAAAATAGCCGCAGAGTTCGTCATCGTATTCGATTTGCAGGGTTTTCATCAGTTGCTTTGACGGTCTGTCCTCGACGTGAAGAGGGACTTCTTCGAGCATTTTCAGTACCTTGCGGGGCAGTGCCGCCAAAACCCATTCAACCTGCTTGTCAAAGTAATCACGCTTGGTCATTTTATACTGTGTCCGGCCTAAAAATATACTGCAAATCAGGAACAAGAGGGAAACGTCAAAGATGCCCGCGTCCCGCTGAAAAACCTGTTCCCATAATCCGTATTCCCATCGACACCGGCAGCACCGTTAGCGTCAATAGAACAATCCAAATCCATTGTTCTAACTCTAATGCCGATGTTCGGAATATGCTGCCGATGCCGAAATACGGACTTAATTGAACCATTGAAATCTGAATAACGGCAATAATCGTAACAATAATCAAAAACAGCCTGTTTTGCAGCACTCCTGCAAACGGTGAACCTTCATAGCGCAGCGACCGGCAGTTAAAGATATTCCAAAATTGAAACATCACGAATATCGTAAAAAATACCGTCAATTCCTGCGGCGGAGAATTAATGTCCGCAGCAGCAGTTGATGATAAAACAGGCAAATAGCATAAATAACCAATGAGAATAACAGCCTGATATAAACCGGTCAAAACGATATTCCAGAGCATCGGTTTCGTAATAATGGACGCATTGCGCTGTATCGGCTGCCGCTTCATTGAAATTTCTCTCGGCGCTTCTGTACTCAATGCCAGTGCAGCGAATGTGTCCATAATGATATTTATCCACAAAAGTTGCGGTACTGTCAGCGGCAGCGGAACGCCGATGAACGGTCCTGTCAGCACACACGCCATCGCAACAAAGTTGACTGTCAACTGAAACACGAGAAAATTTTGAATGTTGTTATAAAGTGTGCGTCCCCACCAAATTCCTGTTACAATACTCTTAAAATTATCATCTATAAGAACAATATCGCTTGCTTCTTTTGCGACTTCCGTGCCGGTAATGCCCATCGAAATCCCGACATCGGCAAACTTCAATGCCGGTGCATCGTTTGTACCGTCACCGGTCATCGCCACAACTTCGCCTTTATGGTGCATCATTTTGACCAAACGCAACTTATCCAGCGGCGTTGAACGAGCCAACACTTTCAAGTGCGGAAGGACTTTGTCCAAGGCTTCATCGGAAAGTTCCGCCAGTTCATCGGAAGTCAGAACAATATCCGCATCGCTGCTCAATATCCCCGCTTGTTTTGCGACGGTGATTGCCGTCGGCTTGGCATCGCCGGTAATCATTTTGACATCGACTCCTGCCTGACGGCATACCGCAACGGCGTGTGGCACTTCGGGACGCATCGGGTCGCTGATGCCTATAAGTGCAAGCAGTGTTTCGTCCTGTGCTATCGCAAGAACCCGTAATGCTTGTTCCATTGCGGATTTTAACGCTTTGTCAATGTTGGTTTTGTGTTTTTCAAGGGAACAAATTTCACCGCTTACAAGAAAATTTCGGCACTGCGGAATAATTTTTTCCGGTGCGCCCTTAGAGAAAAAAACGGTTTTACCATCTTTCTCGACTTCGGCAAACGACATTTTGCGTTCCGAGTTATGACTTAACTCCTTAATCCGCTTGTATTTATCACGGTAATCTTTGTAGTCAATGCCGTTGGTTTGCAGGAACCGCAGCAGCGCACATTCTGTCGGGTTGCCGATGTTCAACTCTGCCGTTGTATTGACGGCAATAGATTCAATGAGTTCCAGCGGCAAAACGTAACCTGTCTTTACCAAGTTTTCCATATCGGGATTACCGGCATACATCCAGTTGACGGTCATTTTATTTTCCGTGAGCGTACCGGTTTTATCGGTGCAGATAACATTTGCCGAACCGATAGTTTCTGATGCCGCGAGTTTACGAATCAGACAGTTTTCCCCCGCCATCTTCATCATATTCAGTGCCAGCGAAACGGTAACCATCATCGGCAGTCCTTCGGGAACGGCAACGACAATAATCGTAACGGCAACGATAAACGCTGTCAGCAACTGGTGAAGCAAGGCAATGACATCACCGTTCCAATGCCAAAGCGCAGAAGATGACATCGCAAGAAAAATCAATACCGCACCTGTCATGCCGATAACGCTGATTTGCGAGGCAAGTCTGGAAAGTTTTTGTGTCAGCGGTGTTTCGCTTTCCGATTCAACTGTGCCGAGATTTGCCGCAATTTGACCGAGTTTCGTTTTATCTCCAACGGCTGTTACAACGAACCGGCAATGACCGTCGGCAGCCGTTGTTCCCCGAAAGACATCATCGTTATTCGATTTTTCCGCCGCAACAGATTCCCCTGTCATCACGGACTCATCAATCAGCAGCGAACAGGATTCGATGACCGTCCCGTCAGCGGGGATTTTGTCGCCGAGCGTAATTTGAATAACATCACCGGCTACAATATCGTTGATGGATATTTCAGATAACTGACTGTTACGCCAAACCTTGACAGGAATGTCGTCCTTAACTTTGTTGAGCAATTCGAATTCTTTTGCGCTTTTGATTTCGCTGAAAAAGCCTGCGAGGACCGCCAATGCGACCGCAAGAAAAATACCCAGCGTATCAATGAAGTTGACGTGATGGCGGTGAAGCACAAATTTTTCGAGAGCCGCCATCAAGAGAGAAAGAACGGCGGCAGCGAGAAGAATTTTTATTGTCGGGTCGTTCAATTTTTCGAGAAAGAGTTTCCACTGCGGGGTTTTCGGCGGCGGCGTAAGAACATTCGCCCCGTGTTGTTCACGGGACGCTATAACCTGTTCATCAGTGAGACCGGACAAGGTATTCAATGTGTGTGCGGCTGTTTCGGCGGCGAAATTGCCTGCGGCGGAATCGCCGTCTCAATTTCCTCAAATGCCGGCGTTCGGCGGAAATCGGGCAAATCCTTGTACTTCAGGTTCTTGTGTCCAAAGTACGTGCCGTAATACTGTCCGTTAGAATCCGTCCACGTCGTCAATTTAATCCAATCCTCTTTCGGCATCTTCACATCGTAATGTCCCTTGTCAAGCAACCTTACCAATTTACTTTCGTAAGAGCCTAACGAATACGGCGGCAAATAATGATTGTTCCCGCCCTTTGGATGGTTTTCTCCAATGACGGTAAAAGATTTCCACTTCATCAAGGTCTCATAAGACTGATTAAAAAGTCCAGTCAGCGTTCCTTCGAGATTGATATTGCCTTCTGCTTTCCCTGTTTTATGACATTCGATGCAGTGCCTGTCAAGTACCGGCTGCACATCTTCAAAATACGACAGCGGTCTCGCTCCGCTAACCTCGCCCGGCTGCGGTCCCGGCACATCGTACGGACGGCGCAACGCTGCCGGTACTCTTCCTGCCCCAATCGTCGGCGATTCCGAAGCCCGCTCGTGGCAGCCGACACAAGACCGGATTTCGCCCGGACGGTAATTGACAAAAGTGCGTTCCCGCTGAATTTCACGATAATTTTCGTCAAGTGCCTGAATGAAAATGTTCTTATCCGCCGGTACGACAAAATTCGCACTGCCGTCCGCTTCGACCGGCACAACTCCGTATTGAGCCTTGAGTCCCAGATGCGTATTCATCGTGATAACGGAATGTTGCTGGTCATAAACGTCGCCGTCCCAATATCGTCTCGCCGACCACGGACGCGGAACGTGTTCATTTATCCGCAGATATTTCACCGCTCCCCGCTTCACGCCGTCCATTCCGGCATAAACATCAACAACAACAAGGCGGGCTAACCCCTTGGCGGCTAATTCCGGGTTTCGGGCAACCGACGGCATACCGGGCGTTTTGACGGCTTTAACGGGAATCGGACACCAGACCGACGTATTATCAGGGGTGCGGTAAAGCAATTCCCGTACTCCCGAATCGTTGATGTAATAAAGTCCGTAACCGTTGGGAGTGTTCCAAATTTTATCGGGATTGAACGACACGAGGAAATCGTGTTCGTTGAGCGGAAACGGGTCCATAAACAGCGGTCCTTCTTTTGTGTTGCCGCTGCCGCTGTGGTCGTCTTTTCCGCCTTTCACTTGAACACAGGCATTGCGCACCGACTCCGGTTCAAAAAGCCGGACAAACTTTTTGCCGTCTATCGGTTTTTGCCAGCCCCATTGATGCTGCTGGTCAACTTCCGGCGTGATGTAGCGGACACCGTCCACCGTCCGGCGGTTATATCTTGTATCTACAAGGAGAACCGGTCCCAGTCCGACGGGCATATGCGGCGCACCGATGCACACGAACTTCGCCGACTCGCCGGGTATCTGCCTTGCCGTATTAAAAACCGACGGATACGCAATGTCCGCTCCGTAAATTTCAAACGATGCCGTACCGTCGGGATTGATTGCCCAGAGTCCTTTATTCGTTACCGAACCGTTGTCCACATACTCCCAGCGGGTATAAAGGATTCGTCCGTCTTCCATTACGGTCGGACAAGATTCCGAGAGAGCGTTGTTCGATAATTTTTCGAGTTTTCCGTCTGGATACGCACGGTAAAGAACGGAAACGGTCAAAACATCAGGACCGTCGCAGAGGATACCGTATTCGCACCGGCTCGATGTGAACACGAACCCGCCGTCGGGCAGATAGGCGGGATGCATATCGTCTGTATGATGAAAATAGGCACCGGCTCCAATTCCGCGGTAATTCGCCCAGGTTTGGTTTATCTTGTTGTTTTTATCCATCCGGTATTTCGCTATGCGTTCCTCTTCGTCTGCCGGCGGAAAGGTTAATTGTTTCAGACCGCTGCCGTCAATGCCGACTTCCCAAATCCGGTAACCTTCGCCCGGCTTCGCTTTGTAATCGAAGATGACTTTTTTCGCATCGAAAGACAGATTGCAGCGTCCGATAATGCCGCTTTTTAATGACGGAACGAGATTTTGTACGCTGCCGTCTTTCAAATTCAAAATGCAGAGTTCTGCTCCGTAAATTCGGGAACCGTCAATGAAGTCGGTATAATAATGCGACGATTGAAACGTTGCCCGCTTGATAAACAAGATGTGCGGCACATCCGGCATTATCTGCTGAAAATGTTTGCGGTTTTCCGTCACCGTTTGCAATTCCCGTGTCCATCGGGCTTGTTCTGCGGCGGTTTCGAGTTGAACGAAACAATCGGCATCGGCGGGCAATTCTTTTTCGGCGGTGATACGAAAGCCCCGCAGGTGCGGCATATTTTTTTCGACTGCAAGCGTCAGCGTAACTTGCCCTTTGACGAGTTTTACTCCGTTGGGGGTAATGTTCGTCCATTTGAGGTTTTTGGCGAAAAATCCGCCGGTTGGTTCGGCGAGAACGGAGTTGAATTTGTGTGTGTGTCCGGCTTGGATAACCATTATATTTGCCGGTCGTGTTTCCTGTGAGGCGTAGAGGAATTGAATGTAATACGTACCGGCAGCGGCGATGTTGGTTTGCCACGTTACGGAGCCTTTGCTGCCGTGCAGAACACCGAGGTTGTCCCAGCGGGCTTCGGCACTGACGTAATTACCGGTGCAACTGTCATATTGTTTTGCCGGGCAAACAACATCATCGGCAAAAACGGGGACGGCAAACAGCATTAGCACAAAAAGACTGCGGTACATCGGAAACCTCTCCATATAGGGTGAACGAAAGTATAGTCCAATCAGGCACTTTTTTCAACAGGTCACCTGCAAAGTCCGATTGTTTTGACATTTTATCACGCCAACTATCAAACGCTCGTGAACATAATGGATCAAGGCGATGACGTGACGGCGATTGAATATTCGGCAGCATTTGACGGAAAAACGTGTCCGGCGTGTGCGTATTATGACGGG
>JAITOZ010000231.1 GCA_031289675.1 Planctomycetaceae bacterium
CGGTTAAAATCATCGCATATACTCCTTAATTGGATATCTTGACTGGGTACGAAATCACAATACACTAATGATAAGGATCTTGACTGGAAATGTCAAGATAATAATTTTAGAACATAACCGTATAATGAGAGGGTCGTTTGCCAATAGTACCTGTGTCATAACATCGGTGTATATCGGCATTTAGAGCAAATTATGCGGGAGAAACAGGGGAACGTTCGCAATGACGAGGCCTGGGGTTCGAATCCCCATATCTCCACCAAAAGCGAAAGAGTTTGAACACCGCAAACGAAATAGTATTGAAATACATTTTTGTAAATGGTGTTGCAGGCATATTCGCCGAATCTGAATTTGATTGAACGCTTATGGAAGTTCTTTAAGAAGAAAATACTGTATAATAGATATTATGAAAAGTTTGAGGATTTTTACAGTGTTTATTATAGGCATCGTCAAAACTTTTTCCGATGCCGGACAAAGTACAAGACAGAACGCGATCCCTCCTCAACGAAAACTTTCACCTGTACAATCAATAAAACCTAATTTTCAATAGACGGCAGTATAAAAAAGCAAAAAACGTTATGAAACTACTCTGATGCACAACAAGATTCCGATTCCGCAGCGATGTACAACGGCAGATAAGCGGACATTCGGTACCGTATTGGGTATCGGCGGCTCTCGCGGAATGGCTGGTGCCGTTGCGATGGCGGGCAAATCGGCACTCCTTGCCGGTGCCGGTCTTGTACAACTTGCCGTTCCCGACCCCGTACTCGAAACCGTTGCCGGCTTTTATCCCGAATACACAACAATTCCGTGTCCGGCAGATGCGGCGGGACGCTTTTCGCTCCAAGCCCTGCCGACACTCCTCGAATGTGCCGGAAATGCCGCGTCCGTATTCATCGGTCCCGGTTTAGGACGCAGCAGCGAATTGACGCAACTCATCGGACAATTCTTGCAGCAGGCAGTATGTCCGGTCGTCATTGATGCCGATGCTTTACAGAGAGAAATTTTTGAACAGCATAACGGTAATAATGTTACAAATAATAACGCTACAAAAAAAGAGACCGCATTTATTCTTACGCCTCATTGCGGCGAGTTTGCCCGATTGACAGGGAAATCGGTGCCGCCGGAAGAACAGCCGGTACAGCGGCAGGAAACCGCTTCGGCAGCAGCGTTGAAGTTTGCCGAAAAACATCCAGCCGTTTTGGTTTTGAAGGGACACCGCTCTATTATTACCGACGGCAGCCGGTTGGAGTTGAACACAACCGGCAATCCGGGAATGGCAACGGGCGGCAGCGGCGATGTCTTGACCGGTCTGATTGCCGGATTGCTGGCACAGCGTTTGATGCCGGTTTTCGATACCGTTTGTCTTGCTGTTCATCTGCACGGTTCGGCGGGCGATTCGGCGGCGGCAGAACTCGGCGAACTTTCCGTCACGGCAACGGCAATCCTCGCACACATTCCGGCGGCAATGAGAATTGCGAGCGGCGGCTAGCGGCAGGTAAATACAGAAGCGAAAACTCACCGCCCGTCACTCACAACTCACTCAATATTTCCCGTTGACGAAAATACCGGTTTTCGCTACCCTGCGGATGTGCGAACGCTTGACGGACACATTCAGACGATTCTGCCTCTTTCCCTCACCGGTACCGTTGTGCAAACGCAAGGGATGACCATTGCCGCCGCAGGCTTTCCGAGTCCCGTTGGAAGCGTTGCCGAAATCGAACGCGACGCAGCAAGTTCCAACGCCGGAAAACTTTTCGCCGAAGTCATCGGTTTCAAAGACGACATTACCATTCTCTATCCGTACAGCGATATTACCGGCGTGCGGCGGGGAAACCGCATTAAACTTGTCAAAACTCTGCCTTGGCTCAATGTCGGTGAAAGTTTGTTAGGACGTATTATCAATGCCGAAGGCAAAGCCGTTGACGCTCTGCCTCATCCCGTTCTGCCAGACCGGATACGTTTCGATAATCTGCCGCCGTCCGCCAGTTCCCGTCCGCGAATCAATGCCATTCTTTCAACGGGCATCCGTGCTATTGACGGGATGTTGACGTGCGGACGCGGGCAGCGGCTCGGCATCTTTGCCGGCAGCGGGGTTGGAAAAAGCGTTACGCTGGGAATGATTGCCCGATATACCGATGCCGATGTGATTGTCATCGGTCTCATCGGCGAGCGGGGACGGGAATTGAACGACTTCATCGAGCGGGACTTGGGAGCAGA
Source organism: Planctomycetaceae bacterium (assembly GCA_031289675.1). Taxonomy (GTDB): domain Bacteria; phylum Planctomycetota; class Planctomycetia; order Pirellulales; family Thermoguttaceae; genus WRKP01. Next base: position 2,218 of record JAITOZ010000231.1, read on the forward strand.
AGGCTTAAAAAAAAGTGTGGTCATCGTTACGACCTCGGACGAACCGGCATTGATGCGTGTCCGCGCCCCGATGACCGCAATGGCAATCGCAGAGTATTTTCGTGACCAGGGCAAAAACGTGTTAGTGATGATGGATTCGCTGACCCGTTTTGCGATGGCACAGCGGGAAATCGGACTTGCTGCCGGTGAACCGCCGACAACGAAAGGGTATCCGCCGTCAGTCTTTGCGATGCTGCCGAAACTCGTTGAGCGGGCGGGACGTTCGGAAAAAGGAACGATAACGGCTTTTTTTACCGTCCTGGTCGAGGGCGATGATAACAACGACATTATCGGCGACACTGTCCGCGGATTGCTTGACGGACATATTTGGCTCTCACGCAAGTTAAGTACGAGGGGACATTATCCTGCCATTGACCCGATAGAAAGCATCAGCCGCTTGATGCCCGATATATGCTCGGCAGAACATCTGAAAGCGGCGAGGGCAATGCGGAAATTACTCGGCGTATATTTTGACAACGAGGATTTGATTTCGATAGGTGCGTATCGGTCGGGCAGCAATCCTGAAATTGACAGGGCAATCAAAATGAAACCGCTCATCGACCAGTTTTTGCAGCAAAACGTCAGTGAGATGTCTCCGCTCAACGATACAGTGAAAAAAATAACGGAACTGATACCGGGTTAGAGGTGAGTAGGCCAATACGGCAGCCCGATGGATCGGCACCCGTTATCTCAATAATCGCCGGACTCTCCGAATGAAAGAAATTTATCCTGCGGAAAACGATAGAGCGGATCCTCCCAGCGGGATGTTGTAATGTTGCCGCATCTTTACGGGGTTAAAACGCAAGCGTAGGAAAAAACCGTTTGTTCATTAGCAGATTAGGCACGCTTCTTTTGCCGCTGACGATAATGAACCTCGCTGTCAAAATTGCGTCCCGCTAGCCGGTACGCATATTGCAGCACTTCAACAAGTACTTTCATTTGTTCCGGTATCAGTGTTATCGGTTCGCCGATTTCGACCGTATTATACAAAGCCCTCGCAAGCGGTTTGCGTTCAACGACCGGTATGCCGTTTTCCGCAGCGATTTTCCGTATCTGAAAAGCAATAAAATCTGCACCTTTGGCAACAACAACAGGTCCATCCATTGTTCTGGCATCAAATTGGATTGCCACCGAAAAGTGCGTTGGGTTGGTAACAACAACATCGGCATCTGCCGTTCCCGCTGCCCGCTGTTTCATTGCCATTTCCCGCTGTATCTGACGGCGTTTGCTGATAATCTGCGGGTCGCCTATCATATTTTTCATCTCTTCACGTACTTCTTCGTTCGTCATCCTTAAATCCTGAAAAAATTTCCAACGCTGATACATAAAGTCGAGAATAGCGATGATGACCAACGCTACCGCCACTTTCAGGGCGATTGTCAGCAGTATCCAGACGAGGAAAGATGCAATTTGTCCGTCATCGTTTGCCGTCAGATTTAAGATTTGTCCGATATTTCCTTCGACCGCAAACCACGCAACGGCAGCACAAATCACGATTTTAATGATGCCCATCAGCAGCCGCATCACGCTTTGTAACGAAAATATCCGCTTCAAGCCCTTCAAAGGGTCAAGATGAGTAATATCCGGTGCCAGTTTTTTCGGTAAAAACAGCAGCCCTGTTTGAAAAACATTGGCGATAATTCCGATGGCAGCAAGAAGTACAAAGAACAACGAAAGCGGCTTCATAAAACGGAGTATCGTTTCGTGAAACAATGCCTGTACCGACTGATAAAGTCCGCCATCTTCGTCTTCCGATGTCAGAAAAACCGGATTCGCGTAAATTTCCTGTGCATAGTCATAGATGTCCGCAGCCATTTGCTTGCCGAGTGTCATTAAGAAAATAACGGCGAAGAGCAGCACCACGGCAGAAGCAAGGTCTTGGCTTTTAGCGACCTGACCTTCCTCTCGCGCCTGTTCCAACCGTTTGGGGGTTGGGTCATGTGATTTTTCTCCGCCTTCGCCGGGCATAATCCGCTAATGGACGCTGTACTAATAAAACCTGTAACGCCCGCTTCAACGAGCAACGGTTGACGTACGTTAACGAATATCCGGTTGGTAGGCAAGACCATTATTTGCCCCCTCCCTCTTGCGTCTCTCCACACTGACGATGCCGGAGTATATTCTATTCTATCCTTCCCTACCCTTACCATCTGCGAAATTTATTTCTTAATATTTTTACAGGTAGGTTAAGGGTAGGTATTGGACAGAACAACTAGAATTTATAGATTGTTGAAAATCCGCCGGAAAGTTGATGGTCTTTGGTTATGTTGTTAAACGGCGTAACTCCATCGAATTTGTCATAACGAAGTTCAGGACGAATCGTGATGTTCTTCGTTGGTGTATAACTTGCCCCAAGCGAAAAATCATAATGGTTAGGATCCACACCAGGACCGTTGACGAAAGCGGTATCAATATTCGCAAATTGTCCCCCCCAAAAAGAATTCACGTAGGAGTGAGTCCATTCACCACGGAAACCCAACGACAATTTCTTGCTGTAGTAGTAAATCAACTCTTGGTTGATGCCATACGAACCGGCAGAATGAAAATCAACCCCTGTATCGGTGGTATTATAATTGGCAATCGTCCAGTCAAAAGTGTAGTCCCATTTTTTGCTCAATTTAACCGCAACAACAAATGATTGGAGGAAATACTTGTCGTCATTACCTGGCAGGCTAGCGGTGTTACCATCATTTTCACCAATAATAGAAGCATATTTTATGGTAGTGCGATCACTTAATTTGTAAGTTAATCCGCCCAAAAATGCGTTATTATCGCTTGATGAGAAAAACGTACCGCGATGAAGTAGTACCCCACTGTATCCAGTAATACCGCATTCGGTATCAATACCGCTTGTCCAACCGCCGAATAATGATAGTTTCTTGCTAACGTCCCAAGTTCCGATAATACCTGACTGTGTAGCCGGATACAATGCGAAGTTTGTTGGAAGTGAGTAGAAGAAACGGTTCGGTGCAACGGCTGAATTGCTGCCGAAAGGAGTCAGGAATTTACCAATCTTCAAACTGGTATTTTTGTAACCCAATTCAACATAAGCCTGAGCAATCGCGGTATAGTAATCACCTGTTCCCCAAGAACCTTGACCAGCGTAAACATTACGTCCGGCAAGGTTACCGCCTTTGCCAAATTCCAAACCATCCGATTGCAAGAAAATGGCATCCGTCCCAAATGCAAAATCAGCGTGAACACCCCAATCCAAACCATATTTTGAATCAAGGCTGCGACCGCCGCCTAAAATGAGTTGGTTTAATTGTAAGTCTGTTTGACGGACATTGATCAACGCAAGCGTGTTGCCGACCCCTGGGGGTAACACACCTGGATTATAAATTGGGACACCTGGTGGAACAACCCAAGTCCCTCCGTGTAGACTTTTTTGTCCGAAACTATTTGCAAAAATGCCAGCCTCAGCAACTCCGTAAAAACTCCATCGGCTTTTCTTGTTGCAAGTGTCAATTTCATCACACGGGGCGCAGTCCTCCGCTTCAATACACGGGTTGCTCAAACTGCTAAACAAATCCGCCGCAAAAGCCGTCTGGGTAAAATGCACCACCGCAAGAGTTGCAATTATACTGAGACTACCCAAAATGTTCTTTGTCATTTCTATTTTCCTTATTTATTTTTGGTGAACTGATTTTATCAACCTCCCTGAAAATGAGTTACAGCCCATTTCCCCCCAAACATAAATAACCATTCCTTATGGCAAAAGGGAACATCCCCGTTGTTAGATACCAGTCGGACTTTCTGCAAAAAAAGTACAAAATTTTTTTGAAAGACCAAATATATTGCCCTAAAGGTAAAAATTGTTCATCTTGAGCAAATTAACCATATTTGAAGAAAAAGCAGCAAATTTGACACAAACATTCACAAATCCACCGCAATTTTAGAATACAGCCGTAGTTTTTATGCACGAAAAAGCCTCTGAATAAAACTCCGCAATCAGACACTTTTCTTCTTTCGGATTAGACACCTTCCGAATTTTCTTTTCCCGTTTTTATAAGGAAAATACTGTTTATCTGAAATAATTTCGTACCCCAACTCTAAGATCCCTTTGAGTATCGGATAAGCGGACACAGCAAAAGGCTTACCGTAATTTGCCGGAATCCAGCATCTATCAACACACAGCGTTTCGTTATCATCAAAGTATTTACAATTTTCGGGAATGTCTTTTAAGTTGACGATTTTCTTTGCGTTGTAGCGGTTTTTCCTCGGTAAATTTGTGTACCAAAAACCCGGTGCCATAACGGGTTGTCTTTTCGGGTCGAGAAACCAATCAACCCGATTGTATCCCGTCCACACTAATCCCTGACGTAAATACGGAATAAATGCCGGTGTCACCGCATTGGAGAAATTCGAGATTATCAGAAATTTTTTCCCGCTTTCAATCAGCAGCCTCCAATAATCAGCCGCCTTGCTAAACGGCGGATTTGTGCAAACAATATCCGCTTCTTCGCTGAGAATTTTTATAGACAGCGGGTCGTCAAAACTGCCGGAAAAATTCTTCGGACAGTCCTTTTTTTCTTCAAATCCGTCCTTCGTAAAAATATACGTTCTTCCGCCCGCTCCGAATAAGTCAATTCCGCCGGTGTAATGCAGGCATATCAATTTTTTCAACTTCAATTTATTGAAGTTCTTTATGAAAAATAACGTGAATGCAGAGGATTTTCGTTCGTCTTCCGAATCCGAATCGATAGGGTCATCGCAGTTACAAAATACAACTTTTTTTTTCCAAATGCTCTTGCCGTAACAAGCGGTTTCTTTTTCAATGTCTTCGTAACGGGTATAAAATTCATCGTTTTGTGTCTTTTGTGCCGTCTGCATAATGTCTTTGCGGGACACACTTCTTTCCATCAACGATTTTTTATCCGATTTATAGACGAGAACCTCCTTGATATTATCTTTAACTTCGCAAGGAATTTCTATGACAAAACCGGAATGTGATTTTATAAAATCAACATATTCCTGAAACAAGTCGGAATTGTAGAAATAGATTTCTGCCGTTTTTACTTCACGCAAACGTCTAAAATTATCTTTTACCGCATTTTCAAGTTTGTGAGAATCCTTTACTTCGGCGGTAAATAGATACACAAATTGATTATCTTTTGAAATTCCGGTTCCGTTATATTGAGACAATCCCCGCTCAAGATTGTTCGTGATTCCAATCTTGCATCTTCTGATTTCGTTTTGCTGCTTGACGATGTAAATGTATTCTTTTTCTTCCACTTGTATTTAGGTATAAGAACAAGAACTCACGGCAGACCTAAATCGTAAACGAATTCTACCGAAAAGTAAAGCGGCTGCAATAAGACCGAAAATATCGGCGGAATGAGCATTGAAGATGAAATTGCTCTGATAAAAAAATCCCTACAAAAACAACGAACCTTACGGAAAAAATTCGCTCGAAGGAGAATGGACTTGTTCCATAACTATTAGAATTGTTGCGTAACATTAAATTCGTTATAACGCTTGTATTCCGGCATTTTCCCGTGTTTTAATCAAGGAGGATTTCAATGTCGAACCGTTACGAAAATTTGAAGCGATTACGACGCAGCGTTCAGACGCATCACCGGAACGAAGCGGTGCGTTTTTGAGAAAATGCTCGTCATCGTGCATTTTTTTTCATTTCTTGCAACACAAATAAAGCGGCGCATTTTTCGTTACACTATCTTACAGTGTATTATTGCACACCGTGATTATTTCAGCCTCCGCATTTCGCAAAAATGCGTTTGACGAGAGCCTTATCTTTGACGGGCGAACCGGGTTTCAGATGCAGTTTGCCCCGCTTAAGCATCGGCAAACCTAAATCCGCATCTTTTAAGGCCAGGAGCGGATTAAAGTCGTGCAAAAAACCCCGTATCTTGTATTCGGCAACCATCTCGATTTCGTTCGTCCTGCCGTTACGCTTTACCGCATTCAGGAACGAACGCTGAAATGCCAGCGTCCGCTTTTGCTTCGGATGAACGCAATTCTTTTCAATGGATATTTCTTTCAGAGCATCCATCACGCCGGCAATGTTCACCGACTTCGGGCAGCGCGTCGAACACGTCAAACAATTCAGGCATTGCCAAACCGATTCGGCGGCGGCGGCTTCTTCAACACAGCCGAGTTGCACGAGGCGAATGATATTGCTCGGCATCACATCCATCCGTTCAACCTGCGGACAACCGGCACTGCATTTACCGCACTGATAACAATCGGCAACCTTGGTATGCGCCAGCGATTCAACCCGGGCAACATCGGGATTATGCGTAACACTTTGCATAACGTTGACAAAAGGAGTTTGAGAATGAATAATGAACAGCGGATAACCGGCAGGAGACGAAACCGCAGCGGTATTAGCCCGTGCTGCTTTCCCGTATTGTCCGTTGTTCATTATTCATTATTCATCAGGAATTGTCAATCGTATGAACTATGCTGTTGTGATGGCTGCCGGTAAAGGGACGCGGATGAAGTCCGACTTGCCTAAAGTCCTGTATCCTGTTTTGGAACGTCCGATGATAGAGTACGTTCTCGATGCCCTTGAAGAGAGCGGCATCGGCAAAATCATCGTTGTCGTCGGTTACCGCAGCGATTTGGTTCGGGAAACGCTCGCACACCGGAAAAATCTTGTTTTTGCAGAACAAACTGAACAACTCGGCACGGGACACGCAGTAATGGTGTGCCGCAGTGAACTGGAAAAACACAGCGGGGCGGTTCTCGTTGTTGCAGGCGATTGTCCGATGATACAGGTTGATTCCGTCAGAAAACTGCTTGATGCTTACAAAGGCGGCGAAACGTCCTGTATTTTGGGAACGGCACACAAGGAGAATCCGCAGGGACTCGGACGGATAGTCCGTGATGCTGCCGGTGAGTTTGCGGGCATTGTCGAGGAAAAGGATGCAACGGCGGAGCAGAAGGCGATAACGGAGGTCAATATGAGTTATTATGTTTTCCACACGCCGGACTTGTTAGAAGCGTTGACGCATTTGAAGACGGACAATGCGCAAAAGGAGTATTACATCACGGACACGCCGTTGGTACTAAAATCGCAGGGCAAAAAGGTATTTGCTTTGCCGGTACTCAAGCCGATAGAGAGTCTTGGTATCAACACCGTCGAAGAAGCAAAAATCGTTGAAGAAGCGTTGAAAAATAACAATAATTAAAAGAGCAGGGGTGTAAGCCCCTCGACACATAATGGTAAAAGACGAACAAACCGGTACAGGTGCGGTGTTGGAAGCCGCAAGACGTGAAAAGTTACGAAAAATCGGGGAACTCGGTTTTGACCCGTGGGGGCAGCGTTTTGATAATCATCTTGCCGTTGCGAAAATCAGGGACAAGGAAAGTGAAATCACCGTTGACGAAACAGCAAATGATTCTTCCGGTCCCAAAGTCCGCGCCGCCGGCAGAATTATTTTGCAGCGGAAAAAAGGCAAACTGATTTTTCTCGACATTTGGGACTGGTCGGGACGTATTCAGGTTCTAATCGGCGCAAGCCAAGTCGGCGAAAAGAATTGGGAACTCGCTCAACTTTTCGACCTCGGCGACATCGTTGGTATTGACGGCGAACTGATGCGGACACGGGCAGGCGAATTATCCATCGCTGCCCAAGAGTTGACGTTCCTGTCCAAATCCCTTGAAACACCGCCGGATAAGTTTCACGGCTTGACCGACCCGGACTTACGCAGCCGGATGCGCTACCTGGATTTAGTGCATACCGAAGGCGTGCTTGACCGGATGTTACAGCGGACAAAGATTGTCCAATCTGTCCGCAATACACTTGCCGGTGAAGGCTTTGTTGAAATCGAAGGTCCCACCCTGCATACGGTCGCCGGAGGAGCGGCAGCAAGACCGTTCGCAACGCACCATAACGCGTTAGACATTCCTCTCGTAATGCGCATTGCGCTGGAACTGCATCTCAAGCGTTTGCTTGTCGGCGGAATGGAGCGGGTCTATGAACTGGGGCGGGTTTATCGTAACGAAGGGATTGACCAGCGGCATAATCCTGAATTCACAATGCTTGAAGTCTATCAATCTTACGGCGATTACCGCTCAATGATGGACCTGACGGAAAAAATTATCCTTGACGCACTCAAAGCGGCAGGGAATCAGTGTAAAATTACGTGGAACGAAACAGAAATTGACTTCACGCCGCCGTTTGCCCGAAAGACTTACGATGAACTGATTAAGGAATATACCGGCATTGACCCGAACAATGCCGATGCCGTTACCGGATACGCCCGGTCGCTGAATCTTGACGTTGCCGGAAGACACCCAGACGTTGTGAAGAACGAAGTGTTTGAAGAAAAGGTCGAGGGCAATCTGCTCAATCCGACTTTTGTAACGGATTATCCGGCGAGTATTTGCCCGCTGACGAAGCGCAAACGGGAAAATCCGGCGATTGCCGAGCGGTTCGAGTTGTTTGTGCAAGGAATGGAGTTAGCGAATGCCTATACGGAACTGAACGACCCTGACTTGCAGGAGCAATTATTTAGCAAGCAGTTGGCGGGACAAAAGGCGGAGGACAGTATGGCTCGGATGGATAAAGATTTTATCCGTGCTTTGCGGCACGGTATGCCTCCTGCCGGCGGCTTGGGCATCGGCATTGACCGGTTATGTATGCTCTTGACGAACACGGCTTCGATTCGGGAGGTCATTTTGTTTCCGTTACTGAGACCGGAGAATTGATTCGCTGCGGGTAACGCGGCATAATACGTGTTCGTGTTACATTCCAATCCGTCCGTGATAGCGGTGGCAGAGTGCCACGGCTAATGCATCGGCAACATCCGGCGGGTCAGGATACGTACTTAATCCAAGTTCCAACCTAATCGCCCGCTGCATCTGGTCTTTTGTTGCCCTGCCGCTGCCCGTCAAGATTTTCTTCACCTTCGTGGCACCATAAGAAACAACTTCGATGCCTGCTTGAGCGGCTGCAAGACAAACACAGCCGCGGGCGTGTCCCATCAAAATCGCCGTCGTCGGACGGTCATAATGGGTATAGAGCTGCTCCATCGCCAGCACTTCGGGGTGGAACGCGTCAAGTACCTCCCGAATACCGTCGTAAATCTCTTTAACCTTTTGCGCAACCCCACCGGCTCGGCTTCGGACGACACCTGCTTCCAGCAGACGCACCTTCCCCGCCGCAAAATTAATCACGCCGTAGCCCGTCGTATTCAAACCGGGGTCAACACCGAGTATCGTTTTCAAAGGAGTGAATGAAATAAAATCTTCCCGAACGGAAGAGTTGCCTTTGTTCAAGGCATTGTCTTATTTCGTTCTTTCTTTGTCAACGGATACATACTCAGTCAACGGGACATTACCGCTGGCTGCTTTGGCTGCTCTTGCCGCTTTGGTTAGCATATTGACAGGCAACACAAACCACCGTACCGCCCTGCCCTGCTGTTTGCTGACTTCTGGAAGCCGATGCGCTGCTTCCGCTTCCGCCGTTACAAGTCGGGCAGTAAGCACTGGACGATGACGCAGACGTTCTGCTTGCGCTTGCACTTCCGCCGTTACAAGTCGGGCAGTAAGCACTGGACGCACTGCTTGACCTTGCGGCAGAAATGGGAACGCTGACGCTGCGGCTGCGGCTGCCGGTACTGGCTGCGGAACCTAACCGCGAACCCTGACTTGCCGAATAACTTGAATAACCACTGTAAGACGACAATCCAATAGCACTCATTGTAATATTCCTTTATGATAGAAATGTGTTTTCTCGCTGCCGTATTATGCAATGAACGTTTAACACAGGTCGGATAAAAAACGGCAAAAAAAAGAAAAAGGTTATGACAAGATGTAAGGATTGTAACAGAATTAACGATTTCTCCGAAAAAAGGCTTTGTATGTATAAATAGCGAAGCCGCTAAGAAGAGAGGAAAAAGAAATTCTGCGTTTTTCGCGCCTTCGCGACTAAAAAAACAAAAAAACAGTTAGGAAACAACTCGACCATAAAGTGCGTACTCATATTGACGCACAATCTCGTGAATGGGAGGAAATTTTCAAAATGAAATATCCTCTAAATAACCCCGCCGTGTGTTCGGTACGGTGTCAGATGGCTCGGTTGGTCGAGCATCCAGAAACGTTCCCACTCGTCTTGAATGAGACGCAAGTCTTCCGATTTATTCAGTAATTGATTATTTCGGCGAATAGGGTCGCTCGAAAAAATGGCGTGAACGCAGCCCGTTGAACTTAACAGAGAAGCACTTAACAGTGTTAATAGCAATAATTTGTAAAACATAACCCCCTCCGTGAGTGCCGGTTTCCGTCTGTTTTATATCGGTACACCGCTCTTATCGGTAAAAACGGTAACGCAACTTGAGACTATTTTTTCGGTATCCTTGTAAGCCGCCCTGATAAAAGCAGGAGCAGCACAAACCGGACTACCAGCCGTGTTTCCGGCGGACATTGTCCATTGCTTCCAGAATGTCGTTCCACGTCTGCGGATTCAGCATCGTCTGATTCGGGAACATACAGCCGTCCCAGCAAATATGGTTGAACCGCTTCGTCAAACCGTCCTCGTCCCGAAGCCAATAACCGGCATATTTGACAATGTCCAGTTTGCCGTTCGGGTCTTTAGGCAAACAATGCCGCCCCGTCTTGTCGTGTGTGCCGCTGCCGAATACCGTACCATCGTTTTGCGCAATATGCAAGTCAACCGTCCAAATCCGCAGCGCATCCGTCAACTTGCGGTACGCCGCATCAAACGCCGCCGTATCCTTCCAATCGAAGTTCTCCGGCAAAAGCCGGTCTTCGGGGGCATTGTATCCCAGCAGATACAGCAGTGTATGCGACATATCCGCCTGGAATCCCAACGTTTGCGGGCGGTCAACCGTTTCAAGGATTTGCAGCATCCGTTTCCACGAATGAATTCCGCCCCAGCAGATTTCGCCCTCGCAAGCCAGCACTTCGTCAAAATCGGCGGCAATTTCGCAAGCCTGTACAAATGTTTCGGCAATCTGCTTTTGATTTGCTTCCGGGTCTTTCGCCCATAATTCAACGCCCGAAGCGGTGTCAATGCGGATGCATCCGCTCGGACGCAGTTTCAGTTTCCGCAATGCCGCCCCGACTTCGCAGCCCTTTTTGACGGCATCCAAAAATCTCTTCCGTGCCGCGTCATCGCCGAAAGCACTGCCGCTCCAGATTGCCGGTACAATCGTGCCGACTTCTAAGCCGTATTTGCCGACCTTTTCGGCAAGCCGGTTCGTTTCGCCGTCAATGTCATCGGGGTCAAAATGCGGCTTGCCGAGAGCAATGTCGATACCGTCGAATTTGGCTCCGCCGGCTTCGGCATCGGCTGTGAGCCTAATCATCGTGTCGAGGTCAATGAACGCTTCGGCACCGGCAACGCCTTTTCCAACAGTACCGGGCCACGCTGCATTATGCAGTTTCGGATACGGGTTCGTTTTCGTCTTTGCCATCGTAATTTGGTTGTTAAAGGTTTCACCCAAGCACCGGCGGTACAGACCTGACGGTGCTACTTCACGGAAAATGTATGTACTGTTGTACTCCGGTATGTTTCGTCCGGCTTTAACACCGTTGACGGAAACGCCGGCTGATTCGGCGAGTCGGGATAGTGCTGTGTTTCCAGACAGAACGCCCCGTGCTTTTCGTACTTGTATCCTTTGAAACCCGTCGAGCCGTTAAGGAAATTGCCGCTGTAAAACTGAACGCTCGGTTCGGTCGTTTCGATTTTCATTGTCCGTCCGCTCTCCGGTTCATACACCTCCGCACAAAGCGTCAACGCATTATGCTTTGATTCCTTGTCTTTCGGCTTGTTTAAGACCCAAGCGAGGTCATAACCGCCGGAAAATTGTTCGCCTTTGACCTGACTAATCCTTTCACCGATTTTATGCGGTGTACGGAAATCAAAGGGCGTGTCGGCAACCGGTTTCAGTCCGCCCGCCGGTATCAAATTTTCATCGGTCGGCAGATACTGGTCGGCGTTAATCGTCAGCACGTGTTCGAGATTCTTATTCGGGAAACCGGCAAGATTCCAAAACGTGTGATTCGTCAGATTGACTACCGTTGTCTTGTCCGTTTTAGCGGTGTAATCCATCGTCCACGTATTGTCGGTGCCGAGTTTATAAACGACAGTAACATCGAGTTTTCCGGGATAACCTTCTTCGCCGTCTTTTGCCGTGTAGTGCATTTCAAGACCGGCGTAATTTCCTGCGTGAATTTGTGCAACGTCCCAGATAACGGTATCGAATCCTTTTGTGCCGCCGTGGAGCGAGTTCGGCGGATTATTTATCGGCAGCGTGTATTCTTTGCCGTCCAATGTGAATTTGCCTTTGGCAATGCGGTTTCCGAAGCGTCCGATGAGTGCGCCGAAAAACGGGCGGTATTTTTCGTATTCGGCGATGGTTTCGAGATTAGCGGAGACGTTGACGGTTTTGCCGTTTTTATCCGGCACGTTGAAGGAATAAATGATTCCGCCGAGATTGAGGACTTCGACCGTAATTCCTTTTCCGTTGTCGAGTTTGAAAATTTTGACGGATTTGCCGCCGGCGGTTTTGCCGAAGTCGCTTTGAGTGATGGACATTTTCGTAATGGAACGCTGGGTGAGACGTTGAAAGGGACGCTGTACCTGTGCCGCTTCGCAAAAAGCGGCAGAGAACAGCAAAAACAGGACGAAAGGAACGGAGAAATGTTTGGTCATAGGGCAGTTGTTGGGTTAGCGTTTCTGAAGTGAGGGGGGTTACATCGTTGCCAGACGGACAAAATGTCCCCCTATTGTACAACGTGTCCAAGAGAAAAAAAGAGCCGGCAAATTCTGGTGCCGGCTCTTATAACGTATTACAAACCGCGAATATGCGGACTGCTGTCTTTCGCTAACCGGCAGCAGCCCGCACCGAACGGACTCCTTCGAGGAATTCCTCCAACCGTTTCAACGTGTCAATCTCAATTTGCCGGACTCTTTCCCTCGTAAGTCCCAGCCTCGCACCGATTTCTTTGAGCGTTGTTGTCGGATGTCCGTCCAGCCCGTAGCGCATTTTCAGAATAGCCGCATCGCGCGGGTCCATTTCCTCTATCTGCTCCATCACAAAAGATAGACTATCGCTTTCAAGCAGCGTTTCATCAGGACGGCGGCGGCGTTCGTCCACCACCATTTCGTTAATCGTCCAGCCTATCTCCGGCTTGTCCGTTTGAAGAGTCAGGTTATTAATAAGAATCGCCTTCTTGACGAGGGACAATTTTTTTCTCGGTAACCCCAGCCGACGGGCAATTTCTTCATACGTCGGCGTTCTGCCGAGCGTTTCCACCAAACGGGCACTTGCCCGCTGCCACTTTGCAAGAATTTCCAACATATACGCCGGAATACGGATATGTCTGCCGGAACAAATCAACGAACGTTTAATCGACTGCTTAATCCAATAACTCGCATACGTGGAAAACCGGGTCTCCCGCTTCGGGTCGTATCCCTCGACAGCCCGAATGAGACCCAGATTTCCCTCTTCTACTAAATCCTGTAGCAAGGCACCGCGTCCGCAGTATCCTCTTGCAATATTCACAACAAGCCGCAAATTCGCCCGCACCATCAAATCCCTTGCTTCCGTATCACCCTGCTGAACTGCTGTTGCCAGCCGGCTCTCCTCTTCCGATGTGAGCAGCACGGTCTCACTAATCTCCCGAAGGTAAGTTTCCAACGGAGACTGGATAGAAATGACTGCGCGGTCATCGTTGATTGTCAGCGGTTTTGTCATTGCAGTACGATGAGTTTGTACGTAAGTTTTATGTATACTACCGGCATACCTTATTGTATCGTCAGAGAAATAATCCTTCTCAACCAAAGACAAAAACTGTCTTGATATTCCCTCTTTGCATTGAATTCTTTCTTTCCCCAATAGAACGGTGATATGTTACTGACCGGCTTTGACATAGATTATCATTGTTACGGATTTTCCGGTTAGCCGCAGGTCATACAGTAGTGGTACCAAAAAACTGGACAGTTGAACAAGGTATAAAATTTTTGCAATGAACCTTATGGAGTTCAGTTTTATGGGCAAGAAGCGTAACACTTATTCAGCGGCGATATGCTTTTTTTTTTATTCTTGGGTTTCAGATAACAACACCGTTATATGACCGCAGTCATAAAGCGTCCCGCATAGCGTCCCGCTATTTTTCTCAAACGCTTTGAAGTCCTTCACCACACGCTACCGGGCATTCACCTTTGCAGAGCATTTCATCACTTCGTAATCCGAATCCGAAGTAAT
>JAITOZ010000233.1 GCA_031289675.1 Planctomycetaceae bacterium
CGGTTAAAATCATCGCATATACTCCTTAATTGGATATCTTGACTGGGTACGAAATCACAATACACTAATGATAAGGATCTTGACTGGAAATGTCAAGATAATAATTTTAGAACATAACCCCCTATTTTGACAATACCAATCCCATAATTTTAACCAAATTACCACACCCGCCTAAGCGTAATCTGCACAACACTTTTCCGTTTCCCAAAACTTGACTTTGGACACAGGAAGACCGAGTTGTTCGGCTTGCCCGTAAATTAACTTCGCCATATTTTCTGCCGTCGGCTTTTCCGGCGTAACAAATACGGGTTCGTTCTGTCCCCGCAGCACTGCAATGAGCGGGTCACCGTCCTGCAAAATCATCCGGTGGTCGAGATGTTCTTCAATCCACCGACCGATACAATTCTTTATTTCGTTAAAATCGGCAACCATACCGAGCGGATTAAGTATTTCGCTTTGCAGATATATCTTCACTTTGCCGTTATGTCCGTGCAGGTGCGCACACTTACCGTCGTATTCCAGCAAGCGGTGTCCGTAGCAAAACGAAAATTGTCGGGATATGGTGTACACATTAGCATTATACCGTATTTTCGGATAACAGAAGAGTCTTTGCAGAGAAGGCGTATCGCGGACGAATTAACACGTCATTAACTGCGATATTGACCGCGATATTGTTTGTTAACCGCGGAGGCACAGAGGGAATTGAAAATGAAATGGAAACCGCAGCCGTTTAGTCTCTCGTTCCAATTATCAATTAAACAGTGCCTCTGTGGTGAAAAGAAAAAGCAAAAAGCAAAAAAATGAAATTCATTGGTTTGATTTATATTGCTGCTGCGTTGTTTCTTACAGTATCCCTTGCCGGTTACTCTGCCGCTGACCCTCCCGAATTTTTCGGTTATACGCAAAATAATGCCGTCCAAAATTACTGCGGACTGCCCGGTGCGCTTGTTTCTGCTGTTCTGCTTAATGCCTTCGGTTACGCCGCTTACCTCCTTGCCGCTTTTTTCGCTGCTATCGGCATCCAAATTTTACGCCAGCCGACCGAAAATCTGTTGAATGCTGAACCCGTCCTGAAAACAGCCGGTCTTCTTTTCGTTGCTTTCGGTGCCGCGAGCCTTGTTTCGCTTCTGCCGCCGCAAACAGCATTGCTGCCCTGTCCGGTCATCGGTGCTGGCGGATACAGCGGAGTGATACTCACCGCTTTGCTTGTTCCCTGCGTTCAGATTGCCGGAACCGTTATATTTTCCGCAAGCCTTATTTTGACCGGTGCTGTCTTATACGGCGGCGATACTCTCTTCGACTCCCTGACTTTCCAAACGGTCAAAGCGGACAAACGGGAATTGCTGCAAAGTCCGATTCAACAAGCGGTCGCCGCAAAAGTACCGGATTGGAATGTCGATGAAATTGCTCCGCCGGAAAAACAGCGGACAACGAAGTTATTTTCGTTTGCCGCTAAAACAGAAACGAAGGCGGCTGCAAACAGCGAATCGAACGGCGGCGAATCGAATGACGGCGGAGTGCCGATGTATCAACTGCCGAAGCGGGACTTGCTCACCGTATCCGAACCGCCGGAAGAAGATTCGCAAATGGACAAGGTACACGAACACGCCGTCCAACTGAAAAAGAAATTGGCAGAGTTCAAAATCAATGCGGAAGTCGTTGATGTTCAGACCGGCCCTGTGATTTCGCAGTTTGAAGTGAAACTCGCCCCCGGTACCCGTGTCCGTAAAATCCAGCAACTTGAAGATGACCTTGCCGTGGCATTTCGAGCGGAGAATGTCCGCATCGTTGCCCCGATACCCGGCAAAAACACCGTCGGTGTCGAATTGCCGAATGAACATCGTCAAACTGTCCGGCTGCGCGATGTCGTTGAATTGTGTCCTGAAGCCGCCGAAAAGTATGCGCTGCCGATTTATCTCGGCAAGGACGTGTCGGGGCAGCCGCTGACCGCCGATTTAGCGAAAATGCCGCATCTCTTGATTGCCGGTCGGACTGGAACAGGAAAAAGTGTGTGCCTCAACTCAATCATCGTGTCGCTCCTGATGACACGAAGTCCGGACCAAGTCCGGCTGTTGATGATTGACCCGAAAATGGTCGAAATGAGTGCTTACAAGAAGATTCCGCATCTGATGCATCCGGTGATTACAGATATGAAGAAAGCCGAGTCGCTGCTGGCTTGGACGGTAATGCAGATGGAAGAACGTTACCAACTCCTGGCAAGTGCCGGTGTGAAGCATTTAAGCGAATATAATCAACTGCCGGAAGATGAGTTGCGGCGGCGGATGGAGATGATTGATCTTCCCGATGAACAGTGGGACGATGTGCCGAAAAAGATGCCGTATATTGTCGTGATTGCCGATGAAATGGCGGACTTGATGATGACGGCGGCAAAAGAGGTTGAGTCGCATATTATCCGGCTGGCACAGAAGAGCAGGGCGGTCGGTATCCACTTGGTTTTGGCTACCCAAAAACCGACGGTCGATGTGCTAACGGGTTTGATTAAATCGAATTTGCCGGCACGCCTCGCCTTCGGTGTCGCCAGCGGAATGGACTCGAAGGTCGTATTGGACAGAACGGGAGCGGAACGTCTTCTCGGTAACGGAGATATGTTGTTCTTGCAGCCCGGAACAAGCAGCCTGATTCGGGGACAAGGCACTTTTGTCAGCGATACCGAAATTGACGCAGTTAACGCAGCCATCGCAGTGGATGAGCCGGACTTTATTGAGGAACTGCTTGAACCCGACAAAGAACAAGCCGCTGCCGGCGGAGAATCGTTTGATGATGACGGAGAAAAGGTTTTACGGGACGATTTGTATTACGAGGCGGTTGAGTTTGTGATACAACAGGGACGCGGTTCCGTATCGCTGTTACAGCGGCGGTTCAGCATCGGTTACGGACGTGCTTCCCGAATGATTGATTATATGGCGGAGGACGGCGTGGTCGGAGAGTATCGCGGTTCAAAGCCGCGGGAGGTACGTATTTCGTTAACAGAATGGCGGCGCAAGCGGGGAACACGGACGGTAACGAGTGCCGCTGCCGGTGCAGCACATCCTGCCGTACGCACTCCGGCACCGCACACTCCGCCGTATGCCGTGTCATCAAATTACATTGAAGAGGATGAATTTGTTGCTACGTAGTTGTCGTGACGTGATTGCCGGTAATTTGTTCCCAACGTCCAATCGCAGAAAAGCCGGTAATGCCATCCTACGGCAGTGCATCCGCGGACACCTTGACCGCTTTGCCGACATCAATGCTCTTGCGGTTCGACTTCTGTTCTACGGTCATACTTTCAGGAGTCGAAAAACCAGTGTAAGGAATATCGACAACCTGAAAGCCCTCCATCCGACCGTTATTGTCCTCGAAAACAAATTTGGAAATCATCACCTGATACCCGCCCGGCACCGCCCCGTCATATTTGCCCTCCGTACGCACCCTCGCATTACCCCAGGAATCCGTCCTGCCGACGGCGTTCCAGCGGTAACCGTTCGGCAACGCCTCTTTGGGCATCAACGCAACCGATGCGTCCGCGAGAGGCTTCCCGTCCTGAATGATGTTTATCGTAACCGGATACGGTTTAGGCATCCCCGCTGGCAACTTCTCGCCGCAGCCGGAAAGCATTAGTGTAACAATAAATAGTGTAATGGTAATTAAATGTTTCATAAGTATTATGGTTAGTTGTGAGTGGCTAGTGGCAAGTGATGAGTTGTGAGTTGTGAGTGATGAGTGATGAGTGATGAGTGATGAGTGATGAGTGACTAGTTATCCATTTCGACCGCAGGTCGAATTACTCGCCACTCGCCACTAATCACTCATCACTAACCACTCGCCGCTACTAACTACGGCAATGCAACCGCCTCTCCGCAGGCAATCGTTCCCAGTTGCCCCCAAACGCCGAATTGGCTGGGGTTAGAATTGGGATTTTGATTATCCCACGTTTCTTGTGACGGACCATCAGCACCGATATTAGGACTGACCGCATTGATGTTATCCGTAACAAAATGTACCGAACCGTCGAAGAAAACACCGTTCACACCGCCGGTGTGATAACTCTGCGCCGAAGCGATTATCCAGAAAAATGTCGAACTGTTATACGGCGCAATAGAACCGAAGTTCGGACTGTTCGGAGGCAAAAACGTGTGAAAACTGTTCGCCTTCGGATAACCGTAACTCACTGCGCCGCGCATTGACGAAGCCGCATAATGCTTTTGAATGTTCCGTCCGTCAACATGCGCCCAGCCGCGTAAGGCACGAACACTCGCATACCGTGCCAACTCGTAGTTTTGAGAGAATGCATCGTTGCTAATGGACGAAGCGATGATACCGCCTTTGATTTTCTCATAAACAGGATAATAGCCGGAGTTCGGTACGCCCTGACTAGGGTACGTTGCACTTCCTCCCAGGTTCGGAGTACCGTTCGGTGCGGTCGCGGAAATCTGCTTTCCGTCGTCCCCGACTGCTCTGCACGCCTCTGCAAAGGCTATCGTATTGCTCAATCCGTCGGTTATGTTCCCAAAACCGACAATCGGACCGGGAGACATTGTCGTAGAGTTAATACCGTCTTTGGTACTGCCGCCGAAAAAAACTGCACGGAGGTCAGGCGCAGCGGCAATAACGCTCCTAAAGTTGTTATTTGGCACGAATGCCGCTCTGGATGTGATACCGACACCGCAAACCCAACCGCCGTGATTCCAATCCTGGTAGCCCGGATAATCGGCTTCGCTGAACATATAGTTGGTGGAAGCCCTTCCCCAGGTGCCGGATTGATCACCCTGGACATCGGAGGGACACAGCAGACTCGGCAACTGATAATGTCTGGGGTCGCCTCCGGGACATTCTGCCCAGTGATCTGACATAACGTTGAAGTCAATATCCCGTGCTGTTCCTTCCATATCCCAGGTAAAAATACCGTGACCGGTGACGGTGTAGGCACCGGCTGTGGCTGGTGTTGCTGCTGTTTTTGCCCAATCGAATGCTTCCATAAGACTCTGATAGATGGAGGTTGATTCGAGGAACGGATACATAGCGAGGTGTCCTCCCCAGAAGCAGCAGAGCGTTCCGTAATCCTGCCGGCGATAGGGAACTTTGTTCTGGGTATCGTGATAGGTGTGCAGGGCAAGTCCGACTTGCTTGAGATTGTTGCTGCACTGCATTCTTCGTGCTGCTTCCCGTGCGGCTTGCACTGCCGGAAGCAAGAGGGCAATCAGTATGCCGATGATGGCAATGACGACAAG
>JAITOZ010000072.1 GCA_031289675.1 Planctomycetaceae bacterium
TCTAATACTATTTTTCTGGCTATCATAGTCCCTATCACGAGACCGGCACCGCCGCCAAGAACACCGCCCAAAACGCCGTCGCCATTCGAATCGTTCGTTGCCTCATCGGCAGGTTGCGGTTGTGCCGTGTGTGTCGGGAGCGGATTAGCCGGTTCGATAAAAACGGAAAAGGGGGGTAGCGGCATTGGGACAGTGAACGGATTAGCCGGTTCTTGCGGCTGCATCTCGATAGGGGGCGGCGTTGGCGGAGTCACGCTTGCACACAACTACGGGCGGTTTCTGGCGATGCACAGCAGCGTTGTTTTCTGTGTTTATATTGACGGAAAACCAGCAGGCGAAAGTCCGGTGATGCGGATGTCGCAGGAGCCGTGGCGGTTCGATATTCCGGTACCGCCGGGCAGCAAACGGTTAAGCATCAGTTGCCGCAATGCTGGAACGAACAGTCTCCTTGACAGCGGCGATTGGGTGGACGGCGGATTTATCAAGTGAACCCGGCGATGCAGACCGTTGGGCGAACGTTCAAAGCCGCAATCGCAAGATTGCGAAAATCTATATTTCGTAATCTTGCGATAGCGGCTCTGAATGACTCTGCACTGACGCTTGGGTTAAAATTACTCTTCGTCTTCCGCCAGCGTGGCATTTTTGATGATTTCCTGCTGAATGTTGCCCGGAACGGCATCGTAACGCAAAAATTCTATGCCGTAACTTCCCTGACCGCCCGTCATCGAAGCCAACGTCCGGTTGTACGTCATCACTTCCGCCAACGGCACCTCCGCCGTGACTGTCTGCATTCCGCCGCCCGCATCGTCTATGCCCAACGGTCTGCCCCGCCGGTTCGGCAAATCACTGTTCACATCACCGACATTCGCCATCGGAACCGTGATCTCCATCTTCACAATCGGCTCCAATAAAACCGGCTTCGACTTCTGGAACACTTCCTTAAACGCCATCGACCCCGCCGTCTTAAAAGCGTGTTCATTGGAATCAACATCGTGATATTTGCCGTGATACAACTCAACGGCAACATCCTGTACCTGATAACCGGCTATCACGCCTTTCAACATTCTTTCCTTGAAACCTTTCTCGATTGCTGGAAAGAAATTGGACGGAATCACGCCGCCGACAATGCAGTCTATCCATAAAAAGTTGGACTCCGCATCGTAATGATGGTCTTTGTGCGACGGAAATTGTTCCTTGTTGCCTGCAAACGCATCGGGGTCAGTGCCTTTCGGAAACGGATGCATCCGAATATGCACCTCGCCGAACTGTCCCGCACCGCCGGACTGCTTTTTGTGGCGGTACATTCCGTCACCGCCTGTTTGAATCGTTTCCCGATAAGCAATTTTCGGCTCGTGCGTGTCTAACTCAACTTTATCACGCCGCTTCAAGCGTTCACGAATGACTTGCAGATGCAATTCGCTCATACCGGTAATCACGAGTTGCTTGGTCTGCTCGTTCCGCTCAACTTTGAACGTTGCGTCTTCCTGCGTAATCTTTGCCAGCGCACCGGATAATTTGGCTTCATCGCCCCGGCTCTTCGGAGAAGCCGCCAAGCCGACCATCGGAGTCGGAAACGGAAACGCTTCCATCGTGTAATCGCCGAGCGTTGTACAGGTTTCGAGTTCCTCCAATTTTGCAACGGCAATAATCATACCGGGAGTTGCCTCATCAATAGGATTCGTTTCGCCTGCCTGCATTTGGAAAAGTTGTGCAATTTTAATTCCCCGCCGGCTTGTCGAAGCGGACAACGATTGACCGTTCTTCAACGTGCCGCTGTACAAGCGAATAAAATTCAATTTTTGCACGAACGGGTCAATGCGTGTTTTGAACACTTGGGCAATCACCGGTCCGGCAGCATCCGTTTTGATTTCGACTTCCCCGCCGTCTGCCTTTTTCGCTGTCCGCCTGATTTTATCGGGAGACAAAGCGGCGAGAGCGAACACGTCCAGAAGTTCTTTCAAACCCGCTTTCGTTTTACCGGAAACGCAAACGACGGGAACGAGCGTGCCGTCTAAAATCGCCCGCTGTATCAGGTTTGCCAATTCGTCATCGGTCGGCGGTGTGCCGTCAAGGTATTTCTCCATTGCCGCTTCGTCAACGGTAACGATTGTTTCGACGAGGCTGTCTTTATGTTCGGAGCCGTCTTCGAGACAATTTTTGACGCTCGTAAAATGATGTCCGGTGCCGTCAGGGATATTGAGCGGCACACATTCGGCACCGAACACGTCCTGGACGAGTTTGAGAATTTTAGCGAAGTCGGCTTTTTCGTCATCAAGTTTATTGAGGACGATGATTCGTCCGAGACCGGCTTTTTTTGCTTCGGCAAAGACCCGGCGGGTATTGACTTCGATACCGGCGGCGGCATTGACGACAACGGCGGCGGTGTCAACACCGTAGAGTGCGCCGATAGTTTGCCCGATGAAATCGGGATAGCCGGGAGTGTCAACGATATTGAAGAGTTTGCCGTTGTGTTCAAAATGAATGATGCTGGATTCGATTGTGTACTTATGGGCTTTTTCTTCTTCATCGAAGTCGCAGATACTGGTTCCGTCATCTACACCGGCGAGTTTTTTGACGGTGCCGGTTTCGTTGAGCAGGGTATCGGCGAGAGTTGTTTTACCGCTTCCGCCGTGTCCGCACAGGGCGATATTACGGATATTCTGGACATTGTACTTGGTCATAATAAATCGTAAGCACGCGGGCTTCCCCCCCCGTGCTGTAAAAGGGGTTGAAAAAGCATAAGGCTGCCGGATATTTTATCAAACGGTAAAAGAATTGACAAGAGGCACGGGACAAGACACAATAACAATTAAGTTGTCCGCTAACGAAGATTTTTGCCCGCCAATAATTATCACACAAATTATCACAGAAAAAATGCCGCTCCATTTCCTTGCCGGACAACCGGCTCCGCAGTCCCTTCTCGTTAATCTTAACGAACTCGAAAAAGCCTATTACGAAACCAAGCCGGATACGTCGAATCCTGCGCAACTCGCTGCCTTCGGAACCAGCGGACATCGCGGTACATCGCTGGACGGTTCGTTCACCGAATCGCATATTCTGGCTGTCTGTCAGGCAATCTGCGATTACCGTCAATCGAAAGGTTACACCGGTCCGCTTTACCTCGGCAAAGACACGCATTTCCTTTCCGCCCCCGCTCAAAAAACGGCATTGGAAGTTTTCGCCGCCAACGGAGTGAACGTCATCTATCAGGAAAATGACGGTTTCACTCCAACACCTGTGGTTTCTTGGTTAATCCTGCAATACAATAAACTTCGTCAAGAAATTGCCGACGGCGTTATCATTACGCCGTCGCATAATCCGCCGTCCGACGGCGGTATCAAGTCCAATCCCCCGAACGGCGGACCTGCCGACACCGATGTAACCGGCTGGATTCAGAACAAGGCAAACGAATATCTGAAAGCGCACCTAAACGGTGTCAAACAGCTTCCTTATGCAGCAGCCGTTTCAGCGTCCAACGTTGAGGCAATCAACTTTGCGAAGGATTACATCGCCGGTCTCGAAACCATTATCGACCTCCAAGCGATAGCCGATGCGAAAATCCGTATCGGTGCTGACCCGCTCGGCGGTGCCGGATTTGCGTACTGGGAACCGATTGCCGAAAAATACGGTCTCGACATTACGGTTGTCAATCAGAAAATCGACCCGCAGTTTTCGTTTATGTCCGTTGACCGCGACGGCAAAATCCGTATGGATTGCAGCAGTCCGTATGCAATGCAGGGACTTGTTGCTTTGAAGGACAAGTTTGATATTGCGTTTGCCAACGACCCCGACACTGACCGGCACGGAATCGTTGTCCCTTCGGTCGGGCTGATGAATCCGAATCATTACCTTGCTGTTGCCGTTCAATACCTTTTCACGCACCGGAATTGGAGCGGCGTTGGTGTCGGCAAAACATTGGTGTCCAGCGGTATCATCGACAAGGTTGCCGCCGATTTAGGACTAAAGTTGGTCGAAGTTCCCGTCGGTTTCAAATGGTTCGTTGACGGCTTGTACAACGGTACGCTCGGTTTCGGCGGCGAGGAAAGTGCGGGGGCGAGTTTCCTGCGTTTTGACGGCAGCGTTTGGTCAACGGACAAGGACGGCATTATTCTGAATCTGTTGGCAGCGGAAATTTTGGCGAAGACGGGCAAAGACCCCGGCGTGCTGTATCAGGAAATCGAGGCAAAGTTTGGGAGATCGTTTTACACACGCATTGACCAGACGACGACACCGGAGCAGAAGGCGGCGTTCAAAAACCTGACACCGGAAAAGGTAACGGCAACGGCATTGGCGGGGGATAGAGTGACGGCGAAACTGACGAATGCGCCCGGTAACGGTGCGGCGATTGGCGGTTTGAAGGTCGTTTCAAGCGGCGGCTGGTTTGCTGCGCGACCGTCCGGCACGGAAAACATTTACAAAATTTACGCCGAGTCGTTCAAGAGCAAAGAACATCTTGAACAAATTTTGGCGGAAGCCAAAAAGATCGTCGATGAGGCATTGGCGTAACACGGCTTTCTGCCAGTCGGATTATCCGTTCGGTTAGTGCTGATTGACTTTTGCAAGAGGTAACATCGAGAACGACGCTCTCTTTATAGGGAGTGCCGGGATTGGTGTTGGTCTTGAAAACTCTGCGATAATAATGTTACAGACAATACGGATTGCGGCACTCTTTTTTTTGCGCTCTGAAAGTTTTGCCGTGTACTGGAATGATGTCCTGCGGCATTTTCCTGCATCTATAGCATACTCTGTTCTATCGGCAGTTCAGGAAGTGACAAAAAACTTAAAGTCAGACCGTTGGCAATGCGGGACGGCACAAATAATCTCTCAAAACAATCCGCTTATTACCATATTGTTGGCACTGATTTTTTTCCGTGAGCGGTTCGGCAAATTGCAATGGACGAATATTGTTATGCTTCTGTGTTTATTCGTAATAATTCGTGCATTCGTGGCTAACATATCCTTCATATCCTTTCTCTATAAAACCAAATTTCTAACTGGCTTCAGTATAAAAAAGATTTTTTCGTGAATTTTCGCGTCTTTCATAGTTAAAAATGAATTTTTTGAAGTTCCTTTTTATACTACGTTTGCGTATCCGTCGGACAGCCTATCGGTAACGCGACTGCTTGACAATCGACGATCCATGATCGATAATAAAATTGATTATCCGATTTATCAAAAAAAGGAGTCGGGGGTTAACCCCTCGGAAAATGACCTATGGGATTCATACACGCCGACATTACGCTAGTCAATGCCGATGATGATGCATTGGTCAGTCGGGATTTATTAAACCGGACGAAATACGAAAATGAATATCCGCGCTCTTGCCGCTTCCGCTCCTTCAGGACTTGTTATTAGCGAATCACTTAAAAATCAACTGGGATTACCGGTGCATCACACTGCGGAAAGCGAAATGGCGGATAGTTCCGTCGTAATGACGGAAATGGTCGGACCGGTTTTGATTCGTTTCAATAATCGTTCGTCGGCTTGCTTTTCCGCTGTTCTTCCTCA
>JAITOZ010000263.1 GCA_031289675.1 Planctomycetaceae bacterium
CCCCCCATCGAAAGTCCCCCAATCGAAAGATAATTATACACAAGAGAATCCTGCCGCCCCCCCGCAAACGGACACCCAAGAGTCGAAAGTATCTCCCGCCGTCCCGATTAAGAAGCCGAAACCCGCCATCCTTTTGGACGATGGAGATGGGTTGGCAGTGCCTCCTAAGGTCCAGACGGAAAAGCCGACAGCCCCTGTTGTGCCGGTCAAACCGCAGCCGCAAAAGAGAATTATTCTCGAAGAAAATTAGTGTCTGACTTTTGGCGTGTGTGTTGCGTTAGGACAAGTTGATGCTAGTGCTTGCCGTCCCTTGTATGGTTGATATTGGTACTAACGAGGCGGATGCGTAACCGCCCTGTGAACCCTACAGTTCAATCCTAAAAATAAATTTTCTAACCGGTTTGGTATGTTTCACATCCAAGAAACAAAAAAATGCTGGAATCCGAATTACCTGTTATACCGGTCAGCGGCGGCGTTCTCATACACGTCAAAGCCTTTCCGGGTTCAAAACACAACGGAATCGAAGGCATTCAGGACGGAGCATTAAAGGTTTATGTAACACAAATTGCTGAAAAAGGAAAAGCCAACGATGCACTACGTCAAGTTCTCGTCAAATCCCTCAAACTAAAAAATTCGCAGGTCGAACTCATCTGCGGCGAAACGTCCCGAATGAAAAAATTTTTATTGAAAGACGGCGGCAGTGTCTCCGCTGCCGAAAGCCTTCAGTCCTTTGTTAACTCTCTTAGATAAATGCCCGCTTCATTAGACTGTGTTCTTTGTCTGACCCGTCAATCGCTGGAGGCAGCCCGATTTGCTACGCAGGACGAAGACCGGCACACCGCCGTGTTGAAAGCAGCGTTCCGCATTGTTCAGGATATCGGCTTCACCGAGAACCCGCCGCTTGTTGCGCAGGAAATACAGCGAGTCATCCGCAAGGAAACGGAAAATCCCGACCCTTACGCTCTGCAAAAAAACACCTCAAACGAATTGATGCTTTCCGTGCGGGAAGAAATGCGGCAGCGTATCCGCCGCAGCGATGAACCGTTTCATCTTGCGGTACAATTTGCCGTTGCGGGCAATACGATAGATTATGCGGTGAAAGGTGATTGGGATAAAGTCTCGATAATGCAGGCATTTGAGACGGCATTGCAGCAGCCTGTCAACGGCAGCATTGATGTGTTTGCCGAAACGTTGGGCAAGGCATCGAACGTTTTGTATCTGCTCGATAATTGCGGCGAAATCGTGTGCGACCAACTGTTGATAGAAGAAATACAGCGGCGGTATCCGCATATTTCTGTTACAGCGGCAGTGCGCGGCTTGCCGGTACTCAATGATGCGGTGATGACGGATGCCCTGCAAACCGGTCTCGACAAAACGGTGCGGGTGATTGACAATGGGAACGATGCCGTCGGGACGGTCTTGGAACAATGCAGCGAAGAGTTTCACCGTGTTTTACTGAACAGCGATATGCTCGTTGCGAAGGGGCTGGCAAATTATGAAACGCTGATTGAATATGATAAACAAACGCTGCCGATGCCGATAACCTATCTGTTTAAGGCGAAGTGCCGGTTTATAGCCCGATACGCCGGAGTCCACTTTCAGGATTCAGTTGTGCGGACGGTCTGAAATTTTCAAACGAGCCTTCTCGCTTAACAATCGCTTGCTGATTCCGGTATGTTCGGCAATTGGTCGATTTGTAGAGAACGTCTTTGACCGATAGACAAATTTAAGGTATTGTTCCCCCCAATTTTGAATGGGCAATTGCTGCTGAAGTTTTAGAGCGGGTGCGGTCATTTTCCGATACCGCTGTTACACTGTAACTCCATATCTTCTTCCAGAATCTGTCTCTCCGAACGTGATTTTATTTTCCTAATGCTGACGTTTTGCAATTGTTCGCGGAAGTTTCAAAGAGTCGAATCATCAGAAATGGTTGAGTGTAAATTGATGCCGCAAAATTTTCTCAATGAAATGCTGCCGATGATGCAGAACACTTCCCAATCAGCGAATTTCTTGAGTTTC
Organism: Planctomycetaceae bacterium; assembly: GCA_031289675.1. Classification (GTDB taxonomy): domain Bacteria; phylum Planctomycetota; class Planctomycetia; order Pirellulales; family Thermoguttaceae; genus WRKP01. The sequence continues at coordinate 2,020 of JAITOZ010000263.1, forward strand.
GGCAGGAATTTGTTAAGTTCCGCGTGTTCACGAATTCGTACGTTAGTGCGGACAACTTAAATCGCCATTATACCATAATGTTGGTAATTTTGGTAATTTTTAACGATTTTTCCGAAAGTATCGATTAAATAATGCCGATAAGATGGTGAGCAAAAATGCTTTCCACGTTAAAATTATGCAGTACGGTAACATTATGCGGTTCATCATCGTTTCGACATTCTGTCTTCTCTGCGTTTTTGTTCTGCACGCCAATATACTATTGCAGGCAAAAGAACTGCCCCGCTTTCCCCAATTGGAGTCGTCTGTTTTGGAAACGGAGGAGGAAGAATATCTTGATGATACCAGCGCAGAAAAACCTTTTCCGCCGGCTCTGCTGCCGAAGCGGCTTTTGGAACGTCCGCGCGGAGCCGAAAAACTTATGCCTCCCGTCCGGCATTCCGCAACAAAGCAAACTGCTTTTGATAACCCCAATCCTGCTGGCTCGATTATTCCAGAGAGTCTTTTAGAAAACGACGCTACCGACCAATCTGTTGATGTACCGCTGTATCCGCAGGGGCGGCGGGGTTTGCCGCAAAGACAGCAGCAGGTCGTAATGGAAGACGGGAGTTATTACACGGCGAATCACAGGCAAAGGCAGGGTGTTGCTGACAACACAGCCTTGTCTGCGGATATGACAGGGTCGGCGGACGACACAGCCGTGTTGCCGAATTACTATCCCGTACCGGTGATGCCGGCGTTCGGAATGGGAACACTCGACAATCTGCAACTCTTTACCAGCAGTCAAACGTTCAAAAATGTATTAAGCCAAGGCAGCGGTTCTTTTGCGGTGAGTGAAGGTCTGAACTGGTCAACGCCGGTCGGTGCTGCCGGTGCGGCAACGGCGCAGTTTGGTGTGCGCGCGAATCAGGCTAATCTGCACGACAATAACCTCGGACGTAATCAGATTTTTATGACGGCGGGTGTCTTCAAGCGGTTCGAGGGTAAACCGTTACAGGCCGGAGCGGCATTCGATTGGATAGATGACCGTGTGGAGTCCCTATCGGATAAACACACGTACAAATTCAAGCAGTTGCGTACTGAAATTTCGATGCGGTCTTTTCGCGGTTTTGAGTACGGTTTTCAAGGCGGGTTCAATATGGACGAGAAAAAAACGGATATTGTTGTAGCGAAACAGGCGGTCGTACAGGATTATTATCTGTTGTTTGCCCGTTATCTGCTTCCGAGCGGCGGACAAGTCGAAGGCAACGTCGGTGCAACAGAATGGGGCGATATTGTTTTAGGCATCAATGGACAGGCAGCAGTGAGCAGCCGCTTGGCGGTAACAGGCGGTGTTTCCGTACTTTCGCCGCACGAGGGGCGGTCAGCGAACGGCAATATGCGGGAATCGTGGTCGCTGTCGTTGGGACTGATATTTTATTTCCGCGGCGGAGCGGATAATTTTGCAAACAATGAAAACCGACCGCTCTTTGACGTTGCCGGAAACGGTTCCACGTTCTTGATAATGAAATAAAAGAGGTGGGGACAGCGAGACGGTTTGCGTTTTGCAATTCTCGTAACGGCAAGGTATCGTTGAACCATTCGGTCTTTCAAAACTGATATATTCCCTCGCCGCTTACAATTTAGTGCTGCCTTATTTTCCCGCAGCAGTTATATTCCGTCAAGCGGAGTGAAAAATGTTCACCTACCGATTATCCGGTGCCAAGGTAGTGTATCTCATAATCCCGCCTAACCTCAACTTGATAGAGCGGTTGCCGATGCTTGCAAGGGCTTTTTCCGCTGCCGGAAAAGTATGCGAAAAAACTCTATACACGACTTATCCGAAAACCTGCATATTCTAAAAAATAACGAAATTGAAGAGGAATAGGGAATAGATTTTCACTTACAAATTTTCCTCTGCTTTTTGTTCCTCTTGTGGTAATTCGCCCCGGTCTATGAGCATATATCCGCCCCAGAAAAACGGATGATTCGCAAAGGGTGTTTCCTCCGTCTCTTTTTCCTTGACACGCGGTTCCTCTTTCAAAACCAAAAGACTGCTGCCGACCGTCAGGACGGCTTGCCGCCAAGCCGCTGCTGCTGGCAAGTCCGCATAACTTTTCAAAAACTGCTCCGTCAAATCAAACGATGACCGCCCCCCTGTCTTCCAGCGGCTTATCAGTATTGTATCCGCCCCGCAAGACTGCAAAAGCATTGCTGACAAAAATAAATCATCGCCGTTCGTTTCGTAAAACATCTCCTTTTCTTTCTTCTTACGCTCTTTCAAGCCGGACTCGGCGGCGGTATGGAACGCCGGCATCACAACTAACTGCGGACCTCCGTAAGGCAGGGGCAGCCACGCCGTAACCGGATTTTTTTTCTTCGCCTTATCGTTTTGGAACGGCGACCAAGCCAACGGCGGGTCATTCGGCAATCGCGGTATTTCATCCAACACGACCAGATTCGGTATCAGTGACGCAAATACCGGTGCGGCAACGCCGCCGGCAGATATGCCGCTGGGGAAAAACTCCGCCCCGTCAGAAAGCGAATTACCGGACAACGCCGTAAGATTTTTAATGCCGGACTTTTGAAAACGTTCAAAGGCATTGATTGCCGTCTCCGGCGGTTCCGATGACTTTAATTTACCGAGCAAGACCAGCGTTTCCGAATTAATCCGCTTCCCGGAACGTTTCGGTACTCCAAGCGAAGCCGTCGGGGCGTATCGTATCGTCAGCGGCGACTCGCCGGCAGTCAGAAGCGGTGTGTATTTTTTACCTGTATCTTTGCTGCCGGTATCAACGCACAGTGTTTCAAAGGGCAGATACCAAAGCAGACCGGACGGAACAATCACCAGTTCCGTAAAGTCCGTATTCCGCTCTTCGTTACCGAGCAGACGTGTCTGTAATGCTGCCCCTAATTCTTTCCATTTCGCATTCGGATTCGTCAGGTCTTTAAGCGGCAGAATTTGATTCGCATTCTGATTGCCGAGTGCTTTAAGATAGTCCGCTATTTGAACGTACAGCGGTTTTTCCTTAACCTTTTGCTCAACTTGCCACATCGCCAGAGAGCCGTCACTGCCGACAAGAAAACCGTAAAGTTGTTCAAAGCAGTCGGCAAACACGAGCATTGCCGTTCCTTTGGGCAAATCTTTGCGTATCTGTTCCAAAGGAATGACCGGCGGGAATAACTGCGGCACATTAGAGCGGGTCAATGCCATTGAGCGTAACAATAATTCCTGCGCCTCACTGATACTCTCCAATTCGCCGCATAATTCTATTTGCCGCTGGCGGTCATCCGGTTTCAGCGGCACAAGTCTTACCGCAGCGAGGTCTGCCTTGATTTTTTTTATCCTATCCGAAAGTTTTCTAAACTCTTTGAACCGCAGCGAAAGAATCTGACGCTGAACCAAAAAGTCTTTCGGCAACAGTTCTTCGGGTGTTTCAAAGAGTTGCCGAAATGCCGAAAGCCGGTCTTCGCCGGTCGGCAAGGCAGCCAGATACTTCGCTTTCTTCGACCGTTCGGCAATATTAAACGCCTTTTCCCTGTTTCCCCGATGTTCGGCAATGGCAAACCAGCGTTCATAGACAACCGGCGGCACAAACACCGATACCGCCCAGCAGTCCAGCGGATTGAGCAGCCAATCGTTGTCCGTTGATTCCCGCAGCAATTCATCAAACCGCTCATCGGCAATCCGTTCGGTTATCGGTCCCTGCGGCTTGATGAGTCCGCCGGTAAAAAACGTTTCCAGTTTGGCTAATTGAAAGAGTCGAAGCGAACAGCGTTTTGCCGTATGAAGAGCTGATTCTAAATGAACACTGCCCTGTTGCAGCAATTTCGGACTATGTTTTGCACCGATATTTATATAAGCGTTACGGTAATCAACCGCCGCTGAAAGATAATGCAGCCTTGCCCCGTAGAACGAATCCGGCAGCGGTGTTTTGCTCATCCGTAACGCTGCTTGTTCAAGCAAACCGGCAGCCTGCTGAATTCGATTCGTATCAAGTTCGTATTCCGCCGTATCGAATAACGGAGAGAGAATGACGAGCGGACTTACGTCTTTTCTCTTGCTCAAAAAAGCCAATGCCGGTTCAATCGCCGGACAGCGTTTCGTCGGGTCGGCAATCCGCTGGGCGTTGGCAGCGTTACGGAAAGTTTCGCCCAGAAGAATCGGGTCATTAAAAGCAAGGGCATCAAAAGAGGCTTCGACAAAAAAGTCCCGCCCTTGTGCCGCTTTTCCGTTGCGGACAGCAATGTTACCGAGTTCGTTTAATGCCGCAGCGGTCAGTTGATGGTCATACGCATTGAGCATCAGTAAGCCGCGGTTCAAAAACGTTTCGGCGGCAGCATCGTCCCGTAACGCCGAAAGAACGAGACCGTGCAGAACATCGACCCAAGTACCGGTAAAATGATTCGGCAGACAAGGCCGGGCAGCAAGTATATCGGCAAGACGTTTCGTTGCCGGGTCGTATTTTGACAAACTGCCGAGTATTTCTCCCCGCCGCCGAATGAGCAGCGACAAACTATGGACAATATAATCGGCGTGAATTTGGGAATCCGTCCGGTTTTCCACCATACCCGGCTGCGCTCCGCCGCCCGGTTTCGCCGGCAGAAAATTTTTATGCGACATCGCAAAGCGGCAAGTTTTGAAATTGCCGATGCCGCCTTTGCGCAGCGAAGTCCCCCACGCAAACACCGGACGGGGTAACTGTGTCGGCTGTCCTTGTGCGGAAATTTTTTTGAGCCAATCGGAATTCTCGAAATACACTTGCAGGGCGGTATCGAATTGAGTGAGGGCTTCCTGATAGCGTCCCATCTGAAAATAGATTTCACCCGTCATCGTCCAGTAGCAAATAGCATCGAGATAGTAGGCGGTCTTCCCGCTGCCTACGGATATTTTCACGGCACCGCGCCAATCATCGTTGAGAGCAACACCGGCATCAGTAAAATTGCCGCTGTTGATAAGCCGCATTGTTATATCCCGAAAGTGCTGCGACGGCACATCGGTTAGAATCATTTGTCCCCGCACGACCGTTTCCGGCAGAACGGAGAGAGTCAAAAAAATTAAAAGAGTAAAGAGAAAACGCATCGGATAAAGGGCAGCGGCAGCCGGGAAATAGTGAGTAATTTCGATCATTATACACTAGAAATCGTAATGAAGCGCAGGTAAAATCGCAACCGATTTTGGCAGATTATTTGGTGTCAACACGCCCGAATCTGGTATTGTTTCAAGAATGTTGCTACAATGCGGTGCGGCTATGACAGAGGCGGGGTTATAAACCTGACAGATAAACTGATCAGCGCAATACGATGAAAAGACTTGAGAAGGTTAACCGGCACGGTTTTACGTTCATCGAAATTGTTATCGTGATTGCGGTTCTCGTCATCATTGCGGCTCTTGGTATGCCGGCACTGCAAGGAACTCTCGCTCAATACCGGTTACGGTCGGCTGCCGATACCCTGCGCGGAGAGTGGCTCGATGTGCGGATTAAAGCGATGGAAGAAGGACAGATTTTTTCGATGCGCTGCCGAATCGGTACTGACACGCTTATTCTCGACCGCATACTTGATGCACACTTCACCGCCGGATTGTCTTCCCGCTCGACCAACCGGCGGTTCGATGAAACCGGCGAACTCGACCCGTTTGAGAGGGGTAATTTTACCGGCGAAGTACAGGATTTTATGTTACGGGAACCGACCGGCGATGTGCAAAATCCCGCATCGGAAAGTACCGTCATTCGGCTGCCTGAAACGGTAAGAGTTACAGAGATACAAACGGTGATTGACGAGCGGAGTGCCTTTTATGCAGGGCTGATAAATCCCGCCGAAACAACATCGGCAACCATTGACGAAACCGGCAATAATCTTATTGAGGCGGAGATATCAGCGGGAACAAATACTGCCGGTGTTTGGTCGTCTCCGATTTTTTTCTACCCCGACGGGACAACTTCAACGGCAACGGTCGTCTTGCAAAATGAATTGGGGAAAAGTATTACAGTTCGCCTGCGGGGGTTGACGGGCATCGGGTCTATCGTTGAAGAGTGAGCGGGCAGGCTGTGAAATTTTCCTTTTTCTCTGTCCGGGAGTATTATGTCCGTTTGTAACCTGCTTTTCTTGCTGCCTTTTTACGCACCGTCCGCTTGACCGCCGGTCCTTTGGCTGCCTTCGCAGCAAGCATATCCGTTGCCGACTCAAACGTAATTTCTTCGAGTGCCATCCCCTTCGGAACGGTAACGTTGGTAACGCCGTCGGTGATATAATCACCGAAACGCCCCTCTAATACCCGTACCGGTTTGCCGGTTACCGGCGAATCTGCAAACGCTTTGAGCGGTTCTTTCGGTGCCGTTGCAGCCGCGCGATGTCTGCGAACCTTCGGCTGCGATAATAATTCCTCCGCTTTCAGAAAGACAACGTCCAAAGGTGAAACGTCTTCAGGCAGCGACCGCGTTTCCTTGCCGCAACTGATATAAGGTCCGAATTTTCCGTTCTGCACGACAACATCTTCACCGTTGTAATTGCCGAGATAACGGGGCAGCGTCAATAATTGCAACGCTGTTTTTAAATCGACCGTTTCGGCGGTCATTCCCTTCAAAAGCGACGCATTTTTTTTATCTTTGTCTTCCGTCTCGCCGAGTTGAATATATGTACCGAATCGTCCGCTTTTGATAAACACCGGTTTTTGCGTTTCAGGGTCAACGCCGAGCGGTTTTTCGGCTCGCTGCGCCGATTCAAGCAACTCCAACGCCTTTTGGTGCGTCAATTCGTCCGGCGGCAAATCGTTCGGAATACTGCCCCGCTCTTCGCCCCGCTGTACGTATGGTCCAAAACGTCCGTTGCGGACAACAATGAAATTTTCCGTTACTGAATCCTTGGAGGGCAGCACAAACGAATTGACCTCTGCCGGGTCGATTTTGCCGGAATTTTTATCCGACAGGTGTTCTACGAGAGGCTGGAGTCCTTTGCTGCTGTCGAAATAAAATTCTTTCAGATAGTGCAGAGACTTCAATTCGCCGCGGCTGATGGCATCCAGTTGGTCCTCCATCTGTGCCGTAAAAGCATAATCAACCAGTCCGGGCAGATGTTCTTCGAGTAACCGGCTGACTGAAAACGCCGTCCACGTCGGCACCAGCGCACCGCCTTTTTTGAATACATAATTACGGGCTAATATCGTTTCGATAATGGACGCATACGTACTCGGTCTGCCGATGCCTTTGTCGGTGAGCGTTTTCGTTAAAGCGGCTTCGCTGTATCGCCCCGGCGGCTGTGTTATATGCGGCTTCGGTTCCAGTTTCTGTGTGCGGAGTGTATCGCCGGTCTTTACATCCGGCAGCAGCGTTTCCCTGTCCGCCAAATCGGCTTCGGGGTCATCACTGCCTTCGACATAAGCCCGAAAGTAACCGGCAAATTCTATCATTTTTCCGCTGGCTGAAAATAACGCATCGTCAATTTGTATAGTTATCTGCTTGCGTCTGATTTTTGCGTCTGTCATCTGACTGGCAATCGTCCGTTTCCAAATCAAGTCGTATAGCCGGTACTGTTCGCCTGTCAGCGTCCCCCGCAAATTTTCCGGTAACTCGAAAACGCTGCCTGCCGGTCGGACGGCTTCGTGTGCTTCCTGCGCATTTTTGACATTCGTCTTGTAATAACGCGGTGAAGGGGGCAAGTATTCCTTGCCGTATTCACGTCCAATATGATTGCGAGCAGCCCGAAGTGCCTCTTCAGACAAATTCGTCGAATCGGTACGCATATAAGTAATGTATCCGTTTTCGTACAAACTCTGTGCCAGCGACATCGTTGTCCGTGCCGTAAAACCGAACTTCCGGTTCGCCTCCTGTTGCAGCGTACTGGTTGTGAAGGGCGGATACGGTCTTTCCGTATAGGGCTTTTCTTCGACCGACTTCACTTCGGCAGGTTTTTGTAACAAATGCTCCGCTAATTTTTTGACCGCCGGTTCGCCGAGCAGAATGAAATCGTCCGGCTTGAGCAGTTTGCCCGTTGCGGAGTCAAAATCTTTTCCTGCCGGTATTTTTTGCTTGCCGACGGAAATCAATACGCCTTGTAACGGTTTCATTCCGGCATTGACGATATTGAACAAACCGAGTAAATCCCAATAGTTTGCTGAATGAAAGGCGATACGTTCTTTTTCCCGTTCGACAATCAGCCGCACGGCAACACTTTGCACTCTGCCGGCGGACAGTTTCGGGGCAATTTTTCTCCAGAGCAGCGGCGAAACTTCATACCCGAAGAGCCGGTCAATAATCCGGCGGGTCTCCTGTGCCTCTACCAGACGGTAATCAATGGAACGGGGCGATGACAGGGCTTCATCAATCGCCGATTTCGTGATTTCGTGAAAAACGAGCCGGTGAATCGGCACATCCGGTTTGAGCGTTTCGACAAGATGCCAACTGATGGCCTCGCCTTCACGGTCTTCATCTGTTGCGAGATAGAGGTCTTTTGCTTCTTTAAGAAGTTCTTGTAACTTTTTTATTTGCTTGCGTTTATCACTTGGTTCTATGTAAATCGGCTCAAATTTTTTATACACATTGACACCGAGCCGGGACCAAGTCTCTTTTTTGTATTTTGCCGGTATTTCTGCGGCGGTTCGAGGCAGGTCCCGAATATGACCGATACTCGCTTCGACAACATAGTCTTTGCCGAGAAACCGGCTAATCGTTCGGGCTTTGGCAGGTGACTCAACGATAACGAGCGAATAACTTTTCGGCATATTTTACTTTGATATTACTTTTAGTTGACAACGAACATCCGGTAGCGGACAATATATCCTAGAACGGTTTGCGTCCGTTGTCAACCGTTGTCCATTCCCCTATGTTTTTATTGTTATGAAAGACAAACTTGCTAAACTAATCCAAAATAAGACCGCCAAGGTCGGAATCATCGGTCTGGGATATGTCGGCTTGCCCCTTATCCGTGCCTTTATCAATGCCGGTTTCAAGACCATCGGCTACGATATTGATGCCGAAAAGGTCAAAAAACTCAAGGCGGGTAAAACCTATATCGAACACATTAGTGCCGATTGGATAAAGACTTGCGTCAAAGACGGCACGTTCGAACCGACCGCCGATATGAGCCGCCTGCCGGAAGCCGATGCACTGATAATCTGCGTGCCGACACCGCTTAACGAAAGCCGCGACCCCGACTTATATTACGTTGAATCGACAACTGAAGCGGTTGCACAGCATCTGCGCCCCGGTCAGTTGATTTCACTCGAAAGCACGACGTACCCCGGTACGACGCGGGACGTAATGATTCCGATTTTGCAAAAACACAAGCCGAAACTGACTGTCGGCAAGGATTATTTCGTTGCTTACAGTCCCGAACGTGAAGACCCCGGCAATATTAACTTTACGGCGGACGGGATTCCGAAACTTGTCGGCGGTTACGATGCGGCAAGCAGTGTGTTGGCGGTCGCTTTGTACTCGCACGCCATCGTTAAGGTGATTCCCGTTTCTTCGTGTGAAGTTGCCGAAGCGGCAAAATGCGTTGAGAATACGTACCGCTGCGTCAATATCGCTATGGTCAACGAATTAAAAATCGTCTTTGACCGGCTTGGTATTGATGTTTGGGAAGTTATTGATGCGGCGAAAACGAAGCCGTTCGGCTTTCAGGCGTTTTATCCCGGTCCCGGTCTCGGCGGACATTGTATTCCGATAGACCCGTTTTATTTGAGTTGGTGCGCAAGAAAAGCCGGTTTGACAACGCGGTTCATTGAATTGGCGGGCGAAGTCAATACGGGAATGCCGCTTTATGTTATCCGGCGGGTTGCCGATGCGTTGAACAATGCTGCGAAACCGTTGAAGGGCAGCAAGATATGCGTTTTGGGGGTTGCGTACAAAAAGGACGTGGACGACCCGCGGGAAAGTCCGTCGTTTGAATTGATAGAGCGTTTGCTGGCGAAGGGGGCGGTCGTAACGTACAATGACCCGCATATTCCGCATTTGCCGAAGATGCGGCATTATCCGAAGATGCCGGCGATGAATAGTCAGGAGTTGACCGCAGAGTTTCTTTCATCGCAGGACTGCATTTTGATAGCGACCGACCATACGAAGTACGATTACGAGTTTATCGTCAAGCACGCCCGGTTGGTGGTGGACAGCCGCAACGCAGCCGGAAAAGTTAAAACCGGACGCAGCAAGATTGTGAAGGCGTGACAGATTTCTTCTATGAATATTTTCGTTCGTTCGTCTATATTTTTGAGGAAAGCAAAAATTACCGGTACGCTGCGGACGTGAATCTCTCTCTGCACGCATAAAGTATACTCCCAAAAATTAAGGAACCGATGATGAATCGACTATTTTTACCGTTTATACTGATGATTAGCGGCTCTATGACGTTTGCTGCGGAGAACAATCCGATTCCCCAAGCCGACAAACTTATTAGGGAGGGGCTGCACAAAGACGCTCTCGACCTTTTACGTCCCTGGATGCTTGATGCGAAAAATGTAACGGAGAGTACCGATGTCCGCACTGCCGTTAAACGTGTCGCCGATACGCTCCAGCAGTTAAATCAAAGTGCGGAAATTGATGCGTTCCTCGAAGAAGCCGCCGAAATTCACAAAAACAACCGGCGTGTGTTGAGAGCCGTTGCCGATACATATCGGCTGATACCGCATTACGGGGTCATTGTTGACGGCAAGTTTCAACGGGGTCCGCATCGGGGCGGAAACGCTGTTGACAGCAGCCGGCGGGATAGAATCCGTGCGCTGCAACTTTATACGGCAATATTGCCGATGCTGCCGAAAAAGACGGAAAATCAAGTTCACGAGGCGGAATTCTTTTTGAACTTTGCGGATATTTTTCTCGAAACGCGGCAGTTCGGCGGGGCTTGGCAGTTACAGATACTGTCCGATTTAACACTGCTGCCCGATTACGAAGAAAGACGTTACCGCTACGCCGGCGCATCCTATGCTCCTGTTGATGAAGACGGCAATCCCGTTTTTTATTATGTTCCCGACTCGTTTGAGACGGCAAAAAATGACGGCGAACGCTGGCGGTGGACACTCAAAGAAGCGGTACGATACGATGAATCCAATTCGGCGGCAGTGCTGATGCGGCAAGCCGATTTTTACCGAACGCAGTTCGGTACGGAAACGTTGTCGTCTTTCGGGTATTTTCACCGCCCTGCCGCCCGTAACAAAACGGACGAATCCGGCAAGACGGCAAGCATATTGAGTCTTGAAACGCTGCCGGATGAAGAAACAATAGCGCAACTGGCAACGGGTATAAAGCGGTTCACGCTGCCGGACGAATTCAATCCGATAAAACTGTTACAAAAAGTATTCAAAACAGAACCGCTCCTTGCTGCCGGACGGCTTGCACAGATTTACACAAACCGCCTGCAATTCGGCAAAGCCGCTCAATACTACCGGAAGACTCTTGAACTGAACGGGAAAGATACACATTCGCACGAACAACTTGACCAAATCGTTAAGAACTGGGGACGTTTTGAACCTGCCGGTTCCCGCATTGCCGGTCTCAATGCCGAATTGCGGTATATTTTCCGTAACGGAAAGAAAGTCAGTCTAACGGTACACGAGGTGAACGTCCGGCAGTTGATGGACGATATTAAAGTTTATCTGAAATCGGAACCGAAGCAACTCGATTGGCGGCAGACAGAAATAGACAATATCGGCTCGAAACTTGTTTTCGATAAACCGAACCGGGAGTTCCGTAAAAAATATCTCGGCAAAAAAATTGCCCAATGGAGCGTCAATTTAACGCCGGCAGCAAAGCATTTTGATAAAACAGAAATAATTCATTTTTCGTACAAAAAATCCGGTGCGTATCTCATCCGTGCCGAAATGGAGAACGGCAACGCTGAATCGGCACTTCTTTGGCTTGACGATACCGCCGTTGTGATGAAGCCGCTTGCCGCAGATGCGAAGAGTCTCTATTACCTTGCCGATGCAAAAACGGGTACGCAGAGTCTCTATTACACTGCCGATGCACAAACGGGAGAGCCGATAGCGTCGGCGGACGTGAATGTTTTCGGTTACAGGGTTGAATACAAAAACTTGCCCGAAGCGAACAACCGCCGCCGTCAGGACCCGAATCCGACCTGGATTTTTCAGGAGGAAAATTTCAAGACCGACGAAAACGGTTTGTGTTTTATTCCGACCGGAAATCGGGGAACGTTTACAACGCTCTTTACGGTCAATAACGGAGAACGTTTCGCCTTTCTGGGCTTTAACCCTATCTGGTACAGCGGCGGTGTTGACCGGCAGAATAATAATACGAAAGCATTTATTATCACGGACAGACCGGTTTATCGTCCGAAAGACAAAGTTCAAATCAAGGTTTGGCTTGGCAGCGGACAATATGAACAGCCGGAAAAAAATGCTTGGGCAGAGCAGCCCGTTAATTACACCGTCCGCAACCCGCGGAACGAACTGTTTGTTGAAAAAAAGGGCGTACTACTTGACCAACACGGCGGTTTGACGGCAGAATTAGAGTTACCGAAAGACGCAATGCTCGGCGAGTATAACATCATCGTTGGAGGCAGCGGCAGCGCAACATTCCGCGTTGAAGAATACAGAAAGCCGGAATATGAAGTCAGTATTGATTCGCCGAAAGACCCTGTTGCGCTCGGCGGCAAAATCACCGCAACGGTCAAAGCGAAGTATTATTTCGGTTCGCCTGTTGTCAATGCAGCCGTCAAGTATAAAGTTCTTCGGCAAAAAGCGAACGCTGACTGGTATCCGATTTGTCCCTGGGATTGGCTTTACGGTAACGGATACGGCTGGCTTGCTTACGATGCGGATTTTCTGCCCCGCTGGGGACAATGGGGCTGCTGCCGACCGATGCCGCCGTGGCTGCCGATACATCAGGGACCGCCGGAAGTCGTTGCCGAAGCGGAAACGAAAATCAAGCCGGACGGAACCGCCGAAATCGTCATTGATACGGCAGCGGCAAAAGAAATGTTCCCCGATGAAGACCAGCGTTATACGATAACGGCGGAAGTCGTTGACACTTCGAGACGGACAATCACCGCATCGGGCAACGTTTTGGTATCAAGAAAACCGTTTAATGTCTATGCGTGGGGCAATCGGGGCTATTTTACAGAAGACCAAAAAATTGCCGCCCGATTTCAAGCCCGCCGTTTGGACGGCAAACCGGTCAGCGGCACCGGAACGGCAAAACTGTTCCTGTTATCTTATGCCCCTGACGGAGCGGGCAAAGGTGTTCGTGTAACGGAAAAAGAAGTTTATACAGAAAATGTTACATTTAATACCGAAGGAACTGCTCAATTCAATATGAATGCCGCTCAAGCCGGTCAATACCGTCTGTCGTGTACGCTCAACGGTCAGGAAGGCGGATACGTCTTTAATATCTATCCGCTGAAAAATACAGCGGACAAAAAGATACCGGACAAGGCGGCGGTTCTTACCGCTGACCGGTTCAAGTATCATACCCTCGAATTGATACCGGATAAAACGGAGTATGCGCCGCAGGAGACGGTCAAACTTCGGGTCAATGCCGACCGTGAAAATGCGGCTCTTGTGCTGCTCGTGCGGAAACAAAAACCGGTGCTGTTAAGACTGATCGGCAAATCCGCCGAGGTAGAGATTCCCGTCGAGAAAAGCGATATGCCGAACTTTTTCGTTGAAGCATTGACCGTTGCCGGCGGCGAAGTCATAAGCGAAGTCAAAGAAATTGTTGTTCCGCCGCAAAAAAAGGTTTTGAATGTCGAAGTCAAACCGGAGAGCGAAACCTATAAGCCGGGTTCAAAGGCGAAGGCAAAACTAATCGTAACAGATATAGAAGGCAAGCCTGTTACAGCGCAACTTGCCGTTGCCGTTTATGATAAATCCGTTGAGTACATTTCCGGCGGCTCGAATGTCGAAGATATTAAGAAGTATTTTTGGAGTTGGCACCGGTTTTACGAACCGGCATTGCAGTCGAACCTCCGCCGTCTCTGGTACGGAATGCCCGATCCTGATAAGCCGCCGATGCAGCCACTCGGTCTTTTCGGCAACACGGCACTGCGGAACTTCGGGATATCTAGGAGTAGTATGAAAAAATCCGATGGTGTTAAGATGCTGTCGGAAGCCGCACCGGCAGCACCGGCAGGGGCAATGGATTCAAGCGGTAATATATCCGGTGCCGTCGCGGAGAGTAATCTGGCCGACGGGGGTCAGGCATCGGAACAAGGTGCGCCGGCAGCGGTTAGAACCAACTTTGCGGATACGGCATTGTGGCTCGGTGCTGTTGAAACAGATAAAAACGGCGTTGCGGAAATCGAGTTGACAATGCCGGAGTCGCTCACCGCTTGGAAAATCAACGTCTGGTCGATGGCAGAGGGAACCCGTGTCGGTTACGGAAATACCGAAGTCATCACCCGCAAAGATTTGATACTGCGGATGCTTGCGCCGCGTTTCCTGACCGAACACGACCAGTGTACGTTCAGTGCTGCCGTGCATAATTATACGGCATCGGAACAGAACGTTGCGGTCAGTTGCGAAACCTCTTTTACTCCGGCTTCGGCGAAACAGGTTCGTATCAAGCCGAACGGGGAAACCCGCATTGATTGGAATGTCGAAGCGAAACAAGCAGGCGAGATGAAAGTTCGGATGACCGCTTCGGCAGACGGCGAATCCGACGGTGTCGAACAAACGCTGCCGGTGTACGTTCACGGAATGTTAAAAACCGACTCGTATTCGGCATTCATCGCAGCAGAAAAAAGTTCCGCCGCTTTTGACATAACGGTTCCCGCCGAAAGTAAAACGGAACAGCGGAAGTTGACGGTCAAGTTCACGCCGTCGCTTGCCGCTTCGATGATGGATGCGCTGCCGTATCTCGTGGAATATCCTTACGGCTGCACGGAACAGACGTTAAACCGGTTTCTGCCGGCGGTCATTATCCGGCAGCATATCAGCCCGAAGGGACGCAAGCCGGAACAAATTGTAACGGACGAGATGATTCAGGACGGTATCAAAAAATTGGCGAATATGCAGTGCAGCGGCGGCGGCTGGGGCTGGTTCAGCGGATACGGCGAAACGGGGTCCGCACATTTAACCGCTTTGGTTGTTCACGGTCTGCAACTTGCCGAAACCTGTGATGTCAAAGTGCCGCCGGAAATGCTTCAACGCGGACAGAATTGGCTCAAACAATATCAGCGCGAACAACTGAAACTGCTGAAATCGCACGATAAAAAACACAACAAAGAGTACGCCGATGAGACCGATGCGTTCGTTTTGATGGTACTTTCCGAACGGTATTGGCTGCCTGCGGTCGATGTACCGACAGCGGATATGCTGAATTTTTTGCGGCGGGACAAAGGACACCTGTCGCCTTACGGAGTAGCGATGCTCGGCATTGCGGACAGTTCGCTGCCGGGCAAGCACAACCTCGATGAGTATGTCAAAATACTGGAACAGTATCTTGTCATCGACAACGAAAATCAGACGGCGTATTTGAATTTGCAAAGTGCTTCCGGCTGGTGCTGGTGGACGTGGCACGGCAGTGAATTCGAGACACAGGCTTATTATCTGAAACTGCTGATGCGGTCGAATCCGAAGAGTCCGCACGCTCCGCCCGCGGTCAAGTATCTGCTCAATAACCGCAAACACGCAACATACTGGAACTCGACGCGGGATACGGCAATCTGCATCGAAGCCTTCGCTGAATTTCTCCGTACAAGCGGTGAAAACAAGCCGGATGTTACCGTTGACGTGTTATTGGACGGCGTAGTCAAAAAGACTGTCCATTTCACGGAGGAGAATCTGCTGACCGCCGACAACACGCTTGTTTTGGAAAAAGATGCCGTTACATCAGGTAAACATACTGTCGAGTTGCGGACACATCAGACATCACCGCAGCCGTCGCCGTTGTACATCACGGCTTTTCTCGAAAACTTTACACTTGAAAATCCGATAAAAAAAGCCGGTCTCGATGTCCGTATCGAACGTAAAATTTACAAACTCGTCCGCAATGAATCGGCAAACACACAGGTTGCCGGCGGCAGCGGACAGGTGGTCAGCCTGAAAACGGAAAAGTACAACCGGATACCTGCCGATGAGTTATCCGACCGGTTTCACAGCGGCGACTTGATTGAAATCGAATTGACGATTGACAGCAAGAACGACTATGAAAGCATTTTGATTGAAGACCGCAAGGCGGCGGGGTTAGAACCGGTTGATGTCCGCAGCGGCTACAACGGTAACGAGTTGGGAGCATACAGCGAATTTCGGGACGAACGTGTTGCCTTTTTTGTGTACCGTTTGATGCGGGGCAAACATTCGCTGACATACCGCTTGCGGGCAGAACAGCCCGGCGAGTTCAGTGCTTTACCTGCAAAGATAGAAGCAATGTACGCCCCCGAACTGCGGGGCAACTCGGACGAAAATAAAGTAAAGGTCGGGGATAATATAGCGGAACGCTCCCGGTGATAGGCGGTTTCCCTTGCATTACGGGACTTTTATTGCTACAATGCCGCAACACGGTACGGTCGGTGAAGCAATGCTCGAAGGTTTTTGGGTACGTAATTTTAAGTCGCTCAAACAAGTCGGAATCGGAACCTGCTTTCCGAAGTTCGTCTATGTCGAAGACGATACAAACGTACTTCCCTACGCATTGGGTCCCGTTACTCTCTTCACCGGTGCGAACGGAACCGGAAAAAGCAGTGCTGTTGATGCCGTCAACTTCGTTTCCGATTGTTACCGCTATGGTGCCGATGCGGCTGTTCTCAAACGGGGCGGTTATGACGCAATCTACTCACAGGGAAGCAGCGGCTTAATCTCTTTCGGCTTCCAATACCGGCAGCCCAATGAAACCGAAGCCGTGACTTATGCCGTAAGTATTGACTGCTCGAAACATAAAGTGCCGTACATCGAAACGGAGATTCTTGCCTATCAGCGAGGAAAAGAGTCGCTGCCCGTAATGTTTCTGCAAAACAGTGCAAAAAGTATCCGCTATCTCGCTCCTGATGAGAAAGTTACCAATGCTGAACTAACGAAAATTGAATTCACTGATTACAATCATCTCGGATTGGCAGCGTTGGATTCACATCCGAAATTTCCGGTTTTACAATCGCTGCGTCTTTTTTTTGAAAACTGGACGCTGTGTCATTTCACTCCAGACCCTGCGCGGGGCTTGGACAAAGCACTGCCGCACCGTCAGGAGTCTCCGCACGGAGTCAGTTTGTCCGGCGTAGTCCGCTACATTATTAAACGTTACAAAAATAATTTGCGTGCCTTATTAAAACGCGTTGCCGAAGCGATGCCGAATATCGAGCAAATTTTTCTCGATGACAGCGACCCGTCAAAACCTCAACTTTCCTTTCAACTCTCCGACAGAGATGTTCCGGTGCCGATAACGCATATTTCCGCCGGCACGGTTCGGCTTTTCACCTATTTTATTCTTTTACAGGAGACGGAACCGGCACCGCTCGTCGTGTTTGAAGAACCGGAAAACGGTCTCGATAGACAACTGCGGACACGGATGCTCGAAGAAATCAGTCTCTTTGCAGGGCGGGAAACGGGAACGCAGATACTTGTTAACACACATCATCCGGCTGTGGTCAATGCAATGCCTCCGTCGCAGGTTTGGGTATTTGAAAAAGACCGTGACGGTTTTACCGCCGTTGAAAGGGCATCGGATTCGATTATGTTTGAATCGGAATCCGATTACTCCGACCCTGAATGGTTCAGCATCCATTTTGACGTGAAAAGATGATATTGCAATGACGATATTGATTTGCCGCTGCCGCTTTGGTATAATCCTTTTTTGTACAGTTTGTTATACAGTATTGTCTCCGTTACGTTTACCGCCATTATGCCTTACCTTTCGGTTACACAGCCGCATTGTCTTTCGCAGGACGAAGCAACGGAACGTTTGAAAAAAAAACGTACCGAAATTAAAGAAAAGCAGACTTATACGGTGTCCGATTTGAAAGAAAACTGGACGGGTTTGCACGCGATGGATTTTTCGTTCAAAATTCTCGGTTTTTCCGTTACCGGTTCGGTCGAGTCAAAGGAATCATCGGTCAATATTTCCATTGATTTGCCGGTCGCAGCGATGATGATGCAAGGGACCATCGAAAGCCAAGTCCGGCAGGAACTGGCAAAAGTCTTAATGTAAAGTGCCGGATTGCGGCTCTCAAATGAACCGCAACGCCATAAAAAGCAACAGGACAAGGCACAGCACGTACGTCTGCCAGCGAATCTGGTGTCCTTTACCGCTGAAAAACTTTACCAGCGGATAAATAATCAAGCCTATCATAATGCCGTCCGCTATGTTGGACGTTAACGGGATACAAGTCAGTATCAAAAACGATGGAATGGCTTCGCTCGCATCGTTCCAAGTCATTTTCATAACACATTGCATCATCATTGCTCCGACGGAAACTAACGCTGCGGCAGTAATCGGCGGATAACTGCCGACGACCGCAATAAACGGCGAACAAAATAAGGCAGCGATGAAACACAAGCCGGTTACGATTGCCGTCAGACCGGTTCGTCCGCCGCACTCCACTCCGGCAACGCTTTCGATATAGGCCGTTACGGTACTATGACCGCCGAGCGCACCGGCAACGGTGGCAGCCGCATCCGCCGCAAACACCTTTTCTACATCGGGAAATTTATCGTCTTGGATGATGCCCGCCTGCGTTCCAACTCCGATGACCGTACCAAGCGTATCAAACACCTGCATAAAAAGCAGCATCAACACCAGCGGAAACAACGCTGTAAAATGCGTGAAGACACCGAAAAAATCAATTTTTCCGATAACCGGCATCGGATTCACAGGCAAACCGAGCGGTGCGGTCAACTCTATTTTGCCGAGGAATAACGCACAAACAGCCGAAGCAATGATGCCGTAAAGAATCGAACCGCGTATTTTTAGTGTGTGAAAAGAAGCGGTAGCGATTAAGCCGACTGCCAAAACCAGCGGGCCGGCACTGATTAAAGAACCAAGCGACATCTGACCGTTTTCGGTAACAGCCATTCCGGCGTTCTTGAGTCCGATAAAGGCAATGAGTAAGCCGATTCCGCCTGCCATCGCATAACGGAGATTGGGAGAAATAATATCAATGAGGTATTTTCGCACATTCAAAAAAGTCAGGACGGCAAAAAGTACACCGGCAAAGAATACGGCTCCGAGTGCGAGTTGCCACGGTTCGGTCTTGCTGTCCGCTCCCAAAGCCGCAGCACATAAAGGGATCACGGTCATAACGACAAAAAGATTTTCTCCCATACCGGGAGCGAGACCGAGAGGATAGTTCGCCCAAAATCCCATCAGGATACAGCCGAAAGCGGCGGCAAGGCAGGTTGTCGTAATCAGTGCGCCGGCATCCATTCCGGTCGGGTGTCCCGAAGCCGTACCGGACATTATTTGCGGCTGAACGCACATTATGTACGCCATCGCCATAAATGTTACAATTCCGGCGAGAATTTCGTTCATCACCGTACTTCGCCGTTCCGCTATTTTGAAAAAAGAATTCATTGATATTTGCCGTTTATTGCTGTGTCCTGTTACTCTTTTGTCCGGTTATTCTGATAGATTGCCGTAATCATTTCGCCGGAGTCCTTAAATTTCTTGTTCGTTTTCTCTACGGCATCAATCAGATGCCGGGCATCGGCTTCACTGTGTCCGAGCGTCAGCAGGGCTTCAAAAGTTTCGGAAACGATGTCGGTACGCTGTTCGTCCGGCACGTTGCCGGCAACGAGCAGTGCAAACTTCGGAACTTTCCGCCGCAATTTTGCGACAATCCGTTCTGCCATTGCCCCGCCGATTCCCGGCAGACTGGCAAGAAACTTTTCGTCTTTCTCCTCGATTGCCGTTGCTACTTCTTGGACGGGACGAATCATTGCCCGAAGGGCTTTTTTTGTTCCGACTCCGTCCACGCTGCAAAACAACTCAAAAAATTCCCGCTCGGCTTCGGTCAGGAAACCGATGAGACGCGGGGTCATTTTTCCCTGCGGATTACCGTCAAACGAATAGATAGTATGGAGCGAAACCACTGCGCCGATTTCGTTTTGCAGTTGACGGCGGGTATATTCCGGTATGAGAACTTCATACTCGAAAGGACTTGCCGCCAAGACAGCCCTTTCAGGATGTAATGCCGCTAATTGACCTGTAATCTTTGAAATCATATACTTATAGTTGTCCGCAGCGTTCCCGATGCGGCTCCGTCCAGCGGCTTTCGTCTTTGTTATCTATTGTTTATCGCCGGTTGTCAATTATGGTTACGAGTCTCAAGCAGTTAGTTCCGCGGTTAGTTACCCATTTTGGGCTTCATCAGCCTCGTGACACCGAGCGTATCAGCGGGGCGTGGAACAATGCCGTCCAGAAAGCCGCCGGTGAAGAGTACGCTTCACTCACGAATGTCCGCAGTATCAGTCGGGGAACGTTGGAAATCACCGTCCCGCACAACGCCTTCGTTCAGGAACTGTCGTTTTGTAAAGACGAATTACTCGCCGCAATGCAGGCGGACGTACCGGACGAAAAAATCAAACGCATCAAATTTGTTACGGGTTAGTATTTGTTATAGTGTGAGAATCTGTTGCCGGAAGCCATTTGGCACGAATGGTGTTGCCGGGGCCGGAGAGCGATGATGCTGTCCGTCCATAATGTTTGACGGCATCGGCATATTTCTTTTCCCGTTCGGCGATGCGTCCGAGCATATATTCCGCATTGTCCCGCCAAAGATCGACCGTTCCCGAACGCAGCACTTCCAGAAAGTCTTCGGCTGCCGGTATGGAATCGTTTTCAAACGATGCCAGAGCGAGAAAATAACTTGCCTGTGCGGAGATAATCTGCATTTGTGTACGGATATTCGGCTGACGGGCAAATTGCGGATGATTGCTGTATTCAATCATTTCTCTGTCCGGCACACGGGCATCCTGCCAATAGGTCATCGCACTGCTTTGACCGGCAATTTGTCCCTTAAAATAGAGTATCCGTCCTGTCCAAAGCGGATATGTACCGTTACGCAGACTTGGTACACCGTAGAGTGACAAAAATTCTTCGGTCACAGAATGACGGAATATTTGGTCAAATGCGGTACGGAAAGGATATTTCCAAAGTTGTACGGCGGTGATACCCTTCGCTTCAGAAAACCGGCGGCGTAACTCGGCTGTGTCCGCGTAGAGTACCATCGTTTGCGTGCCGCTCAATTCGTTTTCGAGCATCTTCATCCGCAGAGATGCACTTTCCGGCGTGATAAACAGATATGCCGTTGAGTTTTTCAATAACTCCGCCGTCATCGGAAACCGTTTTTCGTTCGATGTATCCAAGCGGCGCAGCAGCGAATCGTCATTCAAACACTGCGAGAGCGTTGCCGGTTCGGGAAATGTCAGCGCACCGTCCGCGGCTATTTGCGCCCCGGCAGCGTTCGGCAGCGGAAAACCGTGCGCCAAAAGGTAGATAGAGACTTCGCCGTCAAGCAATACGCCGACAGCCCAAAACAGAGGCGAATGCGGAGCATCGGGATTCGGGACAGCCAGCAATGCGGCATCAATACGCTGCTGCCGAAGTAATTCGATGAACACCGCCGCCCGGTCAAGTACCGTACTGTAACCCAGCAGGATAGACTGCCACGGAAACTGCTGCGGCATATCGACCGCTTGCTGTCCGTTAATGGGTACGATACCGTTGCGTAATTCGACATTGCACACCGTCCAATCGAAAAGATTTGTTGTCCGGTCAAGGAGTGTTTGCTTCTCGCCCCGCGCCCAGTGAGAAATGTTCCGCATCCACGTCGCTTGCTTCAAATACTCGGCATCAGCACTTTGCAGCGAAAGACCGTCAATTTTCAGTTGGTCAGCGTAATTTTCCAACGTGTTGGCAATGCTGCCGAAGTCTTCGGCTTCTTTTTGAAGTTGTTTCGCAAAAGACCGGACAGCATCGTCCGTGAGATTCGGTATTTTTTCGAGAGCTACTATTTTTTTTTGTAGCGCAGCGACCTGTTGGGCATACATTTCGACCGACGGCAATTCCGCTTGTTTGCCGAATGTCTGCAAACCGGTAAGGAACGTCTGCAATGCGGCTGCCAATCGTTCGCGTTCGCCAGCCAAACCTTTGTCGGCAGTACTGGCGGAGTTTCCGCTGCCGTCTTGCAGTGCTTTTAAGGAGTCAACGGTTTGTTGTGCGGCTTCCGAAACATTTCGGGCGCATTTTTCGATTTCAACCAATTCGCTGTCGGCTTTCCAATCGGCATCGGCTTTTCGGCTGCGTATCCATTTGTCTAGCCGGTCAGCAGTATTGACGATTTTTTCGTATCCCGGCATATTCGGCAGGCAGGGAGCATCTTCGAGACTATCAAGAATGGCAAAGGAGCGGTCAAAATCTTCTTTTTGGTGTTGTGTGCCGCCGAGTTCAAGGTTTCCAGACTCGCCGAGTGTATGATTAACAGCCTCGCTGCGGTTCCGGCATCCGGCGGTTGAACACAGCAACAGAAAGACAAGTAAGAAAAATCGGTACATTGGGATATTGTGTACTAGACTTGTTATATAATCTTGAACCCGTCATTCTACGGCGTAAGAAATGAATATTCAAGTATGCCAAACGTTGAAAGAGATAATAAAAACGCGAATCAGCAAAAGACACGAAACACGAAGAAAATAAGTAAAGGGTGCCGCGTTCTCCGCGATTTCACGGTCAAAAAGACAAAAAAACAGTTCGCAAAAATTCCGGAAACAAAAATGTCTGCCAGAACAAAAGACGGTCATTAGGCGGCAATTTTCAGGCGGCGGACATCTGCTTTGCCGATGGAATGGACAATCGTCTCGGCAACCGACACCGCTTCCAATGCTCTCGAACCGCTGACCTGCGGCAACTTATTTGCCGTAACAGACAAAACAAAATCGTTGAGTTCTTCCGCCAACGCATCGACCGCCGGATGTTCTGTAACTTCTGTTTCAAACGACTCTTTCATAAATTCCGGCGCGATGAGCAGTACGGCATCGGGCAAAATCCGGTTCGGTGCGTACTCCCCTTTCAAAACCAATGCGTTTGGACGGTGCATCGCTGTTGTCCGCTTTGCAAAGTCTATCGTAATGCTTCCCAATGCCGTTGTTATCTGCATTTCACGGGTTGCTGCCGATGCAATCCGCGATGAATAAAGGTTCGCAATACTGCCGTTATCAAAAATCAGCCGGGCGTGCGCCGTATCTTCGTGTGTCCCGCCGATCGTATGAAAACCGATTGCGTCCACGGCAAAGACGTGCGAATCGGTCAGCGATAAGACAAGGTCAATATCGTGAATCATCATATCGAATACTGTCCCGACATCCGTACAGCGGAACGTATAACCACTCGTCCGTACAGCATTGATTAACATCGGAAGATTTTCTTGCCGCTCAACAGCCAACGCCTTCTTCGCTGTTTTCCAAGCCGGATTGAATTCTTCAACGTGTCCGACTTGCAGCACAACGTTATTTTTTCTTGCTGTTTCAACCAGTTGTCGGGCATCCCGCAAGCGGCTGCACATCGGCTTTTCTAACATAACGTGCTTTCCCGCCTGCATCGCAATGGAGCCGATACTGTAATGCAGAAACGTCGGCGATGCAATAATGACCGCATCCGTTTTTGGCAGTAACTCATCGAAAGAGGCAAATGTCTCAACACCGAATTTTTTGGCAATGATTCTGCGTGCGGTAACAGACGGGTCTGCAACACCGACCAGTTCGACATTAGGATTCGCTATCGCCTTTTCGGCGTGAAAACCTCCTAATTTGCCGGCACCGATAATACCGAGTTTTAACATTGTTCTCAATTCTCCTTCACGCAACTTTCAAGCGTTTTTCTTTGCAGCAAAAGATTTCGTTATACTGCGAAACATATTCGTCTGTAAGCAGCATCGAACGGCGGACAATTTCCCGCAGACAATCCGCATTGAGGCTGTGTCCGCCGCGATACGATTCAATCGTACCGGCAATATCGCAGTTGGTCAGCGAAAAATCGCCGACCATATCAAGCACCTTGTGTCTGGCGCACTCTTCTTTGTAACGAAAAGTATTTTCTACCGGTCCGTTTTCGGACAACACCAATACATCTTTCGGCGTAACGCGCCGGCATAATCCGTTTGCCGAGAGATGGTCGGCTTCGGACTTTGCAACAAACGTCCGGCTGTCCGCCAATTCCCAGTCAAAATTGGACGGCGATAAATCGAAACGGTAATCCTGTGCTTCAAGCGGATAACCCGCTTCCGGCACTAACGAATACCTGTATGAATTCAACCCGTGCGGATGCGGCGAAACCGCAATGTAATGTGTACTATCACCGATACGGAATGATTCAGTAACCACCCGCAGCGGTCGAAATGCCGGTTGTTCGGCAATGCCGGCTTCTTTCAACGCATCGAAGAAAAACCGGCTTGAACCGTCGAATCCGGGCATTTCCGGTCTGTCCGTCCATATTTCGAGATTGTCAATCCGCAGTGCTTTCACGGCGGCAAGCAGATGTTCGACCATATCGACCCGCACCGCTCCGCTGCTCAATGCGGCGTTGACCAGCGAGGTCTGTCTCGGCTTTTCTTCCCGATATTCAACCAGTGCCGGAACGGACGGGCTGCCGTCAATATCGCTGCGGATGAAAACGATACCGCTGTTGATACGCCCCGGACGGAATTGGAGCGTAACATCTTCGCTTGTCCAAAATCCGAAACCGCAAAGTGAAACACTTTGCGCTATCGTATTCTGCAATCGAAACGATTGACGAATAGTTTGCGGAAAAGCCGATTGAATGTTAATGATTGAGGACATTTTAGGGAATTGATAATTGATAACGGAGAATGAAGACACGAGTCCACACCGCAGCGGTGTCCGGTTTTCTCTGCCGTTCTCCGTTGTCAATTATTCGTTTTCAGGGTTAGCGCACAGCATTGACTACAGGGGCAGTTGCCGTTTGCGCCGGCGGCTGCAAGTTGCGTGAAGTGTACATATCCTGAATAACGAGCCTCGTAACATCGAGCCGCTTATCGAACCAAACGAGTTTTTGGTCCATATCTTCGGCAACGGTCTGCGGTTCAGCCGGATTCGGTTCAAAGGAACGGTAATCGGTTACCTGAGCAATGCTCCGTCTTGTCGCAAAGGCTTGGATAACCTTCTTGATGTCCTGATAGGTCTCGAACATAATGCGGCTGTTTTCCAGAGCCAACTTGCGCTGCTGCTGTTTCGCATCTTTTTCAAAATCGGCAAGGTCGCTGGCAATTTCTTCCAGTTGCCTTTGGTGTTCGGCAGTGCCGGGCTTCAGTTGCGAGGCTTCGAGAGCCTTTTGCTTTTCCTGTATTTTTTGCTGCCGAGTCTGGAACACGCCGTCGGCTTGTTTGACTTTGGCTTGCAATGCTTCTTGTTTGGTTTTGAAGTCGGGATGGGCTTTGATGAGTTGGGCGACATCAACGACAGCCACCATCGTCGGCAGTCCGGGGCCAGCGGCAGACGCAGCAGGCTGCTGTGCCGAAATGCCGGCGGCAAAAGCGATAGCGGCAACAATAGCGGCGGCAATAGCGAAGGAAAGTATCGTTCGTTTCACAGTGATTTCTCCTTTAAGGGGGGGGTTGTAATCCGTTGTTAAGCGGATAATGACTTTTTTTACAAATCGGGTCAAGAGCAGTTTTTCTTGAAAGAAAAACCGGAAAAACCGCTGAAATCGTTAAAACTGTCAAAGAGACAGGAAACGGTCTGTTTTATGATGTTTCCGTTTTGAAATTGTATAGGGTTTGGATAGACTTGCTCATAACGAGACTTGTTCCGTAACTGTTCAAACGCGATAATTATCATTTGAAACAAAATGACATTAAAACATTTCCGATTCCCTTATCGAAATTAACGGATGATGTGATTGCCGAAATCGGGAAGTTATATGTTCTCTACGACCAGGACGCAGAACGGAATGAGATAACACGGCAAACGGCAGCCTACTCGGAGACGAAGCAAATTAAAGAATACAAGATGATGAACGCAAGAGATTTTGCTCACAAGATAGACGGCTTGATATGTCCTCTTTACGCTTTGACAGGCGAAGAGCGGGAGTTCAGTAAGAATTACGAAATCGAGTTCCGTGTGAACGACTAACTCTTATTGTTCACAGTCTATCTTGATTTTTCTTACCGGCAACGGACAATATACTTTTCCTTGATTTCAGGGATTCGCCGTCATCAAACTCCGAAATTGAAAGTAAAAAAGGTACATTACGTGAGATTGTCTCAAGCCATTATCAATTCTCCATTCCCAATGTATCTATTTATTCCTGTGTCCCGCTCATTCCTAACCCCCCGCCCCTTGGAGCGAAAATATGGTATAATGAGCACCGATGCACTGTTTGAGCGTTGTTACCAATTCCAAAGAACTGCTAGACCTTTGCCGAAAACTCGAACCGGCAAAGGCAATCGGTTACGATACCGAATTCATCTCCGAAGGACGGTATCTGCCCGAATTATGCCTCATTCAAATTGCCGCCGAAGAAATCCTCGCCCTGATCGACCCCCTCGCCGTCAGAGACCTCACGCTGCTTTGGGAGTTGTTTTGCGACGGAAAACGGGAAATGCTTGTTCACGCCTGCCGAAGCGAAATGGAGTTTTGCCATCGGGACATCGGAAAAATGCCCCCGAAACTCTTTGACATTCAACTTGCCGCCGGTTTTCTCGGCTGCGATTTTCCGACTTCCTACTCTTCGCTGCTTTGGAAATTTCTCCATACAAAACTTGAAAAATCGGAAAGCCGAACCGATTGGAAAAAACGTCCGTTGACTCCCCTGCAACTTGATTACGCCATTGATGATGTCCGGCATCTGGCGGAAATGACGCAGGTATTGAAGGCACAACTGGCGGAACATAACCGGCTTGATTGGTATTACGAAGAAAGCGAAAGCGTTAAAGAGACGCTGAAGAACGGCTTCGAACATCCCCGATGGCAGGGATTACCGAAAATTTCGGGATTGCAGCGCAGAGAATTGGCGGTATTGCGGGGACTTTGGTTTTGGCGGGACAAAGTTGCCCGGCATAAGAACATTCCGGCAGGCAGAATCCTGCGGGACGATTTGATTGTTGAATTGGCACGGCGGAAGACCGGCGATGTCAAACGGATTGCCGCTGTGCGGGGGTTACAGCGGAGCGATGCGGACAAGATAGTGCCGGAATTGGCGGCGGTCATTCAACAGGGACTGGAACTGCCGGAAAGCGAATTGCCGGACGTTTTATATCGGGCTTCCTTTCCGCAGTATCCCGTAATGACGCAGATACTTTATGCGGCTCTAGGTTCGATTTGTGAACAGCAGCACATTGCCGTGCCGCTTGTCGGCAGTCCTTTTGACGTGCGGGAAATGATTGCCGCCGAATTAAGAACGCTGCCGGAACACATTGTACCGAAATTGACAAGCGGCTGGCGGGCAGAATTAGTCGGAACGTTTTTACAAGATGTCCTTTACGGACGCAAAACGCTGCGGCTCAATTGCCGCCAACAGGAAGAATTGCTGGTGTTTGAGTAAGATGGGACGTTAGCGCAACTAAAATTGGCTGTGCTGTTGGTTGCGATTCGTGTGATGTACCGGTCAGCAGCATAAATTTATGCAACCCCAACAAATTCCCTTCATAAGGACAGATAAGGAAAGAACATAATGCAGGACATTATTATCAAAGGGGCAAGGGAGCATAATTTACAAGGCATTGACCTTACTGTTCCTCACAACAAACTGATTTGTTTTACCGGAGTGAGCGGTTCGGGTAAAAGTTCTCTTGCCTTTGACACGCTTTATGCCGAAGGACAGCGCCGCTACATCGAAAGTCTGTCAAGTTACGCAAGACAATTTCTCGGCGGACTGCCCAAACCCGATGCTGAACGTATTACCGGCTTACGCCCTGCCATTTCTATATCGCAAAAGTCCGGCGGGAGTAACGTCCGAAGTACCGTCGGAACGATTACCGAAATTTACGATTTTTTGCGGTTGCTCTTTGCCAGAGTCGCTGCCGGTTATTGTCCGCATTGCGGTAAGCCGATTACCACGCAGTCCCGGCAACAAATTATTGAGACGGTTATCCAAAACGTGAGTACGAAAGAAGCGGCTGCGGATTCGCTGCTGATTCTCGCTCCGCTGGTTCGGTCTCAAAAAGGGGAATTCCGTGATTTGTTCGCTAGCCTTTCCCGGCAGGGTTACGGACGCGCACGGGTGGACGGACAACTCGTCCGCTTGACCGATGACCTGAAACTCGACCGGCAAATGCGGCACAATGTTGATGTTCTTGTCGATAAGATTCCTATCACCGCTGTGGTACCGGCAGACAAAAAAGCCGGTCAAAATCCCGAAGAGGCCGTTCGTCTTGCCGAAGCCGTTGAACACGCTTTGGCTGCCGGCAACGGTAATATCATTGTGATGAACGGCGAAGATACGCCGGCAGATGATTGTTTGCAGTTTTCTTCAAAATTTGCCTGTCCGGACTGCGGTATCGGTTTTGAACCGCCGAGTCCGCAGTTATTCAGTTTTAATACGCCCAGAGGAATGTGTCCGCACTGTGAAGGGTTGGGTGAAATTCATTCCTTTGACCCCGAATTGCTGATTCCCGATACCGCCAAATCGTTTCAGCAGGGCTGTATCATACCGCTTGGAAGGTGGCGCGATATGGGGAATTGGAAACAGCATATCTTTCAGGGAGCAGCGAAGGCGATTGAAAAACTCTACGAACTGCCCGCCGATACCGTTCTGGAAACGGCGTGGGAGGAACTCGATAAAAAAGTACAGAGAACGATGCTTTACGGATTGGGCCTTCAACCTGTTACTTATACACTGCGGAGCGGAGCCGGCGGCTCTAAATGGGGCGGTTCGTTTGAGGGAATTATTCCGAAAATGCTCCGGCAATATCAGGAGTCGCACAGCAAGGTGCAGAAAGCCGCTATGGAAAAATATATGCGGACAATGCCTTGCATCTATTGTGACGGAGAGCGGCTCAATGCTCAGGCGCGGAGTTTCCGTATTGAATCCGAATCCTTTTCCGCCGTGTTGACGCTGCCGCAGTTATGCTCCCTGCCGATTGACCAACTTCAAAAATTCTTTGCGAAACTGACTCTGACGAAAAATCAGGAAAAAATTGCCGAAGAAGTATTAAAGGAAGTCCGCAGCCGCATCGGCTTTCTGGTGAATGTCGGTTTAGAATATCTGACGCTCGGACGCACTGCCCCGACGCTTTCCGGCGGGGAAATGCAGCGTATTCGCTTGGCAAGCCAAATCGGCAGCGGACTCGTCGGCGTGCTGTATATTCTTGATGAACCGAGCATCGGGCTGCATCCGAGAGACAATGATCGGCTTTTGGCAACGCTGCAGCGGCTGCGGGATTTGGGAAACACCGTCATCGTTGTTGAACACGATGAAGACACGATGCGGGCGGCTGATGTTCTGGTGGACTTCGGACCCGGTCCGGGCGTTCACGGAGGATACGCTCAGGAATTGACACTCGGCAATACTCCTAGCAGTAATACTTCTAAAAAGGGAAAACAGAAAGCGGCAGAACCGCTGTTCCTCTCGAAAACGTTACAATTTTTGAACGGCGAGGACTCCATTCCCGTACCGGAACACAGGAGACCGATTGATAAAACGAAGCAACTGGTGGTTCGGGAAGCGGAACATCATAACCTTAAAAAAGTAGACGTTTCGATTCCGCTTGGAGCATTTGTTTGCATTACCGGTGTGAGCGGTTCCGGTAAATCATCGCTGGTCAATGGAATTATTGTCGAAGCCCTGAACAGGGACTTGAATCGCGGCTTCGGCAATCCGGGCAGACATAAAAAAATCGAAGGGCTGCACAACCTCGACAAGTTAATCGACATCGACCAATCGCCCATCGGACGCGGCAATCATAGTAATCCGGCAACGTATATTAAGGTATTTGACGAAATCCGGTCGCTCTTTGCGGAGTTGCCCGATGCGAAAGTCAAAGGTTTTGTGCCGGGGCGGTTCAGTTTTAACGTCAAAGGCGGACGCTGCGAAGTCTGTGAAGGACGGGGTGAACAGCGTCTTGGAATGGACTTTCTCGCCGACCTTTATGTTACATGTCCGGCTTGCGAGGGACACCGTTTTAATCTGGAAACGCTGACGGTAAAGTACAAGGGTAAGTCGATAAACGATGTTCTCAATATGAGTGCCGAAGAAGCGTTGGAACATTTCGCCAATCATCCGAAGATACGGCATTATTTATCGTTGTTAAGCCGTGTCGGTCTGGGTTATATGAAGTTGGGACAGCCGTCGCCGACTCTTTCCGGCGGTGAAGCGCAGCGTATTAAACTGGCGAGGGAACTGGTCAAGCGCAGCACCGGACGAACATTATATCTTCTCGATGAACCGACAACAGGACTGCACTTTGCGGATATTAAAGTGCTGCTCGGTGTGCTGCACGAATTCGCCGACAGCGGTAATACCGTCTTGGTGGTCGAACATAATCTTGACGTGATTAAAACTGCCGATTGGCTTATCGACCTCGGTCCAGAAGGCGGCGAAGCGGGCGGATACGTTGTCACAGCCGGAACACCGGAAGAAGTTGCTGAATGTAAAAACAGTTACACGGGGCAAGCGTTAAAAAAATTGCAAAACGGAAAGATTGACGGCAGCAATTCCCGTACAAAAACGCCCGCTGCCCCGTCCGTCCCTGCTGTCCCGTTTATCAGGGTACACAATGCGACGGAACACAACCTTAAAAACGTGTCCGTTGATATTCCGCGGGACAAGATGACTGTCTTTTGCGGACGCAGCGGGTCGGGAAAATCGTCAATGGCAATGGATACGGTTTACGCCGAAGGACAACGCCGGTACGTCGAAAGTCTGTCGAGTTACGCAAGACAGTTCGTCGGACAAATGCAGAAACCGAAGGTCGAAAATATCGAGGGGCTTTCTCCGGCGATTGCGATAGAACAGAAGTCGGCATCCCGGTCTCCGCGCAGTACAGTTGGAACGGTTACAGAAATACAGGATTATCTTCGTGTTTTGTTTGCCCGGCTCGGTGTGCCGTATTGTCCCGAATGTGATGTTCCCATCGGAACACAGACACTTGATGATATTATCAAAAAGACGGTTACAGCCGCCGGCAAAACTGAAGGCGGGCGGTTTCTCATAGCGGCTCCGTTGTCCCTTGAAACAGGACAGCAGTACGAACACTTATTTCAACGGGTGAAAGCCGACGGTTACTCACGCGTCCGTATTGACGGAGAAACTTATTCGATTGATGATGTACCGGAACTCGACCGGCGAAGGAAACACAGCGTAGAAACTGTTGTTGATAGAATCGCCGGCAATGGTAAAGAGTTAAGTGCCGAACAGCGGAGCCGGATTGCAGAGAGCATTGAAAAAGCACTTGGTGCCGGACAAGGTATCGTACATATTATTGAGGCTGACAATGATATAGCCGAAAAACACTGGAAACAGACAGTACATAGTTTGCACTTGGTCTGTGAAAAATGCGGACGGAGTTTTGAGCGTCTAACACCGCATCATTTTTCAGCCAATTCGCCGCTCGGCTGGTGTCCTCATTGCGAAGGTCTGGGGGTACAGTTGGGAGCGAATCCGGCTTTGTTCCTCAAAGACCCGAAGTTAACGCTCCGCAGCGGAGCCGTCAGGTTGTTTCCCGATGCGGAAACGAAATTGGGGGCGGCAGTACTCGAAACGTTCGCCAAGCATACGGGCATCCCGCTGGACGTGCCGTTTGAAGAACTCGATGCGCGTCACCGCCGAACAATATTTCAGGGAACAAGCAGCGTTTGGTACGAGGGAAAAGCCGACCGCCGCAGTCCGATTGCCGACTGCCGTTTTCAATTCAAAGGGCTTTATCCTGCAATGGAAGAGGCGATGCGGCTGGCACCGGCACTGCGTTATCAAAACGACGAGGTTATTGTCGAGGTCGAATGCGGCGTTTGTCTCGGCAGCCGGCTGCGGGACGATGCATCGGCTGTGCGGTTCATCGGTTATACAATGGACCAACTTTGCCGGATGCCGCTCGGCAGGCTGATTAAAATCCTTGAAAATTGGAAACCGAACGAACAAGAACATAAAATTTCCGGCGAACTGCTCGGCGATGTGAAAAACCGGCTGCAATTTTTGATTGATGTCGGTTTGAATTATCTGACATTAGGACGCTCCGCCCCGACTCTTTCCGGCGGTGAAACGCAGCGGATACGTCTGGCGGCACAAATCGGCAGCGGCTTGGTCGGCGTGCTGTACGTATTAGATGAACCGACGATTGGACTGCATCCGAGAGACAACCGCCGGCTCATTAGTGCGTTACAAAAATTACGGGACTTGGGCAACACGCTCCTTGTCGTTGAACACGATAAGGATGTGATTGCTTCGGCAGATAACGTGCTGGATTTCGGACCGATGGCGGGCAAGTACGGGGGCAATGTCGTTGCTCAAGGCACGCCGCAGGAAATCGTGAAAAAATGCAGTTCTGTAACAGGAAAATACTTAAGCGGTAAAACGGGCATTCCAGTCCCGAAAACCCGCCGTATTACGTTGGAGCAAGCCGCTGCGTGTCCGGTGCGGAAAGAATAACGAACAGAGGCGGATAAATACAGGAGTGAAAAATGGGTTGTTTCAGGAATTTATTGATTGAGTCGTAGAAGTCCCTTATTTTCCCCGGTACCCTTAATAGCACAGGTTACCTCTTCATTGCTTTCCCTTATTTATAAATTAAGGGAATAAGGGTAAGAGTTTGGAGGCACATTACTATTAAGGGGTCGGAA
>JAITOZ010000004.1 GCA_031289675.1 Planctomycetaceae bacterium
ACAAAAAACTCGAGCAACTTTTGTGACTGTCTCAAAGAGAGACGAGAACCCTTGATTGTCATACCCTAAAGCATATTACACCCGCCTGTGCTAAGATATTATCTATGCCAGCCCCAAAAAAAATATTGAACAATATTGAACTAAATCTATGACAACGTATCGCTGCAATATGTCCGGCAATGCAGGGGTTTTTAGGTGTTCCCTCTTATTCTTTAATGCTGCGGGTACGTTGCTTGACAGCGGGGGCATCCGCAAAGCCGTTTTTTTAGTCCGTTATTAGCGACAATATGCGAAATATAAGACAATTAGACAAAAACAAAAATTTTCTGCATTTTAGGTTAAAAAAGTTGACTTTGCGGATGACATTAGAAAGCCCTTACAAGCATTGCAAAGTCCGAAAAGTCCTGTTATAATTGTACTGACCATTTAACGCATCACTTCCAATGACAAGACTGCTCCTGCTGTTTGCTCTTCTTTGCGCTGCTCCCGTTTTCGCCGAAACGATTGACGTACCGCAGATTGACGTGCCGCAGGTGCCGATGAATTGGCACTATGACACTCCCGCTAAAAAATACTGGGAAGGACTGCCCATCGGCACCGGACGCTTCGTTGCAATGATTCCCGGAAATATCGACAACGAAGTGATCGACTTCAATGACGAAACGCTTTGGACCGGCGGTCCCTATAATCCCAATCCGCCCAACGGACCGGAAACACTCAAAAAAATCAGGGATTATGCCCTCGCCCGCGATTTTGTCAATGCAGGAAAAGAATCGTGGAATCTCAACAGCCGACCCGCTCATCTGCAATTCTATCAGCCGATGGGCAGCCTCAATATCACCTACAAAGGACATTCCGAAAAGAACGCCGTCCAATACCGCCGGGAACTCGATATGGACAATGCTCTTGTCAATACCTCGTATCAGTCGGACTCCGTAACATATTCCCGAAAAGTGTTCGCCAGTTATCCCGACCAAGTCATCGTCATTCGGTTAGAAGCGGACAAAAAAGGCAAAATCAATATCGCTGTCCGTTTTACCTCGCTGCAAAAAAGTGCTGTAACAAAAATTGACGGCGATACACTCGTGATGGAAGGAACGACCATCTCCGAATTGGATACCAAAGCACCGACACATCTTTCAAAGACAGGAATATACGAGATTCTCCCGCCGCAGATGAAATGGCAATCCCAAGTGAAAATCATCCGTGAAGGCGGAACTATGCAGGCAGACGGTGATTCACTAACGGTCGCCGATGCTGATTCGGTAACACTGATTCTCGCCGGTGCAACGAATTGGGTTAATTGGAACGATATTTCCGGCGATGAGAAAAAACGCTGCCGCGATTATATCAGCAATGCCGGCAAATTTTCCTATAACGAACTTTTGCAGCGGCATCAGGACGATTACCGGAAACTGTTTAACGCCTGTAAAATTTATCTCGGCAGCGATACGAACGCTTCGCTGACAACAACACAAACGATGGATGCCCTTCGTAAAGGCGGTTTTGACCCGGCATACGAAGCCCGGTATTTTCAGTACGGACGTTATCTGATGCTCTGCGGTTCACGGGAAGGAACGCTTGTGTTCAACAATCATAATCCGTGGCTCGACAATTTGATGGGACGCTGGCAGGGACGATGGACACTCAACTTTAATTTACAAGTTGACCTGTGGCATATCGAAAACACTAACTTGCCGATACTCAATGAATCGCTGATACTTTTTACGGAGAATCTCGCTCAAGCGGGAAAACGTACCGCCAAGGATTTGCTCAACTGCCGCGGCTGGTGTGCCTGTCACGGAGTAGATGTTTGGTTTAACACCGCACCGCAAGACGGACAGCCCATATGGGCAACGTGGTTTATCGGCGGCGTTTGGCTGATGCAGCAACTTTATGACCATTACCAATATGACCCTGACCCGGAATATCTGAAACGGATTTATCCGCTCTTGAAAGGAGCGGCGGAATTCTGTATCGACTTCCTTGTTGAAGACCCTGTAAGCGGTTATTGGGTTACGTGTCCTTCGACTTCGCCGGAAAACACGTTTTTCGATAAGAATGGAAAACGATGCAGTGTATCTTTCGGGACGGAGAGTGAAACACAGATGGTGCGCAAGTGCCTTCGGGACTTTATCGAAGCAAGCCGAACGCTGAATGTGGATACGGAATTGCAGCGGGAAGCGGCGCAGCGTTTGCAAAAATTGCCGCCGCATCAAATCGGACAGTACGGACAGTTACAGGAATGGTTTTACGATTTCAAAGAACCGGAGCCTGACCATCGGCATCCGTCGTTTTTATTTGCGTTTTATCCTGATGACGACATAACGCTGCGAAAAACGCCGGAACTGACAGAAGCCATTCGGACGGTGTTGAAGCGGCGCGGCGACAGAAAATATCGGGGAAACTTTGCCGGCTGGAAACTTTGTATTTGGGCGCGGCTGGAAGAACCGGAGTCGGCTTATTCGCTTTTGCACGAGATGTTGACGGATGTGAGTTACACAGGAAAGAAGACTTATATGCCTGAAGACAGCACGGTAACGCCGTCAATAGAGGGCAATCAGGGGATACAGGGTGTTACAGCGGGCATTGCAGAGATGTTGATGCAGAGTCATAGCGGTGAAATAATCCTTTTACCGGCATTGCCGCAGGCGTGGCAGACAGGTTCTGTCAGCGGTTTGCGGGCGAGGGGCGGTTATGGAATTGATTTGTCGTGGCGGGACGGCAAGTTATCCGGTGCGGTCATCAGAGCGCATTACGACGGCATTTGCCGTTTGCGGACGGCAGCACCGGTCAAAGTGTCTGCCGGCGGCAAAGAACTCGAAGTAACCCATCCGGGCAGAAATCTGGTCGAGTTCAACGCACACAAAGGAAATGTGTACACGGTGAAACCGTATTAACTCACGGCTCTCGTGATTGTTTAATCCCTCGCCGCTTAGCAAAAGCGTTGTTGACACATTCTCGCCGAGCAGTTATATTTCGTCAAACGGAGTGAAAGAAACGGGAGGCAGACCGCGTCAAAGCGGTGGTTCCGGTCGGTCGGAACTGCCGTCGCTGAAGCATTACTCGTTGCCCCGATACCGTTAAGTCCTACTTTCAACGCTATCTGAAACTCGGTCAAGACAAATTTTATCAATACCAAATTACGCAGGTAAAGAGTCCTCTCTTACCGATGAGCAAGCCCAAAAAAGTTTTGTCCGTTATTTCAAACGGCTGCGCAAAATCAGCAGTGCCGACAGTGTTTTCTATTTCAGTGATGCGGTTCATCCGGCGCATAACCGTGTTCCGGCTTGCGGCTGGATACGGAAAGGGAAAGAACATCCGTTACAAGCGAATTGCGGTCGGCAGCAAAGGAACATTGGCGGCAGTGAACATCGACACAAAGAAAACAGTTGTTAATTTTACTGATTGGTGAATGCTCAATCGGTGATATGTTACGGGACAAGTATTAAAGATTCATCCGTTGCCGGAAAAAGTATGCGGTGAACTCCATACGCTCCTGTCCGCAAACTTTCATATAATCAAAAAACAGCCCCCTGTTATCAAATTACCCTTTTTTATTGTATTATGACGAGCCTTGTTATCGGCGGTACTGGTTTTCTTGGCGGAGAAATTGTCCGCCAACTGCTCGAAAGGGGCAAAAGAGTCAGGGTTTTGTGCCGAAAGAAACCGACCGCTGATTTTGTAAACGGTGCCGAAATTTTTCTAGGAAGCATTGCGGGAAGTGTTGCCGAGAAGGAAATCCTGCGGAAAGCCTTTCAGGACGTTGAAACGGTGTATCATACGGCATCGCTGCCAAGTATTTCGGTTCATTGGAAACCCTTTTACGAAACGAATATCGTTGGCACACAAAACGTTCTTGACGTATGCAAAGAAACCGGCGTACGCAAGTTGATTTATACAAGCAGTGCGAGTGTTTCCTTTAATTGCCAGCCGCAAATCAATATTGACGAAACTCTGCCGTATCCGAAAAAGTTCATTGCTCATTATCCCCGCAGTAAATCCGCTGCGGAGAAATTAGTCTTGGAGTCATCTCAATCACATTCGCTCTTGACGTGTGCCATCCGACCGCACTTGATTATCGGAAAGAAAGACCGGCATCTGCTTCCCCGCCTGTTTAATAGGGCAAGAACCAACCGGCTTTTCCGTGTCGGCGGCGGAACGAACGTGATAGACATTATTTTTGTTGAAAATGCCGCCTTGGGACATCTCTTGGCCGCGGAGGCATTGACGGACAAAAACAGTCCGGTCAACGGCAGCGTCTATTTCCTTTCACAGGGGCAGCCTGTCAATTGTTGGGACTGGATAAATGAAGTGCTTACGATGAAGGGTTTGCCGAAAGTCCGGCGGTCGATTTCTTTTTCAGCAGCCTGGCGTATCGGACAGTGTCTTGAGACAGGGTATAAACTTCTGCGGCTGCAAGGCGAACCGGTAATGACGCGTTTTCTTGCTGCGCAACTGGCACTGCCGCATTACCTTAACATTAGCAAGGCGAGGCGGGATTTAGGTTATGAGCCGCTGATTTCGATGGACGAGGGAATGAAACAATTATCCGAGTCAATGACAGATATGTAAGATGAGTGCGCCGATTCCGGTTTGAAGTTGTTGTGCTTAATTCGCAGAAAACAAGGGGCGGAAAGTTTATAGTACGCCTGCATTTTATACTTCGGCACAGCGAATAATATCGGTCAATATCAAAGTTTGGGTAGTGTTATAAATTTATTGGAATGAACGTTAACATACGGGAAAATAAGAGACTTCTACGACTCAATCAATAAATTCCTGACACAACCAAAGTTTGTGAGGAGGAGAACACAAATTTATTCGTCCGCCCATCGGAGAAGCAAATTCCGAAACGTCTGAAAACTCGGCGATTGATTCTTTTGCACATCAACATATTGAGCAATGTTTTCCGCCCAGCGGCACTTTTCCCTGCCGATGAACGGATAACCAATAGATGTCAATGCTTCCGAACCGCCGTGAAACACCGCATCAGCAAGAAACTCCCACGTTCCGCAAATCGAATCCTGCTGATAACTTTTCAAAATAAATTCTTTGGCAAACGGATACGCCCGGCGGACGGCATCAATATCGCCGAGAAGCCAAGCCTCGCCTTCTTCGACTGCAAGGGCAAGACCGCCGCCGAGTGCCGGTCTTTGTTGAGCGAATATCAACTCCAATTCCCCCTTAAATTGTCCGAAGTGATGTCTATCCAAATCAACGACAACAATAACGGCAAGGTGCTTGTACGTCTGTGTCTTGGAATAGGCTCGCAGTTGAAGAGTAAGCGTTTGAAAAAGAATCGTATCCCAAGGAAGCGTCCGTGCCAGATGCTTATCCATCCGGGACATAACCCGATGTTTTAATTCTTGTATGTTAATGATTCGGTACTGATTCGGTTTCCCCTTCTGACCAAGGATTTTCGGCACAATCTGTTCGAGCATTTTTTTGCCCGAAGCGTCTTCAACGAGAATTTCAAAGTGCATATATCAGTCTTTATTGACAGTCTCTGTTATGACGGCAAGACCCTCAATTTCAACGAGCAGTTCTGACCGGCAGACATCGGCAATCGTGTAAATTATCGGAACATCTTTCAAACGGCGTTCGCAAACCCGGCGGACAACTTCCAAATCGCCCGACCGCTTGATATATACTCTGGTACTTCCAAGATTTTCAAGTCCTGATTGTCCGCCGTCAATGTTACGTGTGTCAATACCGTGTGATTGCAGGTTTGTACCGCTTATCAATGCCGCAATGTTGTCAAGCGTCTGTTCAGTTTGTCTTATCGGATCTTCGGGATACCGGCTCTCCGAGTTCGTAATACTTGCCGTCCCTGATATAAAAATCAAAGTCCCTGCGGGAAACGCAACTGCCATCGCTCTGGCAAATTTCGGACTTTGCGGACTGTACACGGCGGCGTACTCAAATGCCGACGTTTGATTCGGGTTTTCCAGCGGAACGGCAATGATGTCTTTCCTTTTAGAATCTATCGCAACGGCACCGATAACGACATCCATACAGTCCGTTCCGATGCCGGTACTTGCCGGATAAACGGCACCCTGATAATCTGCCGGAAGATATTTTTTGAGGAATTTTGTTTCTGCAAAAAAGTCTGTCCTCGCCCTGTTTAATTCCTTATACCGCAGCGTGTTTCCTTCGGGCAAGACCAAATGCCCCTGATAAATCCACGTCCGAACAGTATCGTCTAATTTGAAATTGTTTTTTTTCAGTTGTTTTTCAAGTTGCTCAAAAGCACTCAAAGACCGGGCGAATGCACCGACGGGTATCGGTTCGCTGCGGAAGTTACCGCCGAAAAACCAGCGTATTCCATCGAACTCAACAACAGTTACCTGACCGGGCAGCGGAATTGTTACGTTAACCTGATGTTTTTCTCGACAGCAGTCGGCGATTGCCCAAACTTCAACGGCGATAACTTTACCGCTTGCCGGCGGCTGAGGAACAAAGGTAACCGCACCGGGTTCGGCGGGAAAAATTTCAGAGGCGATTGACCGGACAAGTTCGGATTTAGCGATGTCTGCCATAAAAAATTGGCACATCATCGCCGCATTGTCAGCGAAGCCCTCTTGTTTGCAGACGGCAAAAATATTTTCCAACAAATTACGGATTTGGCGCGGATAATCGGCAACGGTTTCACCGTGTCCCTGTGTGTCATCGCGGCAGGTGTATTGTTCCTCCGGCTCGCCGGTCAAAAAAAGTTGCCGCGATGAACCCAGTGAAACAACGGAATACGCAACACAACGTTCGGTTTTACGACGCATAGACATTTCAGCCCTCCATATACGCCGGATTTTAATGTTTTGTACAGGAAAAAGCAATAGAAATTCCGCCGTATTAACGTTGAGGAGGCGGGGGGGTTCAATCACCGCTCCTTTTTTGAATGTTTCTCGCGCTGTTGCAATACAAAAACGTTTGCTGTACAATTAGCGGGGGAGAGAAAGAGAACAAATGGAAAACTTCGCATTTTTCGCGGATAAGCGATAAACGAAAAATCAAGGAGACTAAAAATGTCCCGTATGCTGTTATTGATGAGTCTTTTCGCTGCCGGTAACTTATCGGCGGCGGAAAATATCGCTCCAAAGGCGAAAGTGAGCGCAACAAGCGAATACGATGGTAATTACTCCGCCCGGTTTGCTCTTGACGGTATCGTTCCCAACGCCTTAAGCCAACAGGATGTCAAAACCGCCTGGGTTGTCAACGGTGCATTGAGCCGTCAAAACGGCGGCGCAACATTCCGCCTCGAATGGGACACGCCGCAGTCCGTTGCCGAAGTGGTCTATTTCGGCAGAACCGCTATGATTCTCGATGAGTGTTTCAAAGATTACGAAATATTCATCAACGATAATGAAACGGCAGTTGCGAAAGGAACCCTTCTGAAAAAGCACGGGGCGCAAAGAATCACGCTGTCAGAACCCAAAACAACGCAATCGCTGACCATTAAGTTCTTGAATTCGTACACCAGCCGGTACAATCCCGGTGCTTCGGAAATTGCCGTTTATAGCGAAATTCCCGGCGATAAAGAATTGGCGCAGTTCACCGGTGAA
Source organism: Planctomycetaceae bacterium (assembly GCA_031289675.1). Classification (GTDB taxonomy): domain Bacteria; phylum Planctomycetota; class Planctomycetia; order Pirellulales; family Thermoguttaceae; genus WRKP01. The sequence goes on from JAITOZ010000004.1 coordinate 7,563, forward strand.
AAGCGCACGCACGCCGAAGAAGCCCTTGCCGCAAGTGTGTCCAGCGGCGATTTCGGATTTACCGGCATCCTCGCCGTCGAACGGCAG
>JAITOZ010000034.1 GCA_031289675.1 Planctomycetaceae bacterium
ATTCTTTGGATTGTTTTACCAGCACTTTTTCTATCCGGTTACCGTCCTGATGTTATCGAACTGCAACTCATCGGCAAGGAATGGGTACTCGCAACCCGAAAACATCCAATGCTTCCGGCTTGGATTCTGGAAATCCTCAACATCTTAACAAACCGCGCTTTTGCTGCACCGTTTATTGCGTCGCAATTATGCGTTTTGTTGACACTTTGGTCTGTCTGGAAACTCGGACGAACCGTACTTTCGGAAAAACACGCCTTGATTGGAACATTGGTAATGCTTCCTTATTGGTTTTTTACGATAGAATCCATCAAGTACAATCAAAATCTCGTATTGATTGCATTTTGGTCGCTGTCTGTTTATTTGGTTTTTCAGGCATTGCAAACAAATCGGCTCTTTTATTGGTTAATGTCGGGATTGTCTATTGGACTCGCATTTCACGCAAAATACACAACAATTATTCTCGTCCTGACAATTATAATCTATATGATTATTCGCCCGTCAATGAGAAAATATTTTTGGAACGGAATCGGTTTTTACTGTACGGCATTGATTGCGTTTTTAGTTTTTCTTCCTCATCTCATTTGGTTGTATGAAGACAATTTTGCAATATTCAATTATCTGCACAACCGTCATTATGTTGAGTTGACATGGTTTAATTACTTCATTTGTCCTTTACATTTTTTTGCCACACAATTATTATTTTTGCTCCCGATACTAATCGTACTTTTTCCAACGGTGGGATATGTTTGGAATTGGAAGTTCAAAGAGCCCGAAAAGAACAAAGAAATGGAATGTGAAAAATATATTTTTTTCTGTATTATGATTCCATTCGGAATCCATTTGATTATCTCTTGCATAACACGAATGTCTCTGCTTGGTGATTATGGGGCTGTTTTTTGGACTTTTTTTGGTATTTGGATTCTTTTGCGGTTTCAGTCGCGGGAGATTCCTAACCTTTTCTTGCGCACTATAAAATTTCTTGTTTTTATGGAAGTCATTGGGGTTTTCATTTTCATTTTTCAATCGGTCTTTTCTCCCTATATTACTGGTACACCTCGCAATTTTCATTATCCGATGCGTGAATTAGGTGCGTCGTGCAACCGAATTTGGGATTCCCGTTTTTTAACACCTTGTCCTTACATTACAGGAGATTGGTTTCTTGCCGGAAACGCTGCTTACACAATGAAAGACCGACCAACAGTTCATTTTTATTGGGACAACATTTATAACCTCAACGCAAAACCAACAGGAATATGGTCAGAAGATTCCGACATAAACAAAAACGGCGGAATGATTCTTTGGGATGTTGCCGATTTTTCAGACAACGAGATGCCGCCGTATGTCCGTCAACGGTTTCCGAAAGCCGAAAAGATTCTTGATAATTTGATTTTGCCCTATAAAACCAAAGCCAAAGTGCCGCCGTTAAGGGTTGGTGTTGCAATCGTCCCGCCGCAATGATGGTGATATGATAAACACTGTAAGATAATGTTTTTTGTAACCGTTCATGTTTTTTTGACCATTACCTCATCAATCTTTACAATATGGATAGATATGTTTTAGTTTTATTCTGGCGTTTTCTGTTTTGAATGGACAATCCATTGCTTCGCCGGAGTTGTTCCTCGCATCCTGCCACGATTGTACTTCTTTGCGGTACTCTTCAATATTACCAATGCACCGATTCAAACATTGACGCTGTAAAACACTCACTCTATCTCCGCCGCCCAATTCTTCTTTGTCCGACGGTCCCGCACCGGCACACGCCGCCAATTCTGCAACGCTTGAAAAAACATAAAGTTTGCCGTCGTGCCGTTACGAATATATTGATATCGTAACGCCGGATGTTTCACGTTGTTTGCGATTCAGTACAGATTCGAAGCCTTCTTCAACGAAGCATTGCTTGACGTTACAGACTGTGTTGATGTGACAGTGAAACTGTTTCGCAATGTTTTCATCGCTGTCTTTGGTTTTACCGTTGGCAGTATCAACTGCAAGCAATATGTTGGCGTGTTTCACTTTACAGGCATTACTTTATAGGCGCTATGTTTGCCTTTGGAGACAATATCGTACAATAATTGCCGTTCTTCGCCGGTAAGTGTTACCTTATATTTTTTAACCATAGAAACCTCCGTGTAATAAAAATAAGTACAATCAAAAATCAAACAACAAAAACAGTATAACTCCTTAAAAATAATGCCAAGTAACTACATAAATTAGAATTGATGGGGTACTAGCGCGTTGTGACACTATGGCAAGAGAAATGAGTACGTTAAAATAAAGGAAAGGCTGTAACCCGTCAGCCCATAACGTAGGTCGCACACCCTATAAATGAGAAACGGCAAGCGGCGGAGTGCGAGCGATGCATACGGATTGTCAAAAAAACCGCTGCCGTCTTTGTCGGGCTCATTCCTTCATCATTACCGTCTATTTTATCTTATTGTGCCGCAGAATTGTTACGGTAATTTTGCACTACAGCAGCAAAAACACAACAACCGCAGAGACAACAGACAATAGAGGAAACATATTTCGCTCTGTCTATCATCTTGTTCTCTGCGGTTAAACTCCTTGCGGTTCAACAAAAACCATTACGAAAGCCGCCGCTTTATTTCTTACCGGCTTTGAGTTTCGGGAACAACGGACCGCCGTAAATTGCTGCGGCACCCAGTGTCTCTTCAATACGAATCAGTTGATTGTACTTTGCCATCCGGTCAGTACGGGAAGCCGAACCCGTCTTAATCTGACCCGTCCCCAGAGCCACTGCTAAATCGGCAATCGTCGCATCTTCCGTCTCACCGCTGCGATGAGACGAAATTGACGTGTAGCTGTTACGGTGAGCCAACTGAATCGCTTCAATCGTTTCCGTAAGCGAACCAATTTGGTTGACCTTGATGAGAATCGAGTTGGCAATGCCGTTGTCGATGCCTTGTTGCAGGCATTTCACATTGGTAACGAACAAATCATCGCCGACAAGTTGCACCGTTTTGCCGATTTTGTCAGTCAAGAGTTTCCAACCGTCCCAATCGTTTTGGTCGCAGCCGTCTTCGATGGAGACAATCGGATATTTCTTGCACCAATCGGCAAGGAGGTCAACGACTTCGGCAGACTTCAACGCTTTGCCGTCCATTGTATAAACCTTCTTGTCCTTATCGTAATACTCGGACGAGGCACAGTCCATAGCGATATAGACTTGTTTGCCCGCCTCGTAACCGGCGATGCCGACGGCTTCAACGAGGGCTTTGAGTGCCTCTTCGTTGCTTTGGAGGTCGGGAGCGAAACCGCCTTCATCACCGACATTGGTCGAGTATTTTTGTTTTTTCAGGACGCTTTTGAGCGAATGAAAGACTTCACAGCCGCAGCGGATGGCATCGGTAAAATTGGTGAAGCCGAGCGGCATAATCATAAATTCCTGCACATCAACTTTGTTATCGGCGTGCGCTCCGCCGTTGATGACGTTCATCATCGGGGCGGGAATGATTCGTGCGCCGACTCCGCCGAGATAGCGGTAAAGTTCCTGACCGGTATATGCTGCTGCGGCTTTAGCAGCGGCAAGCGAAACACCGAGAATGGCGTTGGCACCGAGTTTTGCCTTGTTTTCGGTTCCATCGAGTTCTATCATTCGGGCATCAACGGCGGCTTGGTCGAGGGCATCATAACCGATGACTTCATCGGCAAGAACATCGTTAACATTAGCGACGGCTTTGTTAACGCTTTTGCCGAGATAGTTTTTCTTATCACCGTCGCGAAGTTCAATGGCTTCACGTTCTCCGGTGCTGGCACCGCTGGGAACGGCTGCGCGTCCGAACGAACCGTCTTCGAGGGTTACATCGACTTCGACAGTCGGATTCCCGCGGCTGTCTAAAATTTGCCGTCCCCGAATGTCAATAATGGTACTGCTCATTGGCTTTTCCTTGTTATTTGTTTGTATGTGTTAGGATTTTACCGACCCGGCAGGCGGCTTTGCTGCCCGCTTTTAGTCTGTTGCTGTAGATATTATAATTATCCTTTCCCCCTTTGTCAATTATCCATCTTTGCCGGAGCCGTTACAAATGTCATTTTATTCCCTCGGCGGTACTAGCAGTGCTAATTTTTATGTTCGGCAGCGGGGCGGCGGCAAACCTGTCCTGTTCATTCACGGTTATCCCTTCGATTCGTCGATGTGGGAGCCGCTTTTTCCGTTTTTTCCTGATTCTTACAGGCTCATAGCACCGGATTTAAGGGGATTGGGAAAAAGTCCGCTCCCGCAAAATACCGGCTTGACCAATGCCAGCATTAGCACGATGGAAATGTTTGCCGATGATATGGCGGCACTGCTTGATGCGATGGACGTGAAAGAGCCGGTTACGTTTTGCGGTCTTTCGATGGGCGGGTACATTGCGATGCACTTTGCGGCGAAATACCCTGACCGATTGTCTGCTTTAATTCTTTGCGGAACGAAGACGGCTGCCGATTTGCCGAACGCAGCGGAAAACCGGCGAAAACAGGCTGCCGGTCTGCGTGCCGGTACAATGACGCTCGGCAATGTTGCGGATGCGATGCTGCCGAAACTGTTATCGCCAGCAACGCAGAGCGGAAATTTACCGGTAGTTAATGCTGTCCGTTCGATGATTGAGTCGAACAATCCGCAGGGAGCAGCGGCGGCAACGCTTGGAATGGCACAGCGGACAGACACAACGGAGGTGCTGCGGCAGTTGAATGTTCCCGTAGCGGCTATCGGCGGAAGGGATGACCTATTTGTTCCGCCGGGCGAAATGCAGACGTTAGCAGACACAGCGAAGTGCGGAACTTTCACGGAAATTGCCGATGCCGGTCATCTGCCGCCGGTGGAACAGCCGCAGCAGTTTGCGAAAGCAGTAACGGTATTGCTTGGCAAGGTGACAGGTTAATGGTCATACTTTAGGGAACATCTAAAAACCCAATATTTTTCGAAAATAGGGGGGGAGGTTCCCTTATAATAGTGTACGGTTAGACAATCGTACGTTAAAAAACAGGAAGCCCGTGCCAAGCATCTCACGTCTTTTAGTCAATTTTTGACGATTTTGTACAGATTTCCTTTTCGGTGATTGAAATGAAATCCACAATTCCTTGAGGCACAAATGGAATTTGTTTTTTGGAATTTCGTTGAATCCGCTCTCGGCAAAAGCCCAAAAAAAAAAGCAGCAGCCAGATCTAATACGTAATGACCGAATTGTCCACTTCCTGCGCCCAAGCGTTCGTGCCGTCTTTGAGGTTGGCAATACGTCCCGTGAACCCCGCCTCTTTTAAGGCACGGATTGCCAACTCGCTGCGGATGCCGATTTTGCAAATGAACACGTTCAAAATGTTCGGGTCAAATTCATTTTTGCGGCGGATAACCTGACCGAACGGCACCGCTTTAGACCGCGGCAACATTCCCATTGCAATTTCGTGCGGCTCCCGAATGTCAATGATTTGCAGCGTTTCCGGCTGATTATCAAGCAGCGATTTTAACTCGACCGCTGTAACGGATTCGACCGGCTCGTCATCCGTATACTTTTTCAGTCCGCAAAATTCTTCATAATCGACCAGCGCGGTAATTGACGGATGTTCACTGCAAATCGGGCAATTCGGGTCTTTTCGTAACTTCAATTCGCGGAACTTCATTTTCCAAGCATCGAAGAGCAATAATCGGCTTGACAGCGTTTCACCGCTGCCGAGCAGCACTTTAATCGCTTCGTTTGCCTGAATACAACCAATGATTCCGGGCAGCACACCAAGTACGCCGCCTTCGGAACACGACGGCACAAGACCGGGCGGCGGCGGAGACGGATATAAGCAGCGGTAACAGGGTCCGTTGTTATAATGAAAGACGCTTGACTGTCCCTCAAAACGGAAAATCGAGCCATAGACATTCGGCTTGTTGAGCAGTACGCACGCATCATTGACAAGATAGCGGGTTGCATAATTGTCGGTACCGTCAATGACGACATCGAAATCTTTGAATATCTTCAAAGCGTTTGAGGAATCGAGCCGCATTTCGTAAGCCTCGATTTTAACAAAGGGGTTAAGGTCTGATATCCTATCTCTCGCCGAAGCAATTTTCGGGCGCAAAATGTCGCTGGTACTGTGAATGATTTGCCGCTGCAAATTGGTTTCGTCAACGAGGTCGAAGTCAACGAGACCGAGCGTTCCGATACCGGCGGCGGCAAGATAAAGAGCAACGGGCGAGCCGAGACCGCCGGTGCCGATGACAAGTACCTTGCTGTTTTTGAGTTGCTGTTGTCCTTCAAGCCCCACTTCCGGCAAAATCAAGTGCCGGCTGTATCGAGTCAGTTCTTCTTGGGTAAGTTCTTGCATAATTTCCATTATCTACTACTTTAGCCGTTTTGTTCAATATCGGCTTATAAGTAATTCGTTTATAGGCAGTGATTCTTTTTGCGTAACGGCAAGTTATTTATAATGTGCAGGTTTATGCATTACGTCCGGAGGGATTCGAGCCCCCCAACCTTGGTTCCAAAGACTACGAAATGAAACATTAGGGTTGCTGCAACATCCGATATTTCAATAGGTTATGCCCCAAACAACTTTTTCGTGTTACAGCAAAAAGTGGAAAATGGCAGTAAACCTGGCAGGGCGACTGCGGAACAAGCAGATTTTTGGCGTTGTTCGGCAGACAAACATAAACATTGCTCTTCAACCATACAATAAAATCCGACAATGTCAAGTGAAGATTACTCCGGCGACTATACTTTCATCCTGTATATAAAATGTAATTTTCAACTATTTTGTTCAATTGCGGCTCATATCAAAACGTCGTCTTTTTTGTGACGTTTTCTGAAAATCATCCCGAATTTCATTTTTGTACTTAATTTTTAGGACGTTTCAAAGGTCTTGGACTAACACAGAGCATAACGCCAAATCAGCAGCCCACAACCGTAACCTCGTCCTCAGCATTCCAAGTAATCCGCTCCGCCCACGGGAGTTGTTTATCCGCCGAACGCCGATCAAATATCAAAAGATAACACGGTATCGGTTCACTATCTTTGGTCAGGCGTGAAGATGAAAAAGTGTCCCGATATTTTTTAATTTGTACCAACCCTTCACCTTTGACTTTTTCAGGCGTTCGCTTGTTACGCAATAGTTTGACTTCAATGATGTTCCACTGACCGTGAAATTCAACTGCCATATCCATCCGACCGCGACCGGCGGCATATTCCCGCTCAATATGTCCCTCGCCGTTAGTAATCCGCTGCAAAAATGCCATCAGAAGCAGATGCGGAAATGCCTCCGTATAATCACTCTTCTCTTCCCATATTTCGGAATTCTCCTGCCAAAATGCTTGAAACTCCTTCAATAGAGAATCCATATCAAGCGTGCCGTCCGGATTCTGCCAACGGAATGTCGGCGGCGGAAGCATGATTTGCGCCCCGTATGAAATTTCTCTTGCAAGGACTTCCCGATAAATCGGATTAGCAATCGTTATTTCATCATTATCGAATGTAACGAGACCCAAATCTACACATTGCCGAAACGCATCGTTTGGGGAGAGGTTCATGTCGATTTGTCCTGTCAATAATGTTTCCATTATTGAGCGGATTTTCGGATTTTCGAGACGATAAGCGAGCGAATCGAGATGCGTTTCTCTTGCTAAAATCATCTGCTCACGCGCTTGCTCAAGATGTTCAAGCGTGACGGTTGTGTAATCTTCGTAATCGAGAATCCGCATCGTTGCCCGTTTGAAAAGTGAATTGACAATCCAGGGTTGTCCCTTTGATTGCTCCCAAACATAGTCAAGGGCTTCGGATGAAATTTGCTGCCCGGTTTCTTCGGTACGCTGGGCAAAAAGTTGGGCAACGTTCTCTTGGGAAAAGTTGCCGATAGTTACAGAATCCTCTTTGATATTGAATGGTGAACCGGGATTGACTGCTTTGCCATCTTTTGCCGCCGTTAAATAATCCTTCAAATCCCGCATCCCGACAAGAGCAAGCGAAGTAGGAAATTTACCGACCCCGCGTGTTGCAAAACCGCTGCGAAGTTGACGTAGAAAACTAACCATTGCCGAACCTTCAAGAACATCAACTTCATCGAAGAGAACCACAAGCGGTTTCGGAGCAACTTTCGCTGACCAATCAGCGAGAATAGAATACAAAAAACTTGCTGGGTTAGAACTTGCTGTTGACTGTATTTTGGGAATCGGTAATCCTGTTTCCTCCGTACTTGATTGGATAGCATCGCAAATTGTGGGCATCACATCAGCAATTTCTGTAATCCCTTGACAGCGTTCCACGCTGACATAATATGCAACCACATTTCCGCTAGCGTTCAGTTCCTTCATCCAACTTTGGAGAAAAGTCGTTTTGCCGGTTTGTCTAGGGGCGTGGAGAGACCAATAAAGATTGTCTTTGACATAGCGATGCAGTTGCGCTCCCTGCAAGCGTTCCGCAGGCGGCAGCATATAATGGTCGTCGGGATTACACGGTCCTGTTGTATTAAAAAATCGGATAGGACGTTTCATATCGGTATTTTACGCTGGGAGGATGACTCTTGCAATAGGTAGAAACATTCAATCCTCATCATCGGCAAATGTCATACAGGTTAATAACGTGTTCCATCGGAACGTTTGCCGCCGGTTCGATGATGACGGGAATGTCCGCCTGTACCTCTTTCAAACGCCACAAAATATCCTGCACATCTTGAAGCGTTCGGCATTCGCTGCGTGCCGGAACTTCGGGAAGAAAATAAGCATAAAGTTTCATTGGTTGTGGCGGCTTGCTGCTTTTCCATTATATCCAGTTTTCGCGAAAGGAAAATTCGCTGCGGACAGTCAGGCGAATTGCAAAATCATCGTTTGAACATTTTATCGTACCGAGTGCGGCGAAGTACAACCAATTTTGGTTGCGCTTTTTAAGAGAATGCTGTATTGTCTGCATTGCTCTGCAAAAGCCGGTTTTGCTCTCCGTTTGATAAGACAGCGGATTGACAAGCAGCAAAGAACAAGGCATAATCCTTACTACATTTTTCAATAAAAATATGACATTTATCCTTGACGGCGGTTGGGGGACGCAATTACAACAGCGGGGACTCGGTCTCGGCGAATGTCCCGACCTGTGGAATCTTTCGCATCCCGAAAAAGTGAAAGAAGTTGCGGATGCTTACATTGAGGCTGGAAGCGATATTATTTTAACCAACACCTTCGGTGCAAACCGTCTTACACTGGCAAAGCACGATGCCGGTCATAACGATTTGACAGAGCAGATTGCCCGCGTCAACCGCGCCGGGGTCCGCATTTCCCTCGAAGCCGCAAAAACGAAAAACCGAAAAGTCTTTGCCTCTGTAGGTCCGACCGGCATCGTTTTAATGATGGGCAGTACTTCGCCGGACGAAGTCTATGCCGCTTTTCTCGAACAAGTCCGAGCCGCTGCTGCCGAACATCCTGACGGTATCGTGATTGAAACGATGAGCGACACTGCCGAAGCGGTACTGGCGGTCAAAGCGGCAAAGACAACAGGACTGCCCGTTGCGGTCACTATGGTCTTTGATTCCGGCAAAAATAAAGACCGAACAATGATGGGAACGACACCGGAACAGGCAGTTGAACAACTGACAGCCGCAGGAGCAGACATCATTGGCTCGAACTGCGGGCAGGGAATAGAGGGATTTATTCCGATTTGCAAACGGATGCGGGCAGTGACAAAACTGCCGCTTTGGATGAAGGCGAACGCCGGTTTGCCGGAAGCGGTCGGCGATAAAACGGTGTATCATCAAACGCCGGAAAAATTTGCGGAGGCGGCAAAAGAGTTGATAGCGGCAGGTGCGGACTATATCGGCGGCTGCTGCGGCACAACACCGGAATACATCCGTTCTCTGCGGCGTAACAATTAGGGGGGGCAAATACCGCCGTCTCTTTGACTGTCAGTTTGGTGAATTTACACCGATAATACCGCTGTGCGGAGAAATTCTTGTTATCGGTCTGCATTACGGCGATATACCGTAGTGGACAGATGTACGTACACCACTTACCCTAATAAGCAAAATGAGAGTTTCAAAAGTGTGCCGGTCGATACTAACGGTTGCTGCGGCAACTTGTGTTTTTTTGTTTTACACTGCGTCGTATGCCGCAGAATGCAGCCCCTGCGACCAGGTTGATGCCTGCGCCGAAGTTGACTGCTCGCTAAATTCGCCCATTGACTTCGGCGGCTGGGTGCAAGCCGGTATCTACACCAATTCGCACGGCTGGCGGAACGGTCTCGACAGCAACGGACCGGGACATACCTTTACGCAGCGGAACGATTTCAGTCTCAACCAACTTTATCTCTATGCAGAGAAAAAGTTGAACACACGCCGCGGTTTCGACTTCGGTTGGCGTGCCGAGGCAATGTTTGGTTCGGATGCTTGGGTTACCGCCGACATTGGGGACGATAAATTCGATGCCCAATGGGTAAGCCAGCGGAACAGTACTGTCGGATACGGTTACGGCTTAAGTATGCCGCAACTTTACGCAAGCATCGGCTACAAAGACTTGTCCGTAAAAATAGGGAAATTTTATACCCTGCTCGGCTGGGAGGCGATTGCTGCTGACCAGGAGTTCTTTTACAGCCACACGTTTGCCTATTGGAACGAACCTTCAACGCATACCGGCGTGCTGGCAGATTACCAACTGGGTAAACGTTTGAAATTGTCTGCTGGCTGGACAACGGGTTTGAGTAACAGTATCGAAAACAAATACAACGATACCGGCGTGATTACCGGTTTCACATTCAATCTGACAGACAAGTCGAATGTCTATTACTATACAACGTTCGGCGAAAAGAAAAATTTCGATGATGCCAGAGGTTTTGGCGCAGGTGTCAGCCGCCGCGATTATTTCAAGCAGTCGCTCGTATATGAATGGCTGCCGAACGCTAAATGGCAGTTTGTAACCCAGTGGGATTTGAATAACGATACGGACGTTGGGACAGAACAGCACTATTCGTCGTATTCCGTGAGCCAGCGGGCGATTTATCAAATCAACGATTTGTGGTCGCTCGGAACACGGGTCGAATGGTACAAAGACGGCGATATCTATTGGGGCAACGATGCCGAATATGTCGGCATTACGCTGGGATTGAATTACAATCCGACGAAAAGTTTGAGTCTCCGTCCTGAGATTCGTTACGATGCGGTAACAGCAGGAAAGGCATCCTTCGGCGGGGCGTTGCCGTACGGTAACAGCCGCAGCGACCAAGTCAGCGGCGGTATAGCCGCTCTCTACCGGTTTTAGAGTATTCAAACGGAAAAACGTAGTGATTGACTTGCCGCTGTACCTTGCTAAAATGGCAATGTTACAGCGGTTTTTCTCGATGAAGTGTCCGCATTGTCATCAGGACAACGATAAAGTTACCGATACACGCACGAGTTCCGACGGCGGCGAAATCCGGCGGAGGAGAACCTGCGGAAACTGCGGGCGGCGTTTCACAACATTTGAACGCGCTGAAGCCGTTCAGCGGCGGGTGGTCAAACGGGATGGTACGCGTGTTCCCTACAAACGGGAAAAAATGCAGCAAGGATTGGAACGTGCCTGCTGGAAAAGAAAAATAAGCGATGAACAGATTGCCGAACTGATGAAGCAAGTCGAACGGGATATTGAATCCACGTTTGAAAAAGAAGTCGATAGCCGGTTCATCGGCGAGCGTATGATGCACTATCTTGCCGACCTCGACCAGGTAGCCTACGTCCGGTTTGCAAGCGTCTATCGACACTTTGAGAATGCGGACGATTTTATCAAAGAATTGACGGAAATGCACAAAAATCCTGATAAGGAGTGGTCGCTGGGCGAGTTGCTGCGAGACCGGTCAAAGTGAATGAAAAAACAAAGATGAAAAATTTCCGAGCCGTGTTCGCTGTCCTTGGCGTTATCATTATTTGTCTCGTGCCGATACTTGCCGGCAATGCCGCAGACGAGGAGATACCGGATCACTATACTTATGTACCTCGTAAAATGTCGAAACAAGGCGATTACAAGGTCGTTGTTGTACCGGCAATCAATGCCCGGCAGGCGCGCCTTGATGCCCAAACATATCACATCGGCTGGAATGCCGTCGAGGCACGTATGGGACAGTCGCGTGTGATGTACGATGTTCTTCTCAAAAAACGTGAGCCGTATGTTCCCGGCACGCCGCCGGTAACACGCCGTATTCCGAAAGAGCGTCCGCCGCATCGGGAAACGCCGCAAACACCGTAGAACGGTGTTAGACATTCAGGGCAAAAAACAACGGACACGGGTTTGAAATCCGCCCGTTTTAGCCTCTGCAAGAAATGTTTTGCGCAAAGAAATTTCGTGCGCAAGAGCGGGCTTGAACCCCCGCCTCTTTCTTGTTTTTTCAAAAAAAAGCAAAAAGTTCCGGAAACCGCTTGACATTGGGTGCATAAAATTTGTCGGGTGCTGTTAACGAGTGATGAGTGACTAGTGACGAGTAATGCGGGGAAAATTCGGAAGCGAAAACTAGTCACTAACCACTCGCCACACCCTTATTTTCCTTTTCCGCCCCCTTAATAGTAATGCGTCTCCAAACTCTTACCCTTATTCCCTTAATTTACAAATAAGGGGAAACAATGAATGGGAACCTGTGCTATTAAGGGTACCGG
>JAITOZ010000037.1 GCA_031289675.1 Planctomycetaceae bacterium
ATTGACGATCCGAAGTGTGCGAAAGAGGGCAAAGTCGGTTTGCAGTTGCACGGCGGCGGCAATCAGGGCTGCCTGTTTCGTGAATTTTACGTTATGCCGCTCAACGAAGAAGCGGTAAAGTTGATACGGGGAGATAAGAATTGAGAATGGAGAATTAACAAAAACCGGCACCCGGGTACGGGGAGTTTCGGTCATAGCCGCCGTCATTTCACTCGGCAAAAACGTAATTTAGCCGACCAATGGGAGCAACATCGCCGTCGATGTAAAATGATTCGATGGTTCCATCCGCCGGTGTGTTGTCCGCCCACTTGAATTGCATGTTCATCGGCTTGCCCTGTTTTCCGTCCAAAAATTTGCGAGGTACGGCAATCTGCATCTGATTTCCTTTCACCTGACAATCGGCAGCGGCGATTTTTTCCCACCGCCAGCCGCCCAATGAACGTTCGATAGTTACTTTGCTGTCATTGCCGGAATCCGCCCGATTGACGGCAAATTGATACCCGTTCCAGTTCGCAGCAGTTTTAGGATCGTCTGCCGGCAGTTGCGGAACGCTCAAATACAGCGTCATCCAATTTTCGTTACTTTTCGGTGAAATCTTGTTCACCGTTTGAACATAAAAATAAACGTATGTTTCATCCAGCGCAATTTTCATAATGTCGAAATCATTCCGTCCGGTCGTGTTTGTATAAACCAAATCGCCGCAGCCGGCAGCATTTCGGTTCACAATATCGTTCGTGTAATCGCGGTATAATGCCGTTACGGAATCCCATTGCGAAAAATCACCGGACACGTTGATCGTTTTTTTTGCAGCAGACGAAACCGGCAGTTTCGGTACTGCACCTTTATAACGCCGGATATTGGCGATCATCTGCATATAATAATTGTCGCCGAATCCGCCCCGCATCGGCTCGATGTCGCGGCTGTTGTTGATGCCGCAAAGATCGACGAAACCGACCGGCTCGTTCGGCACCAGTTGTTTGAACCGCATTGCAACCCATTCGTTCCAGCCGGTGATGAAAAGGATTTTCGGGTCTTGCGAAACGGCAAAATCAAACTGTTCGCCGATATTGTAACCGTAATTGACGGCATCTTTTGCCGGGTCATTTTTTCCGCTGTGCCAACTTCGCGTCCAATTCGACTGGTCGCCGTAAAACGCACTGGAACTGAACCGAATGGAACCGGCGTGTTGAGCAACCGATACATTGATGACTTCGTTTTCGCCTGCCGTATTCTTGAAAATATGCTGCGGACGCTCAAAGGCAATCCAGGGAAAACCGTCCTGATGATATTTGCCTTCATTGGGCCACTGCGATTTTTTAATACGGAAAAAATTTTTCACCTCATCGCTGCATTCTTCCGGGTGTCCGATAATGAGCGGCTTTCCCTCCCAATGAAACCAAAGGTTCGGATAAAGATTTTTCGCATAAATATCACGGTAGATATTTTCAATCGTTTTTCCTGAATGAGAATTTGTGTAATACACGATTTTAGGAACGTTCCAGCCTCGTTTCTGATATTCGTCAAGAATTCCGCACAATATCTGCGCCGGTTTGGGATAATGAAAAGCATTGGTGGCATCGAATACCAGAAAATCGACACCGGCATCGGTCAATAATTGTATATGTTTCCGCATCACCCAAGCGTCCTCCGAACTGTAATAACCGTATAAAGATTCGCCCCAATGGTGAAATGCATTAATGGGTCCCCACGCCGGATGGTCGCCGTTATGAACCGCTTCGGGGTGTTCCGTAATGATTTTTGTGATGTCATAAGGACCGGCTTTTCCATGCTGCGCCATCCATAAAAAGTAAAACAATCCGGCGTACCGTTCCTTGCGAACCGGCACCATCGAATTGTCTCCCGGCATCGGCAGTACACGGCCGAGATTATCCGTACCGGAATAGGCTCCGTTCGCTGCCGGTAACGGCAACAATACCGATGGCTCCTCCGCAAAGACTGGACACCAACTCATACCGAGCAGGCAAAGAGAACCAATAATGTTAAAGCGTTTCATATTTCAGAGCCGCTATCGCAAGATAGCGGAATGTCTATTCTGTAACGATAATCGGTCGGAAACCGACGTTGTGTACCTTTTGATACGTTTCATAAGGAATACGCACGGCAGAACCAATCACCTTCGGACGGTCGGCGTGAGAGCCGCCGCGGACAGCCTTTTTCTTCGTCAAATTGCCGTCATTGCGTCCATCGTTCCCGTTGTACGGATACGGTGCGTAATCCGACTGCGTCCACTCCCAAACATTGCCGATGACATCGTACAGACCCCAAGGATTCGCTGCATACTGTTTCACATAATCAACCGTGAACCATTTGTCGGTGAACCGGTCATCACGTAACGGAAAGAGACTCTCCGCCGGAAAATACCGCCGATGCTTTATCAGCGAACTGCCGGCTTGGGCAAGAAAATTCGGCGGACGGCGGCGGTCGTGTCCGTCCCACTCCGAACCTTCGTGCGACTGATTCGTCTTACGCAAACCGGCATCGGCAAGATTCGCATAATACGAAAAGTCCGCAAAACGGTGTCCAAAGAAAAACGCCTGGTCGGTTCCCGCCCGCGATGCCCACTCCCATTGCGCCTCCGTCGGCAGCATAACTTTCAACCCGGAAGTTTCGCTGCGCTGTACTTCCGGCTCTCCGATTTTTTTCGTCAGCCAATCGCAAAATGCCGCCGCTTCCTGCCAACTCACGCGGGCAACCGGCTGGTCGGGATGATTCGCAATGTACCCCGGCGAAATATGGTCGTAACCGTGTTCCCCCTCGTAACCGGTATCGTGTTCAGGGTCAAACGGCGCATATTGAGCGTTCGTGATTTCTGTTTCAGCAATCCAAAACGGCTTTTCGATTTTCACAGCAGCACGCGGACGCTCATCGTCAAAACCGTCAATCGAACCCATCACAAATTCACCGGCAGGAATCGGTACAAATTTAATGCCGTTCACCGTCATCGGTTCACGCTGCAAACCGTTTTGCCGCCGCTTGGCTTCGGTATAAGCGAACGGAAAGCCCTGTGCCTTGACGTTGTCCCCCTTGACGGCGGGAAGCGGTCCGATGGAAGCCCTAAACTGTTTTGAACCATCGTCATTATGTTTCAATAATTTGTTAATCTCTTCCGGCGGAACGGGTTTGATTTCCTGTCCCGGTACATCTTTAACGGCATTGTTATAAAGGCTGCGGAATTCCTCTTCGGGGTCATCATCAAGACCGGCATAGAGTTTTTGTAACTCTAATCTTCGGGCTTCGTTTTTCGGCGAATTCCACGCCGCACGGTACGGCACGTTTAAGTCAATCCAAGTATAAAGTTTGTCCCGCGCCTCTTTGTCCAACTGCACGCCGTAATGCCCCCGCCGAAGACGCTGTATCAATTCGCTGGTACTGACGTGATAATCCATCGGCGTTTTCGCTGCAATATCGGATTCCGTTCCCGGTCGGCGGATAAACGGATGCAGCGACAGATACGGCGTATTGTCCTGCCAACGGCTGACGGGATTGCGCTGATTATCATCGGCGGAGAACGAAAGAATACCGGCTGCCTTTTTGTTTGTATCGTTATGGCATTGGACGCAATACCGGTCGAGAACCGGCTGAATTTCCGTTTGAAAACCGAAAGGTCTTGCCGCACCGTAGAACGGTGTGATTTCCTGCGGCGGTTTTCGGGACGCTATCGCATTTTTCGGCGGGACAACATCGTTTGTCTTTTCGTGGCAGCCGACGCAGGAAACATTTTCTCCCGGCATCGCAATCGTCCAACTCTGCATAATCTGAATTGCCGCCCCGTCTTCATCGAGAAGATGAAAAGCAACCGGCGTGTTAGCGGGAACTTTGAACGCAACCGAACCGTCTTCTTCTATCGGAACGGTTCCCAAAATCCGTTTAATATCGTAACCGGAATATTCGCCCATCGCTGTATAATTACCCGTTCCCCAGTACGCCCAATGATACGCAAATATCCGTAACGATTTTGCCTTATTTTGCGGAATACCTTTGAGTCCTCTGCCGTCGTTAACATTTGTAATAAACATTACTCCTTCCTTCTCACCGGAAACAGTCAAGTCGGGGCGCACCGGCGGACGTTCGCGCGGAATCAGCGGTATCGGTTCGTACAAACCGGCATCCGGTAAATCGTACACTTTAACCATATTGTCGAACACATCGACAAGCCAGATACCCCACGTCCCTTTGTGATTTAACTGCATACTCACGAAAAAATATTTTTCGTTGAGCGGAAACGGGGTTGCAAAAGTGTATTTGCAATCGCCGCCCTGGTTGTCATAAACGTTACCGATGACATCGCGTCCCCAGCCGGGAATTTCCTGAACGCAGCCGGTAACTTCCTTCGGATAGATGCGGGGATAAATGTCGGCGTGCGTACCGGGAACGCCCCACTCCTTCGTTTTCGGGTCGTGGCGGAACGGATAATGCGTACCGATATTCGGGTCAACGAGCATCAAGCGTCCGGTTTCCGGCAGGGAATGATGACCGCTGACAATGCCGAGAACCATACTGGGATGCGTTGGAACCGGTCGGGCGAATTTGTAGGCGGTAGGAAAAAACGCTCCGCTGCCCCACAAAGCCCGCTGCTGCCGACCGTCCGGTGCCATCGTGAAAAGCATTCGGTCAAAATAGTGCGGCGTTTCGGTATATTGCCAACGAAGATACATCACACGACCGTCATTGAGTAATCGGGGATGCCAGCCGCTGTCCTGTTCAAATGTCAGTTGCCGGATTTTTTGTTTCTGATTTTCCTTTGCTTCGTCAATCCGGTACAGCGAGGCAACCTTTTGCGAACCGGCAACGCAGGGAACGCCCTGCATACCGGCAGTCGAAAAGGAAAGGATTGCCCCTTCTTCGGCAAGGTAACACGGGTCGAACCACTGAATGTCGTTTTGGTCATTCGGGGTGAGTTCGCGTAAATTTTTGCTGTCGAGATAGGCTTCAAAAACCGCCCAGTTGCCTTTGTCGTTGACGGATGCGAACAACAATTTGTTTGCGTCAAAATGGAGTTCAATATCGCGCAGAATGCCGTCGTTATGATGCCGATAGACGGTTGTCATTTTCGGTTCGGTACGCAGATTGCTCAAAAGGATGACTTCGTTATCCCAACCTTTGCGGGGAATGGTATCTTCGGTATAGGCATTGAGCAGGGAGAAGCCGGCACTCCCTTTTTCGTGCGTTTTTCTTCGGATGCAGAGGATTTTGTCGAAGTCGAGCAGCGGATTTGCCAAAGCGGCTTCCCGAATCAGGGCATCGAGTTTGGTTTGGTTGTTGGGGTCAATGTTTTCGAGTTGTTTGAGAAATTCGGAACCTTTTGGATATTTATTGCCGTAGGTTTTGATTAAATCGGTGATGAGCCGTTTTGCCGATTCCGGCGTATTGACGGGAACGATTCCGTTATCGTAACCGAAGGCGGGAACGGTAATACAGCAAAGAACGGCAAAGAAAACAGAACGCATAGGTGACCTCTCTCTAACTAGACCGTAGTACTGACCGCTGTTTATTGTATCCTATTTTCGGAATCAGCGGTATAGACAAATTTTCGCCGCTGCCGAAAAAATAAGCGAAAGCCAAAACCGATTGCAATGCTGCCTTGCCAAGTGTAGAATGTGTTCCGTTGCGGATGTACGAAATGTTATAATCGTGCATTTATTCGTTTTTTTCTTTTCAAAATGCTGCCAACCATCGGTTTATTTATTCCCTGTTACATTGACACATTTTATCCGCACGTCGGGGCGGCAACGCTCGAAGTGTTGGAAAAACTCGGTCAAAATGTCACGTACCCGTCTGAACAAACCTGCTGCGGGCAGCCGATGGCAAACAGCGGAAGCGAACACAGCGGCGTTGCCACATACAAACACTTCGTCCGGCATTTCAAAGACTTTGACTATATCGTAACCCCTTCCGGCAGTTGTGCTTATCACGTCAAAAATCATTACGATATACTCGAACAAACCGCCGATGTACAAAAAGTCCGAAAGAGTATTTATGAACTCTCCGAGTTCATTACCGATGTTCTGCAAACAGGTGTTCCGTGCCGGTTTCCGCATAAGGTCGGTATTCATTACAGTTGTCACGGGCTGCGCGGACTGAAACTCGCATCGGCTTCGGAACTGGTTGAAAAACGGTATTCCAAAGTCCGCCGCTTGCTGGAAAAAGCGGAAGGAATCGAAATTGTTGAATTAGACCGGACGGACGAGTGCTGCGGCTTCGGCGGAACGTTTTCGATTTTCGAGCCGGACATCTCCGTAAAAATGGGGCGGGACAGAATCGCCGACCACGAGCGGCACGATGCCGAATTTATCACGGCAGTCGATATGTCGTGCCTGATGCACTTGGACGGAATTATCCGCAGACAAAAGAAACAAACAAAAGTAAAACATATCGCTGAAATTTTGAATTCACATTAGGAGCATTAAATTGATGAGAGCGGCGGGTGTAAAGTACGTTTGTTTTTTAGCACACCAAAACTAGCCCCCGGCTCACCGCTTTTGCCTACAGCCTTTGTTTGACGCTCTAATTTTCCGTGTTGCAGCGTCAACACAGATTAAAAAACGATAACACTGTTACAAAAATACTTCATTAACCTTTAACAACCCCTTACCCCAATTGTTTCAATGAAAACACTTTGCACTTTTGTCACCGTTTTCACGGTGGTTTTCACGGTGTCTGCACAGGACATCACGCTGCCTGCTCCGCAGACGACCGGCGGGAAACCGCTTTTTGACGCTATCAGCGCACGGCAAACCACGCGGGATTTTTCCGACAAGGATGTTGAATTACAAGACCTTTCCGACCTCTTGTGGTCGGCTTATGGTTTCAACCGCGAAGACAGGCGGGTCATTCCGACTCCGAAAAATTCGCAGGAAATCTCCGTTTATGTATTCCTTAAGAACGGTGTTTATCTTTACGATGCCAAAGCAAACACACTGATTCATAGGGCAGCCGGCGACCGCCGCAAAGATGTCGGAACGCAGGATTATGTTTATTCCGCCCCCGTCAATTTCTTATATATGGCTGACAGCAGCAAGGAAATGGGGACAGCTTCCTACGTTGCCGTCGGCTGTGCAGCACAGGACGTTTATCTTGCTGCTGCCTCCAAAGGACTTGGTGCGGTTGTCCGCACCGGCGGTTTTAGCGATCCCGATAAGGTCGAGACGCTGCGGAAAATGCTGAAATTGACGAAACGGGATGTCCCGATAGCCGGTCAAACGGTTGGACACAAAAAATAAAGATTGACGGTTTTCGTAAAATCGTTACAAGCATTTCCGGGGCTTGCCGCCCCCATTGAGGTTGTTGTCATACTGACCGCACCAAAAACGTAAGCATACCTTAACTAATCGTTTCCGAATCAACGCTTGACAGCAAACGGCAGACAAGGGACAATGGTTACTTATCCTACTGTGTGGCAATATGTGCGGTATTATCGGTCTGTTTGAACTCAAAGAGCCTGTGGACAAATTACGTCCGCAGGCATTGGAAATGTCCCGGCGTATCCGGCACCGCGGTCCCGATTGGTCAGGCATTTATTCCTCTCCCAAAGCCGTTCTCGTCCACGAACGTCTCGCTGTTGTTGACCCGAAATCCGGCAAACAGCCGCTCTACTCCGATGACGGGAAGGTGATTCTTACCGTCAACGGCGAAATCTATAATCACCAGGACATCCGCGACCGGCAAAAAAATTATCCCTTCAAAACGAAGTCCGACTGCGAAGTCATTCTTTCGCTCTACAAAGAAAAAGGAGTCGATTTCCTCGAAGACCTCAACGGTATCTTTGCTTTTGCTCTCTACGATGAAGAAAACGATGCGTATCTGATTGCCAGAGACCACGTCGGCATCGTACCGCTGTATTGCGGTTATGATAAAGCGGGTACATTTTACGTTGCCTCTGAATTAAAAGCGTTGGAAGGTTTTTGTAACAAAATCGAACAGTTTCCGCCGGGGCATTATCTTTACCGCAAATCGGGGGACACTTCGCCGGCTCTTCCTGTCCAATGGTATCACCGTGATTGGCGGGAATACAAGAACGTTGAACACAACGATTCAATCTTGAGACGGCTCCGCGAAGCATTGGAAGCAGCAGTACACCGGCAACTAATGACCGACGTGCCTTACGGTGTGCTGTTATCCGGCGGCTTGGATTCTTCGATTGTCTCTGCCGTTGCTAAAAAATATGCGTCCTCACGCATTGAATCCGGCGACAAAGAAATTGCGTGGTATCCGCGTCTCCACTCGTTCGCCGTCGGACTGCAAGGTGCGCCGGATTTAGCCGCCGCACAAAAAGTTGCCGATTATATCGGAACAGTGCACCACGAGATACATTTCACGATTCAGGAAGGTCTTGATGCGTTGCGGGACGTAATTTATCATATCGAAACGTATGATGTAACGACCGTCCGGGCTTCGACACCGATGTACCTCTTGGCGCGTTATATCCGGTCAATGGGAATCAAGATGGTACTCTCCGGCGAAGGCAGCGATGAAATCTTCGGCGGTTATTTGTACTTTCATAAAGCACCGAATGCAAAGGCGTTACACGAAGAGACCGTCCGCAAGTTGGATAAACTTTATTTGTACGATTGTCTTCGTGCAAACAAATCGCTCGCTGCGTGGGGAGTTGAAGGCAGAGTACCGTTTCTCGACAAAGAATTTATGGATGCAGCGATGACGCTCAATCCCGAAGAAAAGTTGAGCGGCAGCAAGAACCGGATAGAGAAATGGTTTTTACGCAAGGCGTTTCAGGATTATTTGCCCTCCGATATAGCGTGGCGGCAGAAAGAACAATTTTCGGACGGAGTTGGTTACAACTGGATTGATACGCTCAAGGCAACGGCAGCGTTAAGGGTTTCGGATGCTGACTTTGCAAAATCGGCGGAGCGGTTTCCAGTCAATCCGCCGATGTCGAAAGAGGAGTATCATTACCGGTTGATTTTTGAGGAATTATTTCCGTCGGCAGCGGCGGCGGCGACAGTGCCTTCGGTTCCTTCGGTGGCTTGCAGTACGCCGGTAGCGTTGGAATGGGATGCCGCCTTCAAAAATATGCTTGACCCGTCTGGACGTGCTGTCAAAACGGTGCATAACGAAGCGTATTAGAATTGACGGCGAACGGAGGGTTTTTAGCCCCTTCCTGATACAATATGCGCTACTATTGCGCAACTAAAATTGGCTGCGATTTGTAG
Organism: Planctomycetaceae bacterium; assembly: GCA_031289675.1. Classification (GTDB taxonomy): domain Bacteria; phylum Planctomycetota; class Planctomycetia; order Pirellulales; family Thermoguttaceae; genus WRKP01. Next base: position 9,189 of record JAITOZ010000037.1, read on the forward strand.
TGTATAATGTCCCGAAATTGCTTTCGCACTAAAAAAGAACAAAATGATTATGTCCGAACTGATTATTAGTGTTGCCGGTCTGCGGGGGGTTGTCGGCGAAACATTAACTCCCAATGTTGCGATGCGGTATGCCGCTGCCTTTTCGGCATCCGTCCCGCCAGGTCCCTTTGTCATCACCCGTGACAGCCGTCCGTCCGGCACAATGCTTGCCGATGCTGTCCATTCGGTTCTCAATGCCTCCGGCAGAAGCACTATTGATGCCGGTATTACCGCAACGCCGACGACCGGTATCCTTATCCGGCATTACAAAGCCGCTGGCGGTGTTCAAATTTCTGCCTCGCATAACCCCGGCGAATACAACGGAATGAAACTGTTCTCTGCCGAAGGACGCGTTATTCCCAAATTGCCCGGTAATGCCGTACTGGAAGCATACAAGGCAAACAAATTTTATTGGGTACGCCACAATAGTCTGGGGGAAAAAACTATATGTCCCGATTCGACCGCTGCGCATTTACAAGCCGTGCTGCAAAGTGTTGACGTTGCGGCTATTTCTGCACGAAAATTCAAGGTACTCCTCGATTCCAATCACGGAGCCGGTGCTGTACTGGGAGTTAAATTGTTGCGGGCGTTGCAATGTGAAGTTACCGTTCTTGGTGAAGAACCGAACGGACAATTTCTGCACACACCGGAGCCGACACCGGATAACCTCGCCGGGGTTACATCGGAATCGAAAAGACACAACGCCGATGTAACATTTTGCCAAGACCCCGATGCTGACCGGCTCGCTGTCATTGACGGCAACGGACGCTACATCGGCGAGGAATGTACGTTGGCTTTGTGTTTGGATCATATTTTGTCAAAGAACCGGAATAAAAATCTGAACGTGGTTATCAACTGTGCGACGAGCCGAATGTCGGAAGATATTGCCGGACGGTACGGTGCGCAGGTGTTCCGCAGTGCTGTCGGCGAGGCAAACGTTGTTGACTTAATGTTAGCGAAACAGGCGGTGTTCGGCGGCGAAGGCAACGGCGGTCCTATCAATCCGGCGGTCGGTTACGTGCGGGACAGTTTCGTCGGAATGGCATTGATATTGGATATGATGGCGCAGACAGGCAAGAGTACAGCGGAACTGGCAGATACTTTGCCGGGGTATGCGTTGGTGAAACGCAAGACGGCGGCGGACTTGGACAAAGTGCCGGCAATGCTCGATAAAGCGGCGGCGGCATTTAAGCAGTTTCCGTGCAGTATGCTGGACGGTCTTCGGATTGACCGCGGCGATGCTTGGGTTTTGCTTCGGGGCAGTAACACGGAGCCGATAATCCGTATTTTTGCGGAGGCTCCGACGGCAGAGCGGGCGAATGAACTCTGCGATGAAATCGAAAACGTATTAAAGTAGGAGATTTCAGAGGGGACGAGGTATCAGGAATTCAAAAATGGGCAACGATTCTGCTGTCCCCCTTGATTTTCGGCTATTTTTTCGTATACTCTACGGGTGTATGTTTGTATTGGATTTGCGGAGGCTGGATTTTTTGCACCCTTGGCTCAATTGGATAGAGCATCGGTCTACGGAACCGAAGGTTGCCCGTTCGAGTCGGGCAGGGTGTAGTGTACAGGGATGTTTCTGCTGAGTTTGACAGGAATATCACCTTCGAACCTGTGCTAATTGCCCGTTCCCCGTTTCTATATGGGGGGCGGGTTTTTTACGTCCCAACTTCTTGAAAGGGGGTGTCTTGTGATTGATTTTTCACTTTTTGATACCGCAGAAGAAAAACTCATTGCCACCGTGTTATCCATATCAAAACCGATGCGGCAGTGTCAACTCATTGAAAAATTAGGAGTAGATAAAAGCAAAGCATTAGACTTGTTGCGTAACATAAAATTTGTTATAATGCTTGTATTCTGGCGTTTTCCCGTGTTTTATTCAAGGAGGATTTCAATGTCGAACCGTTATGAAAATTTGAAGAAGTTAGATGACGCAGCGTTCAGACGATCACCGGAACGAAACGGTGCGTTTTCGATAAAATGCTCATCATCGTTCATCTTTTTCATTTTCTGCAACACAAACACGGCGGCGCACCCAATAAAATCTCCCTCGCTGATAGACTGCT
>JAITOZ010000091.1 GCA_031289675.1 Planctomycetaceae bacterium
CGGTGTTCTTGGCGGCGGTGCCGGTCTCGTGATAGGGACTATGATAGCCAGAAAAATAGTATTAGAAAACCCAAACCTCACAACGCACGAAATAACTAACACGACATCATTTTCAGGACCTTTTGGAATATCGTTGGCTGTGCTGCCGACCGAGTGGGCTGAACGACCCACTACGGAAGGTTTCGCAGTACTTCTCGTCATAACACTATTGTTTACAGTATTTGGTGCGTTCATCGGAAACAAAATCGGCAAGAAATAAAGCCGCAATAAAGTAACCCTTATGGGAACGCCCAATAACTCCTCATTTTACGAAGAGCGGTTCAACAGTGGGAGGAGCGAGAGAAATTTTTTATAAACTTCACGCAATCGTTGTCTTTTCTTATAAAAACTCCCGGCAAATCATCGAAAAAACCGTCCTTCTCCGACCTAATTCGTCAAGCAGCCTTGCGAATCCGGCAACAGCCTGTCATCAAACTCACTAACCGACACATATTACTCACCGTGTTCCGCAAACCGATCTGAACTTCGCCCTCGCCATTCCTATTATTCGCAACACCTCATCACCCATTCGCATTTTTTGGTAGTGTTATAAATTTATTGGAATGAACGTTAACATACGGGAAAATAAGGGGGCTTCTACGACTCAATCAATAAATTCCTGACACAACCCGCATTTTTGCTCGCCGAACACGTGTTCTATCCGGCAACGCACCTGCGACTTTGCCTTATCCTTCGCTGTCTTTTCAGGATAAAAATCCAGATAGACATTGCTGTCGTGAACCGATGCCGTTGTTACACCGTAACCCCGGATTATCTTCCAAAATACATCCGCTAGAATATGATTTTTGTAACCGAAATGATTTTCGTCGCCTTTCTTCGTCCGCGCCGCATCAACATCTTTTTGCGATTGTTTGTGTTGGTTCGCTGTAAAGTTAGCCGGCACTTCGCCCTGCTTGATTTGTGCGTTCTCCTCCTTCGTGTTACGCTGACGAGGCACTTCGACAAACATGCCGTCCACAATGCTGCCGTCCTTCGGTGCGAAGCCGTGCTTGTGAAGTTGCTCTTGGAAGCGGTCAAGCAGGACTGCATCGAGACCGGCATTCTTCAATTGTTCGCAAAAATTCCAAAGAGTCGAATCATCGGGAATGACAGAGTGCAAATTGATGCCGAGAAAGTCGCGGAACGAAATGCGGTCAATGATGAGGAACGTCGTTTGTTCGTAAGTACAGCGGATTGAGCAGAGAACAATCTAAAAAGATGCTGCTTGACTTGAAAACAGAATATTGGGAAAATAAGCGGGATGATGAGAAACTTGGTCTAAAAGAAGATATTATTGAACCAACCGGCAGTTATCATGATTACTGGGAGTCGCAGCCGGCAGGTGATAAGTTGTGGAACAAAGATGAAACGATAACCTTTGGTGACGATACAACGGTATCCTATAAACGGGTTAGCCGCCGTTCGGTTGACGAAAGCGGTTATTAAATAAACGTAACAATAATAAGGAGAATACGATGAGTGCAGAACCACTTTATGCGGTTTGTGTCCGCAAGTTGGCTAGCACCGGTTGGTGTTTGCTTGTCAAAGATGGTCAGCCGCTTCCTGTAACGATACGGCAGTTTGTCGAATCGGAACGAGCCGGCTGGCTTCGCGGCGGTGAAATACTTGTGCAGATTACGCATAAGCAGTTATGTGCAAGTCTGCACGAAAACCCGGATAATGACAAGTACGTCAAGATGCTCGGCTGGAATTATTCTGCGGCGGTGAGGATTGCGGAGCAGGACGGTGCGGTGTTGTTGTTCACAACTCATCCGTGGCATCCGGCGAGACCGTATTCTCCTAACCGGTTTAACTGTGATGACGATTACGCGTTGGAAGTAATACGTGATATTTACGCTTCCCGTGGTGGTCTTGTTGTCGTTGAAGAGTTTGATGCGGCAAAGCATATTAGGGGTTATGTTCCGCAGTTTTAGTTACGGTAGAAGAACCGGCTGTTTTTTGCCGGTTTTTATTTCTTCGACATTGGACTGCATATCCAGCAGCCATCTTATGACACGGATGGCTATTAATAAGTCGTTAGAGCGTTGTTAATTTTCTTTTTCAATTCGTCCAACAAAACATTATAACTCCTTGAAAAAATAACGGCAGTAACCAATAAATTTAGAATTGATAGTGTAGTAGTGCCAAACCGCTGATGTATTACAAAGTTTTTTATTCCGGCGGCATTAGGTCGCTTGCATCGGTCGGCAAAATGTTACCGTGTTGGTCTGCCCACATCGCTGCCTCGCCGTCCAATGGGCTTTTCACATTGTAGGACTGATACGCAATCATCTCGCCGATGCGGATAATTAAATCAATCAACCGCTCCTGTGCCGTCCAATGATCGCCGATACAAATATGCGACGGCTCAAAATTCGGATGAAATATCGGTGTCAACAACTTACACATCGGCTGCTGGCGAGGATAATCTGCCGTCAACCGAATCTCTACCGTATGATGATTGCGGTAAGTGATTTCATTGCCTCGCACTGCTTCAAGTCCGCGAATGTGATATTCCAACAAATAATAATCCGGCGGGTCTCCTTCGACTTTTTTAATTTCTATATACGGCGAGTTCACTAACCGCTCGGCAACCGCTTTTACATCGGAATATAAACGGCGTTGTCGCGGCGGCAACTTTCCTGCCGGCGGTTTCGGATAATCAAACAAAACCGGTGTGATCAACTGTGAGCGAACTCGCGGCAACGGTGGCGGAACGGAAATCGGCGGCGGAACAAGTACCGGAATAGACAGTTTTGATGCCGGAGGCGTTGGAATATCATCAAATTTAATAACTATCTTGTCCTGCGGTTTAGGCGGAACCGATAGGATACCTGCGCTATTAAAATTACCATTGACACGCAAAATTTGCAATATTGAGGGAAACAATAGAGCAAATAGATTCCGTCAGATTACATAATCGAACAAAAATAGGATGCTTACAAGCAGCAGGACATCCTTCTTCCTTTCCAATCCGGTGTGCCGGTACGAACAATTTTGTTCCACATTCTGGACAAAGAATACGGACTTTTGATTCCTCATTGCTGGTTGTTTCTTCTTTCGGCAGCGGAATTTCTTCACTAAACGCAGCAACACCGCAGAAAGGACAAGTCAAAACCTGTCCCTCTTGAAACGCTTTTACGTCAATGTGTTGATAACACTTTAGGCAAACGATACGAAACATTGTTATTTGATATATCGCGGAGAAAGTGTTAAAATGCGTTCTGCCGCTTTAATACAGGAATGATAATACAATATGAGCAGGATAAAACATACAATCTCAATTAAAGATGCTAACACCTGTAGGTCAGGAACACGCATCATAAACGATTTTAAAATCCATAACCCACCTGCCCAACCGCCGAGAGTTGCCATAGCAATACAATACGGATTACCTCGTAAAGCAAGCGTTTTATTGATTTTATCAGCAAGCCGGTAATAACCGGTTGGAAACCAATAAATGTAGTAAATTGGTATGAAGAAACTCGCCGTTGCATTACCGGCTGAAGTGTTGTCTCGAACACTTTCATCCGTAATACTCCAAAGGCGATAGAACAGCATACAGCCGAAAATCACCCAAGGAATCGAAAAGATAATAGAATACCCTAGAATAGCATTGTCTGCGTCAGGTTCCTCTGATACGGCAACTCCAACGAAGAACGAGAGGACTTCAAGTATAATAAACGTTATCCACCATCCGCGAAAAGAAAATTTGATTTTGCTTAACACTGGATTGATTGACGGCTGTCCATAATCAACGCCACCATAGATAGCACTGCCGTTGTTCAGTGGAACACCTACTATCAACGGCGGATTGAGGTAGTTGACATACTTACAGCCGTAAGCAGAACAACCCTTGTTGTGCTGCCAGCACTCTTCGTGAAATTCGAGTTTGCACTCAGGACAAACGGTCTTCGTGCTGCCGGATTCAATCGGCGTATTGCAAAAGGAACAAATGGAATTAGCCATTGTAAAAAAAAAGTTAAAGTTAGGTGTGTTGAATGTCTTTCGTTCCGAAAACAAATTGGGATTTGCCGATGCCAATCGTATCACCGTTGCGCAATGTGTGCCGCTGTTTTGGAACGCCGTTGATCAATACCGGAGTGCGTTGGTCAATCTGCTCTATGGTATAGGATTTGCCCTGCTGCCGAATAGCGGCGTGCTGCGGCATTACTTCCGTGTCTTTGAAAAGGTAAATTTCGCACTTCGGCGAACTGCCGATAACGGTTGGATTACGGTAAATGATAAATTGTTTGCCCGCAATAACACCGGTAACAACTTTGAGCCAGCCCTGTTTTGCCGCTTCTTCGAGAAGCCCCATCATCAAACCAGCAAGCACGCCGAAACCTACGATACCGACCATTCGAGATAGAAAGCCGGTGTGCGTTGCGTAACCAATCGGGTCGAACAAAAGACCGCCGAGTAATCCGCCAATAGCACCGCCTGCGACACCGAGTCCAAGTTTTTTCCAATTCCGCATCACGATACCGGGTGCAATACCGACAAAGCAGCCTGCAAACGCCCAGCCCAATGCGCGGGCAAACATCTGCACGGCAAAACTGCTTGAATCTCCTCCGCCGCCAAGTGTACGATAAAGCGAGTTAGCCGCGATATTAACAACGGGACCAATCACAATACCAATGCCAACTGCGATGAACCCGCGAATAAAAGCACGGGAATAATTACCATCCATAAAACCTTCGGCAGACGATAATCCGAATCCGATAATACTGCAAATAAAAATGAACCAAATGCAACCAAGAATAAATTGTTCGCCGCGAAACTCATCCATTTCGCTTTCGGTTGGCATTGTTGTTCGATTCATCATTTCAACTAATTGGCTTTCCGCTACTTGCTGCACGATTTCCGACAGACACCAACCGCCGAAACCGAAGAGCAGACCGAAAAGGGCAAGATAGACCACCGCCTTTTGGAATACATTGCCGGAACTCGCAGCAGCGGACGGCTTGTAATCTCGCAGCACCTCTTGCTGATGTTGCGCTGCTTGAAGCATCGCATTGTCAATGCGAATCTTTGTGTCAACTTTGGAACTGTTCGTTTCTTCCAACGAAATCGTAATCTTTTCACTCATTATTTTTCTATGGTTAGGGGTTACGTTTTAATAAGTCATTCCACAACGGCGTGAAATCCTCGAAACATTGCCACTTGTCTTTTTGTAAAACATAATCAGCACGAATTGCAAAGCCGAGACCTTCGGCATGTCCGTTACGGATAATGAATGTGTTGATACCGATAATCTGACCGGTTCGGCTTATCAAGGGACCGCCGCTGTTGCCGTGATTGATAGCCGCGTCCGTCTGAATAAACAAGTTGTCCCGCAACGCTGAAACGATACCGCGTGTTACGGAAAACTCTAAACCTTCTGGATGTCCGAAAACAATTACTTCACTGCCTTGTACCACCGATTGATAACTGCCAATCGGTAGAGACGGCGCAATTTTACCGGTCGTGTCTTCGATTAACATCAACGCAAGGTCAACGTCCGCTTTGGGAACAGCAACAACTTTACCTGCATAACGTTGATGCTCACTTGAAAACGCTTCATACCGTATGCCGTTTTCAACAACGTGCTGATTCGTTAATATCAAGATACTGTTTCCGTTTCGGGCAACAGCGATTCCTGTTCCTTGACTTTGGGCTGTTGCTAATCCCCAAAGTGCTTTCGTTTCGGTCAGTATCTTGACGGTTCCTTGTTTGGCAAGAGCCGTAATTTCAGCAATGCTTTTTTCGGGACCCGCCGGAGTTGCCGGTACGACGGGAGCGTTGACGTTTTCCGTTTCCAATGATGTTGTAGGATTTTGATAAACTTTTCCCCGATTAAAAACGGCAAGCAATGTTCCGGTTCCAATAAATAACAAAACAACGGAAACAACGATACCCCAAAGAAGTTTTTTACTCTTACTGTTTGATATTACTGACTGCGGTTGATACGGTGTTTGATATTGCGGCAGAAGCGGAACCGGACGTAACTCCTCCGTTCCGATTTTTATATCGGGTCGGCGAGGTATCTGTAAATCAGAATCGGTTATTTTGATGGTCATATTAAAATGCGTTACGGAATCCGGTTGAAAAATAGTCCCGCCAATACCATAGCAGCCCAACGAGACTCTATTCAGTAAAAAGCCGGGCTGGCAACTGCGGTTTGAGTGAAGGCGATATATTAGCAAAAAATGCCTGACCGGCTACGGTCTAAAATGCGTTAAATACAGCGTTGTACTGAACTGCAATCTCTTCGAGTTTTTGGAATGTTGAGTAAATATTCTCTTTGATACGTTTTTCCTTCTTTTCTAATTCTTCGATGTCCGCTTGAATAGCAGCATCTATTTTTCCAATTTTGTCTTTCAATTCCTTTTCCTCTTGAAACACTTCTTGTGTTTTTCCAAAAGGGTCGCCCATTGTACCGCGCAAAAAGGATTCAAAGAGATCACCGACCATTTTATCGGTGCTGTTGTGATCATTTATTTCTTTTCCAACTTTTGCTGTCATTCGTTCAACTTTTGTTTTAAATTCATTACACTCCGTAAAAAACGCAATTCTGTCTTCTAATGCGTGAATCATTGCAAGGAACGTTGCTCTGAAATTCGGCGGACAAGCCGAAGTATTAACACGGCGGACTTCTTGTACCATTTGTTTCCACTTCTCTTCTGTATCTAATTTGCCAATTTTCTCAAACACTTTATGAACAGTAACATTCACATCGTTAATTGCCGCCGCTTCGTGTGTTTGCCTGCCATTTCCATTATTGTTTCTATTATTGGACGAACTGCTATTTGCCGTCAGAAACACTCCGGCACTAACAAGTAATAACAGAACACCGCCGATGATTCCGGCAAGTATCCGCATATCGTTGTTCTTGCTTTTCGGCACAGGCGGATATACCGTATTCGGTGTATGGGACGGATTGGGTTGATACGAAGGTTGCGGAGCAGGAGATAGGTCATCGATCCCGATTTTTATATTGGGTTTGGAAGGTGTTTGTAAATCAGTATCAGTAATTTTGATTGTCATTGCTTAACCTCTTCTTTTTGTTTGGCAGGAATTGCTGGGGTTGCAGGTGGATTCATATTATCCCTTGCTTGTACTTTTACTTGTTCCTCTGGTTTTGCTGTTTCTTTCGGAACATCGGCAGCACTTACTTTGTCCGCATCTGATTTAGCCGGATTTTCTGCTGCCGTTGTTTTCGGTTTTGTGTCTTTTGTTTTCGACTGCTCTTTCTTCGGCTTCTGTTTAGCCGGTTGCGGTTCTTCCGTGTCTTGCGGAATGGATGGTGTTTTATCCGTTTCTTTAATTACGGGCTTGTTCTGTTGAGGAACGTGTTGTGCGTAGAGCAAATATCCGACACCGCCGCATAGACCAAGCGTTAAGATAAAATTCAGTACAGCAAACACGGCAAGCCAACGCCCGCCGCTTCGTTGCTGTTGCGGAACATACGGCATCGCCGGTTGTCCGAAGGATTGCGGTGCGGACTGCGTCAAGGGCTGTGCCGCCGGTTCGGAAACCGATGCCGCCGCTAATTCGTCAACGTTAATCGTAATTCTGTCGCTGCTCATCATGGTTAAGGATTGTTAGGGGAACGTTTACGGAAAATAGAATCATCTGAATCGTTTCGCCAATACTGCGGATTATCTGTATTCAGTATTTCTACATTGACACCGTATGGTAAAATAAGGCGAAACTTATTATTTGTTAAAGTCCAAAGGTATGCCCGTTGATTGTAAATGTTACCGCGCCCGTCATTCGTCTGTATAAACGAATCTATCTGTGCAACAGAAAACTTTTGGTTTTCTAATTCTATCACCCGTTTTTCTAACCGCTCAATTTTATCCTGCATTGTTTTCGTATCCTGTTTCCAAACGAGATAAACGAGACCGGCAACACAAAGGATAAGCAGCAAATTAGAAATGAGTATGAGCGGCAGCAGCCATTGTCTTTCGGATTGTTGAACAGCGGAATTGTTTTGCATTGCAGGCATTGTTTGTGATTGGTTCGAAGAAACGATTTCATTGGGAACATCTTCAATGACAAGCGGAAGCAATTTACTCAGCGTTGAATTCTTCCAAATAAACCAGCCGTCATCTTCGGATTGCGGGTCATAAACGTATGCAACGTGATGCGGAGCGTTAAAGGTATGGTCGCAGATGAACAAATCCATACCGGAAAGAAAAATACCGAATCCGGGATGCGTATGATACCATCCGACAATATTGCAGTCAGGATAATCCTTTTCGCAGACCTCCCAAACTCTGTCCCACGTTTCACCGGTGAATGTTACGCTTGCCGTATTGCCGTTGGTATGTTCTCCGATAATAGACGCTTCAATGAGTAAAAACGGTTCGCCGTCCCAACACAATGAGCCGGCAAGCATACCGCCGACTTCGGCGTGCATACTCGTCTTGCCGTGCCGCTTCATTGTATTCAATGTTGAACGTTTAACGACGATCTGAAAACCGCTTGGACATTTCGTTAACGCCAAGTCGTTTAACGGAAACTCCTTTTTACGGCAATCGCTGTCTTTAATGTTTGTTGTGTCGATAGGCATCGTTTTGTCCTCTTACTGTTGCAATGTTCCTAAAACGTCCGCAGCATCGGCAGCGAATTCAAAGCCGATGAGGTGAACACCGTTTCTTGCCCAAACGATGTCAAACTTCGGCACGCCGATTTCGGCAAACGTTTTATCCGCAAACGGAACATCACCGCGGATAATGTAAAATGTTTTCACTTCCCTGTCTTTGCCGCAATTCGGACAAACACCGCGTGAGAGATGCACATTGCCGAGCGATGTAAAAACTTGCTCTTCGCTATTGCAATTCGGACAAACGAGTTTTTCAAGGATGTCACGCCCAAGTTCTAATTCTGTTCCTTCGCCGAGTTTTTCCGTTACTAATGTTTGCAATTCGGCAACCGTCATTGCATCGGAACGTTTCGGCAACGGAATAATTTCAGCCGGCGGGTCGTGAGACATACAATCTTCATTCGGCGTGTATTCGATAAGATACGAATCGCAAGATAGACCGTTGAACACAAACCCTTTACCGGCAATGGTTTCCAAACAGTGAACGATTTTCACTGCTTCCTGACATTGCACACCGGCAATCACGGAACTGATTGTCGGTGTGGTCGGTGTTTTACCGCCCTGCATTTCGTCTTTCGTCAACAGATTACAAGACCGCCTTTTGTTGAGAATCTTCCAATCGTTCTCGGACATCGTACATTCATAACAGGGACCGTCGGGATGCACATTCGGGTCGAACACTCTGGCAATACCATCAATAGATTCGATTGCTCCGTCAATCCAAGGTTTGCCGACCCGCCAGCAGTTGCGGTTAATGGACAAACGGGCTTCACGGTTGTCCAAGCCGCCGAGAACAACATCCGCCCAGCGGTAAACGCCGGTTCCTAAATCATAAACAACGTTGCCGTCAAAATAATGCACCTTCATATCAGGAAAGATTTCTTTCGCTTTCCTTGCGGCAGTTTCCGCTTTGGATTTACCGTTGTCTTCGGCACGATACAGTACCGAGCGGGACAGATTCGAATTTTCAATCTTGTCTAAATCGGCAACAAGAACATTTCCGACACCAAGCAGAGCGAGATTTTTCATTAATTCGTTGCCGAGCGCACCTGCACCGACAACGAGAACCTTCGCATCTTTGAGACGCTTTTGGTCCCACCACGAAATCAAACTGAACCTGTGAAAACGGTCGTTTTCCCGCTCCGTGTCTTCGGTACTAACTTTCAGTATTTCTGACATTGTAGTAAAAATTGTAAAGGGTTAAAAGAATTATTCAGGCGGATATAAATCCGCATTGTCAATCGGCAGCATACTTTCGTGTTCATCCACCCATCGTGCCGCTTCGCCGTCCAACGGACTGCGGATGTTGTAGGATTGATAGGCAATGATTTGTCCGATGCGGATGATTAAATCGACAAGTTTTTCTGAAGCCGTCCAATGGTCGCCAATGCAAATCCGTACCGGAGAAATGTTCGGATGAAACACCGGAGTTAACATTGTGCATTTTGGTTGTTGTTGCGGATATTCACTCGTCAGTATTAATTCAAGGGGCTTGACAAGTTTAGGAGTTAGATATTTACTCTAACTCTATGTATAACAATCATTTATCAAATCGTAAGATTGCATCAATAATTTGTTGCTTTTGCGAGGACTTGACAGCGAC
>JAITOZ010000268.1 GCA_031289675.1 Planctomycetaceae bacterium
GCTAATGCCGGATAAATGTTTGTTCCGCCTGCCGGTTCGATAGAAGATATGGCAGCATTGATAGCGGAGACAGCGGCGGTACTTTGCATCGGACAAACGATATAACTTTCGTTATCGAACGCAATGACGGCAGCGAAATCTTTGGGCGAGAGCAATTCTACTGCCGCTTTTGCCGCATCTTTCGCCCACTCCATTTTTTGTCCCCCCATTGAGCCGCTGCGGTCAATCACCAGACACATCGCAATCGACGGTTTTTCTTTTTCCTTCGGTATATCGCAGCGTACCGGCAGTATTTCCTCTATTGGCGTTTTATAATATCCGCCCAGACCGAACGATTGGTCGCCGCCGAGCATCATCAAGCCGCCGCCGAGTCCGCTGACGTATTGCCGCAGTAAATTCATTTGTTGTAACGATAAGGCTGTTGCCGGAACATCGGACAATATCACAGCATCATATTGTTCGAATTCGCTCAATAAGCGGGGCATACCTTCCGGCGGACGAATGTCCGCTGCAATATCCTGTTCTTTCAGAGATGCTGCAAAGTCCCGAATCTGTGCCGTTTCCGTATCCAAAATTAAAACACGTACCTTGCCCTGCGAAGTAACAGCAAGATGCAGGCGGTTATTCTCCAGAATCGTGTCCGCTTTTTTATCAGGGACTGTCACTTCCAATGTATATTCCTGCTGCTTTTTATCCGTTGCCGTCTGACGAAAACGGACAACGTTTTCACCCGCTTTGAGTTGTTTTTTAATTTCTGCTGTTTTGAACGCATCGCGGTACAAAATAACAGTAACATTTGTTTCTATATTACTTTGCACAACGGCTTCAATATAGAACGCTTCGCCCTCACGCAGAGTTTCTTTCGGCAATTTGACTTCGGCAAATTGGACTTCGGGACTGCCGGAACCCGTCAGCGGAACGGTCGAAATCACGGCAGTGCCGCTTCGGGCAAGAGCATCCGCAGTCCGTAACAAATCGCCGGACGTTTCGTTACCATCGGTGAACAAGACGAGGTGCGCAATGTATTGCGGCTCAACAAGTGCCGATGCTTTTTCAATGCCTTCGGCGATATTCGTTTCTGCCGCCGTACCGAAGAAAACGCGCTGCGCTGCAAAATCATCAGGATGATAATCGTTACTCTTCGTGATTCCTTCCTGTCCCGCACTTCGGCTTTGGTCAGTAACAAAAACGAACCGCTGTTCGTGCGACGGTTTCAGGAGAGTCCATCCAGCCGAAGCAAGAACGAGTAAAATGATGATGAGTGAACGGATACAGAGAGACACTTTCCGTTGGAAGCGGGAAAAGTCCGCTAACGAATGACGATACCCCCAGCCCGCCGCTGCCAATAAAAGCAGCCCGAAAAGAAAGAGCGGTTGTTCAAATTCCAGTTGCATAAGGGTTTTTGTTTCATTTATCCGCGAAGTGTTTCGACCGGATGGAGTCTTGCCGCTCTCAATGCCGGCAGCACTCCCGATAAAACAGCAATGAGGACAGCACCGGCAATAATGCCTATCACGGTCGGGACATCCACTTTAGTCGGAACTTCGTAGAACGAATAAATCTCCGGACTGAACACGTCCGAACCAAGTATCTTCGAGAGAATCCAGGCAACCTCTTTGATATACCGCACGATGGTCAATCCCAATGCCAATCCTAAACCGGAACCGACAATGCCGAGCAGCAAACTGTAAAAAAGGAAAATTTGCATAATTCCGCCGCTGCTTGCTCCTAATGATTTCAGGATACCGATGTCCTTCTGTTTTTCGATAACAATCATATAAAAAATCGCCAGAATACCGAAACCGGCAACGGCAAAGATAAGAAACAGCAGCACGTTGAGTATTACTAATTCGTTATACACCGCATCGAGGAGCGTTGCTTGTTCGTCCCGCCACGTTTTAATGGAAAATAATTGTACCGGAAATTTTTCTTTCAGCCGGTCTCTCAATACATTGATGTCCGTACCGGACTTCGCCTTAATGAGAATTTGTGTAACGGTCGGTTTGCCTGTCCGTTCATCGTACATTCCACGTAATTGCTGTAACTTTTCTATCGGAACGAAAACCAGTTTGCGGTCATATTCCATCATCTTACTTTCATAAATATCTGTTACCGTAAAACTGCTGCTTTGAAAATGCGGCGGCAACGCGGAATCAGGGAATGTCAGCATCACATCATCGCCGGGTATCAAGGACAAGCGGTCAACAACAATTTTTTTACCGGTATCGGGGTCAATCTGCGGCAGCCGGTCATACAAGGAAATACCGATGCCGATGATGATACCGGCGTGCTGTTCCTTTGCCGGGTCGAAGACGTTTGAATACGGCGATTCAGGAGTCTGTGATGCAAAGGGATTTAGCGGTGCGTCTCCGTTTGCAGGCGGTACAGCGTTTCCCTGCAAGACATTCCCTTGTGCGGCGGCATTCGCTGCGCGCTGTCCCTGCTGCCGCTTCTTTTCGGCGGCAATGCGGCGGCGGTAATTCCAGCCGGCATAACCCAAGTCAAAGCGGTGTGCCGCATTGCTGTCCGGCGGACCGTTGGTAATACTGTA
>JAITOZ010000160.1 GCA_031289675.1 Planctomycetaceae bacterium
GTCGTTCCGCCGCCGGCGAACGGGTCAAGCACCAAATCGCCCGGATTGCTCGATGCTTTAATGATGCGTTCCATAAGGGCTTCCGGTTTTTGAGTTGGGTAACCGATACGCTCTTTGGATTGTGAATTCAAATAATTGATTTCCCACACATCGGAAGCCGTTGTATTGGTATCCCCCAATTGATGAATTTTGGCATAATCAGACAAATTGATTTTGCCCTCTTTGACAGCAATATCAACTTTCTTCTGATTGTATATCAATAATTGGGCTTGCCTTACTCCGTCAATGATGACCGAGTTTCTATCCCAGCCTTTTTCGTGCTTTGCTTTCTGTCCTTCGGTAGGTTCAATGAACGTTTTGTTGAACGGGAACGTTTTCGATTTTGTGTAAAAGAATATCGTATCGTGCATCCGTTGAAATGTTTTTCCGGCAGTCCATCGCCGATAATACCAAATGATTTCATTCCGGCAACTTTTGCGACCGAAAATTTTATCCAGGATTTCGACCTGAATGTACGAGGCGGCGTGCCAATCGCAGTGCAGGTAGAAACTGCCGGTTTTTTTCAGGACACGGTACATTTCATAGACACGTTCTTTGAGCCAGGCAATGTAATGTTCGATACCGCCAGCCCAGCGGTCTTGAAAAGAGCGGATTTCGCCTTCGTCGCCCCAAATAACTTCATAATTGCGGTTCGAGAAAAACGGCGGGTCAAGATAGATTAAGTCCGCCGACTCGGCTTCCAACGTCCGCAATATTTCAAGATTGTCGCCGAGAATTATCTTGTTAACTGGCATATTTATTTTCGCCAAAGCACGGTTTTACTCATTTTACCGAATAGAAGGCAAAATGGCAGGGGTTAGCGGGATTAGCGGAATATATCGGCATTATCCATAAACATTGTCTATAAACTCTGTAATATGTTCTTTTTCGGTGAAGCCGGCTATCATCACATCAATGCTGTCGAGACCGGCAACAAATCGGGTTGACCGCTTCCGCATTCCAGGGTCGTGCGCCATTTTACCTTCGCCGAGAACCTTCATCGCAATTACCCCCTTACCGGCATCGTGTATCTTTTTCGTTATACGCACCCCCTCTTCGACCCGCTTGACGGCATCCTCTTTCGCTCCGTCCATATTCATTCCTTCACCGTTAATACGGACGTGAACAACATCGCACCAGTTGGTTTCGGCGGCAACTTCGGCGGAAGCGTTTGAGTGCGAACTAATGCCGTGCGCACGGATAATTCCCTTCTGTTTCAGTTGTTCCATACTCTCCATCGCTTCCGCCAATTCCGTTGTCCACTTCCCGCTGTCAATGCAGTGAAGTTGCAGAATGTCAATGTAATCCGTCCGCAATTCCTTCAAAAAACGCCGGACGGAAATATGCGGAGGCAGCCGCTCCAATTCAGGAAGATTGCCCGGACGCAGCCAAACTTTGGAAACGAGAACGTAACTGTCCCGATGTTTGTCTTTCAAGGCTTCGGCAACGACAAAGTGAGTCCCGTAACAATCAGCACAATCGAAGAGCCGGATTCCCCTGTCATAAGCGAAACGAAGCAATTCAATGCCTTTCGTCCAGCCGGCGCGGGTCAAATCGGATTGCCGCTGTACGCCGCGCATACCCGTACCGAAACCAATGCGGGAACTTTTGACCTCTTTCGTTATCTGCGTTTCAAGAGACGAGTGCTTTGCAGAACTGCCTAATACTGCTTCATCAGACAGCGAATCAGACACTGTCAGCGAAGTTGCTGCCAAAGTCCCTCCTGCCAGAGCGGCTATTTCGAGAAAATCACGCCGTTTCATTTATATCCTATCAGGTTTAGAGGATAGTTACTGGTTACTGTACCGTAAATGCCGCCTGGTCGAAACGTAAAATCGTGTCGATGAGTTTGCGGTTATCTATCGGTTTCGTTAAGTAAGCGTTGCAGCCGACCGTCAATGTTTTTTCGCAATCTCCTGTCAAAGCGTGCGCTGTTACCGCAATAATAGGCTGTTTATAATCTAATTGCCGCAAACGGAATGTCGCTTCGTAACCGTCCATCACCGGCATCTGCATATCCATCAAAACGACATCGTAGCCGTCAAAATTGGCGGTTACTTTGTCAAGGGCAATTTTTCCGTTTTCCGCAATTTCTACGCTTGCCCCCGCGTCGTTCAGTTGCTTGGTTATCACGATTTGATTGATTTTGCCGTCTTCAACAACCAGTGTCCGAAGCCCGAAGAGCGGTTTCTCGCGGTCATTGAGCAAAATGATACCGCTGTATGTTGTCTGTTCAATATCGTGCGGAATGACGGTTACAGGAAAAGACAGCGTGAAAGTACTGCCCTTGCCTTCTTCGCTCTTCACAACAATATCACCGCCGAGCCGCTCCGTGAGTTTCTTGGAAATAGACAGTCCCAAACCCGTACCGCCGAAACGGCGGGTGAGCGAAGCATCGGCTTGCGTAAATGGTTGAAATAATTTGCTTTGCTGGTCTTCAGGAATACCGATACCTTCGTCCGAAATAATGTATTGCAGCAGCGTCAATTCGCCGCCGGTATTTAATGCCGAATGAGAAGTACTGAAATCAATACTGTTGCCGAAATCCTTATGTATCTGCGTTATTCCGAAATCAGTGTCTTTGAACTTTAGAAATTGGACACAAATCGTTACCGTTCCTTTTTCCGAAAACTTGACGGCATTGCCGCAGATGTTACTCAATATCTGCCGCAGCCGGGTCGGGTCGCCGAATATCCACTTCGGTACATTATCGGCAACATTGACGTTCAAACGGATGTCTGGATATTGCTGCAATTTCGACTGAAGCACCGCACAAACATCCTGAACTATCGACCGCGGGTCCGTCGGCACGGATTCGACTTCAATCAAACCGGCATCGACTTTGGAAAAATCAAGAATATCGTTGATAATCGTCAGCAAATCCGATGCGCTTTTTTCAATCAGTTCAATGGTCTGCGCATTTTCTTCCTGCTGCTCCGTACTGCATACCGACATCAGCCGTTTGCCGAGAATATCGGAAAAACCGAGAACGGCATTCATCGGCGTACGGATTTCATGACTCATATTGGCAAGGAAAAAACTCTTTGCCCGTGCTGCCGTTTCGGCTTCTTGTTTGGCGGAAACCAAAGCGGCGTTCGTTTCGTGGAGCGAAACAATATTATTTTTGTTCTCTGCGGCAAACTGCTGAGTACGGAAAAGCAAGACCATACCGTAGAAAAAAAGAGCGTACACAAAAGCAGTAAATACCGTAAAACCGGCTTGCGTAACAACAATTTGCCGTCTCCACTCGGAAACCGGATAATCAGCCCCCAAAAAACCGTCCCGGCTGCCGTCGGGACGAAAGACCGCCACCATTGCACAAAACCACGTCCCCCATTTGTCGGTTACTTCTTCGTAATCGACCGCCGGTTCACCGTCATCGGACGGAATAATCGAAAAGTTCGTTTTCGCATACCGCTCACCAACGGCTGACACCATTTTTTCCGCTTCTCCGTCTATGCCGTCCTTGACATTGAGACTACAGTCGAGAATAAAAACGTAATTTTCCTCATCGTAGTCGCGCAGCGAATAGATGTTTCCCATATCGGGCATCCCTCTGGCAGCGGCGACAAGCATTTCAGACAAATTCTGATAAACAGGGTCGTCCTTTGATGTAACCCAAACCGCACAAACACGAAACCAGCCCGGCTTATCAAAAGAAAATTCTGTTTGCTCTCCCCGATAGACCGACTGCCAACCCATTTCGTCTGCATCGTCCGGTAAATCTGCCGGATTTTCAGGAAACCATTCGACTTCATAAGCGTTGGATTCGGGAACGGACTCCCACCGTATCTGGATACCGCCCTCCCCTGTTTCTGTTACTGCGGCGTTCTTCGGCATATCGAGTTTCCGCTGCGAATTTTTCAAATCGGGCTGCAAGGCTTTTTCTTCAAAAGGCGTACCTTTGGGATTGACGGGATGTGTCCAGGGCGAAAAGGAAAACTCAATTTTGCTGAGTCCTTCATTCTGGACGAGCGAGCCGAAAAAGACGACGCTCATTTTGAACAAATGTTCCCAATGATAACGTTCCCTCCCAATGGCAAGCAGATTGGCGAAACTGCCGATGAGAGCGATAAGCAAATAGCACGTCCAAAAGAAAACGATCTGCCGCCTTTTGCAGTGCCGCCGCAAAAAATAACGGGTCAAATAGACCATCACGCTGATCGTTAGTGCCGCAGCAACAGCAACAAGGGTAATATCTTGTATGTGAATAAAGTCTGTGAACACAATAAACGCCGATTCTGCTAAAACAAAAAATCCGATGTAATTCTACCAAAGTGCGAGGCTCCCGGCAAGAGAGCGTATTTTCGGGAATTGATAATGGAGAACGAAGAATTAGTCCGGCTTGCGAACTCGCCGATAACCGCTCGCCGCTGAACGGCATCAATACGCCGGAGTCGGAGGGCGGTACGATTCAATGTCAATGCTGCGGAACCAGTCTATCGTTTTTTGTACTCCTTCCGCCAGCGGCACCTGCGGTTCCCAAGATAATTTTGCTCTCGCAAGCGAAATGTCCGGCTGCCGCTGACGGGGGTCGTCTTCCGGCAGCGGTTTGCTGACGATTTCCGACAGCGTTCCCGTCAGTTTAATCACCAACTCCGCCAGTTCACGTATCGTGAATTCCCCCGGATTGCCGATGTTGACCGGTCCAATGAAATCGTTCTCGTTGTTCATCATCCGTATCATTGCCTCGACCAAATCATCCCTGTAACAAAAAGACCGGCTTTGATTGCCGCTGCCGAAAATCGTAATCGGTTCGCCCGTTAGTGCCTGCCGGATAAAGTTCGACACGACTCTGCCGTCAAACGGGTGCATTCTCGGTCCGTAAGTATTGAAGATACGGACAATCCGCACCGGCATTTTGTGTACCCGGCGGTAATCCATAAATAAGGATTCCGCCGCCCGTTTGCCTTCATCGTAACAGGCACGGGGACCGAGAGTGTTGACGTTGCCCCGGTATGTTTCCGGCTGCGGATGTACAGTGGGGTCGCCGTAAACTTCGCTGGTGGACGCTTGCAGGATTTTTGCCCGGCAGCGTTTTGCCAGACCGAGCATATTGATAGAACCGGCAAGCGACGTTTTCATCGTCTTGATAGGATTATACTGATAATGTCCCGGTGCGGCTGGACAGGCGAGGTTATAGACTTCGTCGGCTTCGAGAGTAATCGGCTCTGTAACATCGTGGCGGATTAACTCGAAGTTCGGCAGTCCGAGCAGATGTGCCACGTTGGATTTCTGGCTTGTAAAAAAATTATCGAGACAGATAACATCGTGCCCGGCGGCAACGAGCCGCTCGCAAAGATGCGACCCTAAAAACCCCGCCCCGCCGGTAATTAATATACGTTTGATTTTCAGCACTCTACTGGTAATTTAACAGGAAACAAGGAAAATGAGTACAGCATAAAACAACATTGTCCCTTGTCCGTTGTCCGTTGTCAATTTAGAAAATCATACCGGCTCTTAAAACCTGCCGAGTTTAAGCGTGTGTTTGATGCCAGATGCCTCGCTGCCGATGACCGGCTGGTCGTCTTTGCCATGCCGAACGGTCTCGAACATTGCCGGCTCGGTCTGTCGATTTCCAAGAAGAAATGCCCCCAAGCCGTATCACGCAACCGATGGAAACGAATGGTCAGAGAAGCGTTCCGGCTGCATCACAGCGAATTCCCCTGCTCTCTTGACATCGTTGCCGTACCGCAAAGTAAAGGCAAAAACGGCATTGACCTCAAAACACCTTTCGGAAACGTATTCACTCCGCTCGTCCGCCGCATTGCCTTGAAAACAATGCCGACCGTCCTGATTACACGTCCGCCGGACCAAACGGAACCGCTGAAAACCGCATTGAAAGCACTCGGCTATTGTGTACTCTTGCAGCCGGCAATCGAAATAAAACCGCCGGACGATTGGCAGAACGTTGACGAAGTCATCGGGCGGTTATGCCGCAGCGAATTTGACTATCTCGTTTTTTCAAGTACAAACGGGGTTACATCTTTTTTTGACCGCTTTGCCGCCGTGACCGCCGCCGGCTTGAAGTGTGATTTTGATACGCTGAATGTCCGTATTGCGGTTGTCGGCAGCGGGACGGAAGCGGTATTGTATCAGCGGGTTAAGCGTCAAGCCGATATTGTTCCGAAAACGTTTAACGCCGAAGGATTGGTCGAAGCCTTCAAACTGACGGGGACGGCATCTTCCCGTATTTTGATTATCACGGGTTCACGCAGCCGCAGCGTTTTGAAAGAGGGGTTGACGGCACTTGGAAATCTTGTAACGGAAATATCGGTTTATCAGAGCGTTGATGTAATGCAGCCGGATGCCGGATTGGTTGGTTTAATGCAGCGGGGAAAAATCCGTTATGTTACGGTTACAAGTTCGGCGTTGGGTACTTCGCTGGTCAATATGTTCGGCGAAAATTTGCGGAACAGCAAACTTGTGAGTATTAGTCCGCTGACATCGGCGGTGCTACAGAATCTTGGTTTTCCTCCGCAACTTGAAGCCGAAGAAGCGTCTATGCAGGGAATCGTCCGATTGATGACGTGTGTCAGAGCCGCAACCTCGTTCTGAACGTGCCTTTTTTGATAATCCAATGTCCTCTAATTCTCGCCGGCTCCCTTGAATAGGAACGGCTTCTTGCCGGTGAAATCCGTTGAGAGCATTGACGGACAAACGTACTGTTCGATGTACTTCACTACCAGGGCAGTACCCTCAAAATGAGGGACAAACGGTTCGCCGCGGTGATTGTACATCGTGTCCGTCATATCCCGCATCAGGACAGCATTCAGACCGAGCCGCTTCATTGCCCGCAAACCGAAACTCCGCCCAATGACGCACATATTCGTATGCACGCCCATTACAATCACATTCTTGAATTTGTGTTCCTGCAAATACGAACCGATTTCACTGCCGGAGTCGCTGATTAAATCGTTGTCATCCGCCGTCAGAGCAGCAATTTCGCGCTGCCACGGAAATTTACCGCCGTGTTCCCGCATATAAACATCAAGATAGGCACAATAGTTATCGCAATCGCATCCGCCGTTTTTGGCACTCACTGGAAATTTGGCACTTTTTTCGGTATCAAGTCTGGCGGTACTGACCTGCACAAGCGGCTTTTCGGCATATTGTGCCAACTTCTTTCTGCCGGGATGGTCGGCGTAAAAATGGAGCGTTTCGCTGGGAGCGTGAATAATAGTGATGCCGCTTTTTCGGGCGGCAGCGAGAACATCATTCATTGCCGGTGCCATTTCGGCAACGCGGGCGGTGGCACCGGCGCACCAATGTTTGTCCCACATATCGCAGATGATAACGGCGGTTTCCTGCGGATTCCAATGCTGAACTTCCGGCACAGCGGTGCCGCTTTGCGGGTTACGGCTTTGTACGTTGACCGTGAGAGTGTCTGCCGGAAAACCATCGGGCAGACAAACAAATACTGCACAAAAAAATGCGCCAAAGATCGTGCCGATGAATGATGCTGACAAAAGTTTCTTGTTCATTGTAGTGACCTGCAAGGGGGATTCCTTATCCGTCAGGTATATCACATCGAAAGCGGGAAGGCAACAGACTTGTTTTTGGAGGTTTCTCCCATAGTCTATCATACGCAGCACAACGAAGCGCAAGCAAAAGCACAACTATTTTTGGCTGCGTTTTCTGCTCCCCCTGCCCCGCCGTTTTTCGTCTTTAATCTCCGGCTCTTGCAGTGAACATTGAAACAAACGCTGCGGGGGCAACTTTTTCCGAAATAAACCGGACACTGCCGTCGCCGAAAAGAAAATTAGCTTCGCCGTAGTGAAAACTGAAAATTTCGTTGTGATTTGTACAGTTGAACATCTGTGTTCCATTGCAACATTCGTGAACCCAAATTTCAGAACGGGCATCTGCCCATTCCGCACCGGAAAGCGGCTCTTTCGGTGTCGTTTCGGGATTACCGGGTATTTTGCCGATGTCATATTTTTTAGGACGACCGGAACACTCAATCATCATAATCGAATTCGAAAGACCGTCTGAAACGTCGGATGGCATTACCTGATTGCTCACCCCGTTCTTATCTGCACGCAATATACTCTTCCAATCAGAACGCGATTGAAGTAATCCGGCTTCAATCAGCGGTTTATAGACGGCACTGCTGATTTCTTCACAACTTGTATAATCGGAACAAAACCGCTCATAGAGTTTCTGATCTGTTGTACTATAACGGCAAATTCGCCCTTGCGGGGCATCGGGACACAGTAAGATAGGGATCCGTGTTTGCCGGGCTTCTTTATTTTTTGTATTCTGCCAATTCTCGTTGAAATCGTATTTTTCATATACCTGCATCTGCTCTATATAAGGCAGCAGAAACGCAATGATATTGTGGTCTTTTGCAGGGGTATTCTCTACTTTTGACGGCGGAAAAGCAGAATGAACATTCACAAATTGATGAATGGCTAGCCCTGTCTGGCGGAAATGGTTGGAGCAGGTTATTCTTCGGGCAGCCGTTCTTGCTGCCTGAATAACCGGCAGAAGCAATGCCGCAAGAATACTAATAATAGTAATAACAACGAGAAGTTCAACAAGCGTGAAGGCAAACCGGCAGGCGGGAGAGTACGTTCTCATCGAAAGAGTTCTCATTGGAGCAGCAGTAAGTCTATCATAAACGGCAACGGGCGGCAAAGACAGAATCTTAAAATTCTGTCTTTGCCGCTCATACGTCAAATTGTTCAGTAATCATTTCCGGCAAGGCGATGACGGCAACGGACGGACGAAATACTCTTTTGAACGCTCCCGGATTCAATACCAGTGTTTCACCGTACATTTGCAGTGATGCCGAGTGCGTGTGTCCGTAACAAATTAAATCCCAGCGTCCGCTTTCGATTTCCTGCTCAAACCGCATTGTTTGATGTCCGTGCAGAAACGCAATTTTCTTGCCTGCACGTTCGATAGAGCCGAACCAGCCGTGTATTTTGTTGCCTGTTTTCTTTGCCGCAGCAGCAAGCAGTCCGCTTTCTCCGTCGCAGTTCCCGAAAACAAAATGCGTTTCAATGCCCTGAAAAACTTTGACAACGTCCTCGCCGCCGATGTCGCCGCAATGAATGACGGCTTCGGTACCCTGCTCTTTGAAGAGTTGTACGGCAAGTTGTGTCTCCGCCAGAAGACCGTGCGTATCGCTTAAAACGCCGAGTTTGAACATTAAATTAAATTGCACTTACTCTTGTCGCTCTGTCAGTGCGGCGGCAAACCAGCCGTTTTGGATGCGGCAGTGTCTTACCGTCAGATAATCAAACTGCGGGGCGTTTTCCAGAAATTTCGGAGTCAGCGGCTGTGTCCGGCTCGCCGGAAATATCTTGCCGAAAACAGCCCGCATTACAATCTGCGCCCGGACATTGATTAAACTAATGTATCCGTCCCGTTCCAGTACCATTTTGCCGTCAGCATCCGCCGCCGGTTTGTAACGGACAATCACCTTGAAATTCCGGTGCGTTTGTTTTAAGAGCCGCATTGACGCAATTTTTATGGTCAACTCGATTCTTCCGTCAATAAAGCGCACCGTCAACGGATTATAAGGCGCAAACATAATTTCGACATCATCGCCTTCAGCCTCTTCTGCTAATGCGCTGTACTGAAACTTTTCGGCGAACGTTTTCTTAAAGTCCCGCACTTTGCCGGCGTTTCCTTCCAAGCCGAGTTGTCCGAGAAACAAGTTGACAAGCGATTCGTGTAATTTTACATCGGCAAATACCCCGTCCGGCGTTTCCGGCGGTAACGCTCCGCTGCCGAGTGTGTCCGCCGAACGGACAGCCCAAGAGGTCAGCAGCCAATCGTCGTCGGTTCGGGCATCCTGTTTTGTTACGTGTAAATCAAATTGCTCGCCGATGTATTGGGAGAATGCTTTGTATTTTTCATTAAACTGCCCGAAACGTTCTTCGGTTTCTTTGTCGAGACGGCTGCGCACCTGCCGCAGAATCTTTCGCTGCGTCTCTGACCGGGCTGCACCGGCTTTTGAATTGTACTGGTCGCGGACAACGCTGCGGAATAGTCTCGACAGCAGCGGTACGTCATCAAAATTCGTCCGCAGATTCACGAGTTGCAGCCTGTAATCCGTAATCCGGGCTTCGCAGGGATAAAACACCAAACCATCGTGTGTCAATTCGATTCCTTTGTATGCTGTAACCGATGTTGAACCGGTGTTGAACAACTGTGCGGCAAAGGCATCGCTTCGGGACTGTGTTTCAAGGTCAATACCCGCACCGAGTACGAAAAGCAACCGGCTGGGGTCTTTGACAAAGAGCATTTCGACATCGGTATCTGTCTGCTGTCTTCCGACCACCGGTATGTCTTGAATCACCTCACGAAATCGGGCAACCTCCTGCTCTACCGGCGGGATATGCCGGTTTATCAGAGAACGGGAAATATACACTTTCAGATTCGGCATCCCGTATTGCCGCTCAATCGCCGAACCAAGCCGTCTGTAAGCAGGCGTTTTCGATGCCGCCAGTTGACCGGCAAGTTGCGATAGCGTTTTCATATCGGTCATTCCGCCGCTTGCTTCGTAACGCTCCAAACTTTGCAGGACGCTTTGCGGAGTAACGGTATCTGCCGTCCAGTTTTGCAGTTCATCTTTCCACGCAGCAATATCGGGATGCGACAGAAATATATGCTGTTCTTCGGAAAGTTTCGGCGAGTTCAATCGGGCAACGAGGGTATTTGCCCGCCGGCAAATCGAAAAGATTCCCTCTTCGGACAATATGCTCTCTGATGATACGTTGTCTGAAGGTTCGGCGAGCGAAATACGCTGTATCGGCGGTTTTCCGGCTGTATTTTGTACCGAATTCCGTACGGAAGTCAAATCGGCAACGAAGGCTTCCAAATCGAAGTATTGACACCACGTTTCGGCAAGACTGCGCCTGTCTTTGCCGGAATTGCTCTTACCGGAGTAAATATAGCGGACAACTTTGCCTGTTTTTCCAAAGAGCCGCTCGGCATCGTCTGCTGTTTTTCCGTAGAGTTTGGTAATGGGAAACGTTTCGGCATTTTCGGCTTGGATTGCCAGATGCCAAATTTCAACCCGCCGCTGCAAAACGGCGGCAATTTCGCCTAATGCCGTTTGAGAAGGAACGTACAGGGAAGGAATATTGTTTTCCTCATCGTCCGCTGCACTCGATTCCCGTACTGTCCAAGTGCGCCGTAAAGTATCCCAATCATCGGCAGCACGTTCTATCCGTTTTAATCTTTCCAAAGATAGAGATGCAGCGGTATGCGGCTCTGTCCCGAAAGTACCGATTTCGTCCAACAGTGTTTTCGCCGTATCCCGCAGAGGGGCTGTTTCGGGAGCGGTACTTTCGGCAATCTGACGCAGCGGTTCAGTCAAAACCGAAGACCCCGCCGCTGATTCTGTACTACACAACAAGACAATGCACAATGCACAATGTGCAATGTACAACGAAAACATCCTATATTGAAACGATTGCTCCGCCTTCACTGTGCATTGTCTCCGTTCATTACCTTTTTCGGTATTATGCGGCACGTTTTTTAGGCTTTGCCCTCATCATCGGCTTTTTGCGGGCATCTTATCCCATTCCACCGGTATAACCGGTAAAGATTAACGTTGCCGTTGTATCGGGGGCTAAAACTTGTAACGCATCAACTACTTCTTATAAAAGACCCTTTGGGCTTTGCCTTCCTGCCGCGGCAATTCGCCCGGCTTGAACACGTCGCCCTTCGGAGAGAATCCTAAACGCTCTTTCAAATGTTTTTCAACCATATAGCCGGTAACGCCTTCTTCTGCTTCCACATTGACACGAATGTTCTTCACGCCGTCAATTTCCTCGATGATAATCTGGTACTGCGTTAAAACGCCGGGGATTTCCAAGAGCGCGTTTTCGACTTGTTTCGGGAAGAAGTTAACGCCCTTGATTATCAGCATATCATCGGTGCGTCCTGCTATCGGGGCGATGCGCAGGTGTGTCCGTCCGCAGGCGCATTTTTCGCGGGAAACAATTTTCGACAAATCGCCGGTGCGGAAACGAATCACCGGCAGTGCCTTTCGGCTAAGAGAGGTGATTGTTATTTCGCCGGTTGTTCCGTCCGGCAGTACCTTACCCGTTACCGGGTCAAGCACTTCAACGATGTAATGGTCTTCCCAAACGTGAATACCGCAACGTGCCGGACAATCCTGTCCCAGCGTTCCGACTCCGCCCGTTTCCGTCATTCCGTAAATATCGAAAGCCTTGATACCGAGTTCCGATTCGATACGCTGTCTCATTCCTTCGGAGAAACTTTCGGCACCGAAGACTCCGATTTTGAGCGACGGCAAGGCGACTTTCATTTCCCGCATCACTTCGAGAACTCGGACAGCATAAGAAACGACCCCTGTAAAAATGCGGGTATCAAAATCTTTTGCCATACGGACTTGCCTCTCGGTATTGCCGCTGCCCGTCGGGATAACAAACAGACCGGCTTTTCTTGCACCGTGATACATTCCGAAACCGCCGTTGAATAGTCCGAACGAAGGCGTGATTTGAATCACGTCGCCGGTTTCTGCTCCAGCCATTACGTAGCAGCGTGCCATACATTCCGCCCACTGGTCGAGGTCTTCGGCGGTGTAAAGCATCGCAACGGGAGCACCGGTCGAGCCGCTGGACTGGTGCATTTCCCGCAATTCGTTTCGGGGAACACAGCACATACCGAAAGGATAAGTGTTACGAAAATCTTCTTTGGAAAGCACCGGCAAGAGCGGCAACTGGTCAAGACTTGTGATACTGCGTGCATCGCTCAAACCGGCACCGGCATATTTCTTACGGTAGTATGCGCTGTGTTCAAGAACATAACGGACAACATCCTTAAAACGCTGACTTTGCAGCGTTTTAAGGGCATCTTGCGGTAACGTTTCGGCTTCGGGAGAAAAATACATTTTCAGCGGTTTCGATAACAAAAATAACCTTGAACAAAATAATCACACACAGGGTTATTGTATCACAAAAGAGACGGCAGATATACACCACCCTTATAGTATTGCGATGTATTTTTCTATAATGTGCTTGCTTCCGAATCTAATTAAAGTCCGTATTAAGGGCTGCAAGACCTGCGGTGCTGTTACGATAAATCATTAAGCCCTGTAAGGGCGGCAGCAAAAGGGTACAACAAAAGGCTTCCACCTTTTTATGACATTCCTCTGCGCCTTCCGCTGCTGCCCGATTGACTTTTTTTGATGATTCGATACACTGGGCTTGCCTTCTGTATATGTAAGTAAATAGTTACCAAACAAGTCGAATGAAAAAATCCTGTGTTTTAGCCTATTCCGGCGGATTAGATACTTCGGTCATTCTCGGCTGGTTAATGGACCAAGGTTACGGCGTTCACGCCGTCTATGTTGACCTCGGTCAGCCCTGCGAAGACCGGCAGGCTATTCTCGATAAGGCAAAAAATGTCGGTGCTGCCTCCGCCCGAATTGTCGATGTTCAGGACGAAATGTGCCGGGACTTCGCCTTTCCCATCCTGCAATTTCAGGCAAAATATGAAGGTGTTTATCTGCTCGGAACCTCGATAGCCCGACCGATTATCTCGAAAGTCTGTCTCCAAATTGCCCAAGAAGCCGGAGCAACTGCCTATGCTCACGGCGCAACGGGCAAAGGGAACGACCAGTGCCGGTTTCAACTTGCCGCCGAAGCCTTGAATCCCGATATAGAAATCATTGCCCCTTGGCGCAACGAAAAATTCCGCAAAGCCTTTCCCGGACGGACACAACTCATCAATTACTGTAACAAGAAGGGAATTCCCGTCAAAGCATCGCTCAAAAAACCTTACAGCAGCGATGAAAACTGCCTCCATATCAGTTACGAAGCCGGTATCCTCGAAAAATTGGACGTAAGCGGCATTGACTCCGTCGAGTTCGGAATGTGCGTTACGCCCAAAAACGCACCGGAGGCTGCCGAGACAGTTACGGTAACGTTCAAGAGCGGTGTTCCCGTTGCCGTGAACGGAAAGAAAAAAAACGCTGCCGGAATCGTTAAGGAGTTGAACAAAATCGGCGGACGCAACGGCATCGGACTGATTGATATGGTCGAGAACCGGTTCGTTGGAATGAAGAGCCGGGGCGTGTATGAAGCCCCCGGTATGACGGTGCTTTATGCGGCGCACCGTTACGTAGAACAGTTGACGCTTGACAGGGACTTGATGCACCTTCGGGACCGTCTTGCGCCGGAAGTGGCCGAAATGGTCTATTACGGTTTCTGGTATCACGCCAAGATGGATGCGCTGCTGGCGTTTATCAAAGAGGCACAAAAGCCGGTCAGCGGAGAGGTTAGGTTGAATCTCTACAAGGGAAACATTGCCGTTGAAAACCGGTCGAGCGAAAACTCTTTATACGATGAGGGTATTGCAACAATGGAAGGCGGCGGTGCGTACAATCAAGACGATGCGGGCGGTTTTCTGCGGATACAAGGTTTGCCCGGCAGAGTGCAGGGCAAAGTGCGGCCGAGAAAATTGTAGCCGCCGATGTCGTATCCCGCCGTGTGCAGAGCATCTATCGCAAGATAGCGGAAGGTTTCTATTGAGGACAAACTTTTGGAAGAACAGGAATATCTCAAACCGGCAGTGATACAGACTATCAAGCGGCTCGACTTGAAAGCGCAGTTCATCGTCAAAGGTTTTATGCACGGTCTCCACAGCAGTCCGCTGCACGGCTTTTCCGTTGAATTCAGCGAACACCGGAAGTACACGCCCGGCGATGACCCCGCCGACATTGATTGGCTCGTTTATGCAAAAACGGAAAAGTATTACGTCAAAAAATTTGAATCCGAAACCAATATCACAGGCTATCTTGCTGTTGATACCAGCCGGTCGATGGATTATACATACCGGCAAAATATAACGAAATTTGATTATTCGATTTGCCTCGCCGCTGCTTTGGCGTATTTAATGATTCACCAGCAAGACCCCGTCGGCTTGGTAACCTTTGACGAAAAAATCGGACAATCACTCAAACCTCAATCCCGGCGGACGCAACTCGCCGCAATGATGTCGCTGCTCTCGAAATTACAGCCGAACGGAAAAACAAACATTGCCGGCTCGCTGTTACAATTATCCGGTATTTTGAAGCGGCAAAGTCTTGTGATGATTTTTACCGATTTGCTCGGCGATGCGGACGCTGTTTTGAAATCGCTCAACCGCTTGAAACATTCGGGACACGATGTGATTTTATTTCACGTTCTGGACG
Organism: Planctomycetaceae bacterium; assembly: GCA_031289675.1. GTDB lineage: Bacteria > Planctomycetota > Planctomycetia > Pirellulales > Thermoguttaceae > WRKP01. The sequence continues at coordinate 15,221 of JAITOZ010000160.1, forward strand.
AGGCGGAGGTCAGTTTTCCGTTTCACGGCAAGGTTGAGTTGCTTGAACCGGAATCGCAGTTAAAAATACCGGGCAACGCCGATGCTCTGCGGCAGGATTATCTCAGCGGGTTGGAAAGGTTCAAGTCGCGTTTTCGCCAGGATTGCGCCAAAGCGCAGATTGATTACGTTGAGTTAGACACGAGCGTTCAATTCGACAAGGCACTCATCGGTTACCTCATCCGCCGCCGCGGGCGGAGATGAGCAGCGGGGAGTTATTTCACGGTCGAAAAGGGTGAGTCCGAACCAACCGGCAGAATGAATTTGCTCCCGCTTGCGAACTCTTTACTTCCTGCTCTCCGCTTCCCACCACTTCCCTCTTTACGGTATAATTGCCGGAGATGTTAAATCTTTATGCAGACGAAAACCTTTCGCAGGATGCCGTTCACGGATATATTCCTTTCACCGCAGCAGTTGCCGAACGGGATATTGCTGCCGCGGGAAATATCGTTGCTGAGCGGGACATTATCGACTCTCCCTGGGTGCAGCGGCTGCGGCAAATACACCAGTTGCAAACGGCGTGGCTTGTTTATCCGACTGCCGAACATACCCGTTTTCAACATTCCATCGGGACAATGCACCTTGCCTCACGAATGTTGCAGCAACTCTATCCGAGTTTGAAGGAAGTTTGCGCAAGCGAAGGCGAATCCCTGCCGAGCCGATGTTATCTCGAATCGCTTGTCCGCACGGCTGGATTACTTCACGACATCGGACACGGACCGTTTGGGCATTTTTTTGATGCCCGGTTTCTTTCGCACTACGGTTTGAATCACGAAAAAATCGGGGCATACATTATCCGCAATGAACTAGCGGCAATGCTGAAAAAAATCCGGCGTAATCCGCTTGGAGAATTAAACGATGACGAAACGCTTGACGCAGAACACGTTGCGTTTCTGATTGTCCGTCCGCAAAAAGAACAAGACGCTTATCCGCTTTACCTTAAATTGCTGCGTTCGCTTTTTTGCGGACTTTATACGGCGGATAATATGGATTTCGTTTTACGGGATGCACTGATGACAGGCTTCTCTCCGAAGGTGTTCGACCTCGACAGGCTGCTGCATTATTCGTTTTTTACAAAATACGGCTTGACCGTCCATCAGAAAGGTTTTGCAACGCTGATACGTTTTCTTGCTGCGCGGGCAGAATTGTTTCGTTCGGTATATTTCCACCGCACCGTTCGGGCGATTGACCTTGACTTAAACGAACTGTTTATTCAAAGCCGGGATTTATTATTTACGGGCAATCCGCTGGAACGGTTGGATGAGTACCGGCACTTTACGGAATGGTCGCTGCTCGTTGATGTTTCCCGATGGAATCAATCCGCCGATGAACGGAAACGGACGCTGTATCCGTTGTGGAACAATTTCCTTAACCGCAAGGTTACTTTTCATTCGGCGGCAGAAACAACGGCGGTCTTTTCAACGCCGCACAGTGAACAGACAAGTATCTTTGCTGACGATGAAACCTTTCGCCGTGCCGTAATACAGCATCTGCCGGACGGATTGAAAACAATACCCTTTGCCGTTGATATTGCGAGGCATTTACACCGTCCCGATTCTAATAAACAGACAGGGGCGCAAAACTTTCTCTATGAACCGGCAACAGATAAAGTCCGCCGTCTCGAAGAGGAGGAATTGTACCGGCATTTACCGCAAAGTTACCGCATTTGCCGCATTTATACACAGGATAAGGAACACACACGCATATTGGCAAAGGCGTTGGAACGTCTTGTCAACGGTACGGCAGAAGACGATGAAACGAATATGTAAGAGACCGGTCACTATATGAGCAATTCTGACATCAACAACGCAGCGGTGCAAATAGCCGAAGAGTTTTCCGATGAAACGGCGAAAAACCAACTGCTCGGCGAAATCGTCAAATTGTCTGCCCAAAGCGGACAAAACAGCGGGGCTTTACAAACGTTACAAAAAATACCAAATGACAGCGAACGCAAAATACTTCTGCTCGGCTGGGATTGGAAAAACTTTACACAAGACGCTGTAAGAGATTTGGTTACAGTCATTGAATCCCGCCCGCAAACCGCAACGCTTGCAGGCAGAATTGCTCTATCAATGCTTGAAGCGGAGAAAACGGATACCGCATTACTGTTGCTAAAATCGGTAAAAAGACCTTTTGAAACAGAAAAACAGCGTTACGTTTTTTTAGACAACTATCTGAACGGATATTTGACCGGTGCGGACAGCATCAAAGAGACGCTGACGCTGCTTGACGGTTTTAAGGATGAAACGTACCGAAGTTGGGGACGGCTGGCGTTGGCAAAAAGACTGGCGGTATTGCGGCGGTATCAGGAAGCAGAAGGATTTGCCGAAAAGTTTACTCCGCCGGAACAGAGGTCTTGGGTTTTCCTTGAATTTTACAAGATTGAACCGGCGAATCGGCATTACCTTGAACGGGCGGGGACTATTCTCAACGATTTGCCTCTAACATTTGATACGCCCGAATCGGCAGAAAGTGCGGCAATTCAATTACGCATCACCGGCACACAATGTCATTGGCAGGGATTGACAGAACTCGGTGAAATGCTTCTCGAAAAGAGCGAAGCGGTTGGAAAATCCGTCCTGACTCCCCTGCCCCGTTTGCGGCTGCAATGTTTTCTCGCAAAGGTGCTGCGGGAATTGAAACTCATTGATTCGGCAGAGGATTATATTCCGCTCAGCGAAATCCGGCAGGAAGCCTTGTCGAGCATTGACCGCAGCAAGGCATTGGTCTGGTTTAACGAAGCGGCAGGTTTGGAACAGGAGATAGATTGGCTGCGGATTATTCGTTCGTTGAATGTCAGGGAAAAAGGAACGATGGACACCAGCCGAACGGTGCGGATTACCGAAATACTGAAACGTTTTGCCGCTTTGCGGCAGCAGTATTGTAGTGCCGCTTTGCGGCAGCAGCGTTCTAGCACCGCTTTGCGGCAGCCGTGTCTGCCGTCGGGCAATCCCGATGAGGATGCGGTCAATCTTTCCGGCGAAGAATATGAATCGTACTACTTCAGTCCGTTCGTTTCAAACGATTGCGGATGTTGACATCTTGACAACGGCTGCCGGAGGGGGGAGAATAGAATCGTGTTGAGCAGGCATTATTGCTCCTTCCCTTTTTTGTCAAAACTCTGTATGAAACGCCGCGTCGTCATCACTGGAATAGGTCTCGTAACACCGCTTGGACATCACGTCGAAACGGTTTGGCGAAGAATGCTTAACGGAGAGTCCGGTGTCGGAAAAATAACGATATTCGATGCGTCTTCCTTTCCGACGAAAATCGCTGCCGAAGTGAAGGACTTCGATATGTCCGCAATCGGCGAAGCCCCCCAAGACTGGGAAAGACAAGACCGGCATACACGCTTCGCCCTTGGTGCCGGCTTCTTTGCGATGACCGATGCCGGTCTCTGGAATGCAGAAAAGAAAACGAAGGCGTTTCCCTACGATTCCGAACGCATCGGCGTTTATACCGGTGCCGGTGAAGGACAGCAAGACTTTGGCCACTTCATTGAAATGATGCTTGCGTCGATTGATTACAAACCTGACGGCAAATTCGATATGGGAAAATTTATCGCCAAAGGCGTTGAGATTCTTGACCCGATTGAAGAGTTGGAACAGGAACCGAATATGCCGGCATCGCATTTGGCGGCAATGTTTCAGGCTTATGGACCGAATGTCAACTGTTTGACGGCTTGTGCGGCAAGTTCGCAAGCCGTCGGCGAGGCGGCACAAATTATCAAACACGATGAAGCCGATGTGATGATTGCAGGCGGGGCGCACTCGATGATTCATCCTTTCGGCGTTACCGGTTTCAATCTTTTGACGGCATTGAGTACGAACAATGACGACCCGCAGGGAGCGTCAAAACCTTTCGACAAGGAGCGGGACGGTTTTATTCTCGGTGAAGGGGCTGCCGTAGTGATTCTCGAAGAACTGGAATATGCAAAAAAACGGGGAGCAAAAATTTACGCAGAACTTGCCGGTTACGGGGCAACGAGCGATGCGTTTCGGATTACGGACATTCATCCTGACGGGCGCGGTGCGGTCGGCTGCATCAGGAAGGCGATGGAAGATGCCGGTTTGTCGGTCAACGAAGTCGATTACATCAATGCGCACGGAACGAGTACGGGAGTCAATGACCGCATTGAGACGCTGGCAATCAAAAAGGTGTTCGGCGACAGGGCGTATCAGATACCGGTTTCGAGTACGAAAAGTATGACGGGACACTTGATTGCCGCTGCCGGTGCGAGCGAATTGATATACTGTTTGCTGGCGATACGCGACGGTATTTTACCGCCGACAATCAATTACCGGACGAAAGACCCTGAGTGCGATTTAGATTATGTACCGAATAAGGCGCGAAAAGTGAAATGCGATGCCGCATTGTCGAACAGTTTCGGTTTCGGCGGACAAAATGTAACGCTAGCCGTTAGACGTTTTGTGTCATAACCTTTTGTGTCAGGCAATCCGTCAGCCTGACGGAACACAGCAAGAGCAAACTAAAGCGAAAGGGAATGAATAACTCCCTTTCGCTTTAGTTTGCTCTCCTTACTTCACATATTTTCCTGCGTCAGTCGGCGTATCGCTGGGACCGTACTGTTGCTGCTTGTCCCAATCGGGATGATGCTTGACAGTAAAATCAAACGTCATTCTGCCCCCCTTGGTAACGTCCGCCTCCAACTCGGTGCGGTTCGAAGCGGTATATTCGTCTAACAACAATGGAAACGTAACCGTTTCGTTCGTTGCGTTGCCCTTGGAATCATAAACTGTCTCGATACGCTGTGTGGCAGAAAACCAGACCTTGTACCTGCCCGTAGGAATCTTTTGCGAATCCTTGGCTTGTCCTACAAAATAGGTGCCGTTGGAACGCATCGCTCCCTGAAACGAATGAGTATTGTCATCGAAAACTATCACTCCCTTTGTCAAAGGAGTTCCGTCTTCGAACACAACCTTACCGCTAACCCTCGTCCCGCTGCCGCAGCCGGCAGCGAGCAACAATAACGTAATCGCAATAAAAAGTCTCATCGTATTTGAATTGATAATTGATAATTGAAAATCGAGAACTGATAATGGAGAATTAGGATACAGTTCTCCGCCGAACCGTTGTCCGTTTTCTGTAATTCTCCATTTTCAATTTGAAAAAACTACGGCAGCGCAACGGCGTTACCGTCATTGACTTGCGTCAGATACTCCAGTATCTGCTGATTAGTCGTAACAGAAATACCGTGAACCGAACCGTCGCCGACCGCAAAGTTCACCACAGCCGTGTGAGCACTTCCCAGCCCCCGGTCAGCACCGATACCCGGCATCGCTTTGCCGCGGGTTTTAATGGCACTATTTCCTGATCCGAGGTTGTTATTGACAGTAAAATCTGCGACAGAATATATCGCCAGACTCGTCGTCGGGTCTTTTGGACCGCGTGCCAAAGAGACCAACTCATCACCGTCATTCGTTGTACTGGTATCGGTGGTAATACCGGTGTACTGCCGCACTAACATTCCGCTCTGACTCTGGTCGGGACCGTTGTGCTGCGACATCCCTGCATCCCAGGTGGTATAGAGCATTCCTTGTGAACCCTTACTGTTCAAAGCCCAACCCGGAATGTGTTTTTCGCCGAGGCAAAGTTGATTGGAAGTACCGTCCGCCCAATACGAAAAACTATCACGCGGTGACCAACCGTTAACCCATCTGTTTCCCGCTGTGCCGCTTATGTACCCGTTTATCCACGTTAATCCTGTTGCCGGATAACCGCTGAGGTACGTCACATCAGCGGCACGAAAGGGTCCGTTATACCTCTCGGTCTGCCACACATGTAAGCAGCCTGACGGCCATAGGTGTCCGGTCTGTTGGCTGCCATCATCGGGGGACACGCGGGATTCAACGTCAATGGAGTTCGGCTGCGATACAAGAAAAACGTAGTCGGCTCGCACACCGGCACAGTAACAGATGGGACTAGCGTTGTTGGGAGTGAAAACATAGCGGTCGCTTCCGCTTCTGCTTCGGGAGGGACAGAAGAACCAGTTAATGCTGCTTAATAGTTCCTTATAGGACTCCGGTATATCAGAGAACCAATCATCGCTGTCTGTCGCTCCCATACCGTTGTTGTGGTCGGCTGCATTAGCAGGATTATAGGATTGAGGAAAACCGAAAAGCCCGTGCAGATAGGGCTTCTTAGTACCGGTAGCACCGCCGGTAGTGCCGATACCGGGAATCGGTGTGCTGGTGGAAGACATAAAATCCCAGACGGCAGACTGTTCTGCGTACGGGGTGAGGAGGAAGAGGAATCCGCCGCGGTTTCGGTTGAACCCGGTGGGCGGCAGTCCGTTTTTGGAGTCGTGAAAGTTGTGAATGGCGAGTCCCATTTGCTTCAAGTTATTGGAGCATTGCATTCTTCTAGCGGCTTCCCGTGCAGCCTGCACAGCCGGAAGCAAGAGGGCAATCAGTATGCCGATGATGGCAATGACGACAAGAAGTTCGACGAGAGTGAAGCCTGTTCTACGGGATTCGTCTCTCTCTCTCTCTTACACTTACGTGAGGTC
>JAITOZ010000248.1 GCA_031289675.1 Planctomycetaceae bacterium
TTGGCAGGTGCTGCCATTCCGATGGTTCACGCCGCCGAAGATAACACCGTCAAAATCGGACTCGTCGGCTGCGGCGGACGAGGCACCGGTGCATTGATGAACGCTATGTCCACCGAAGGACCAAAGAAAATCATCGCCCTCGGCGATGTCTTTCCAAACAAAGTCCAGAACACCGCCAAAATGGTTACGGACAAACATAAGGACTCTGCCGACATTCCCCAAGAGCGGCAATTTGTCGGCTTTGATGCGTACAAAAACGTTGTCGATGCCGTTGGACCCGGCGGAGTCGTTTTCTTTGCCACCGCACCGGCTTTTCGTCCAATGCACGTTGAATATGCCGTTGAAAAAGGCGTGAACGTTTTTATGGAGAAGTCCTTTGCCGTTGACGCTCCCGGTATCCGCCGAATGCTTAAAGCCGGTGAAAAGGCAAAGGAAAAGAACGTGAAAATCGTCGGCGGACTGATGAGCCGTCATAGCACCGCACTGCAAGAAGCGATGAAGCAACTCCACGAAGGAATTATCGGCGAACGCATCACCTGTTGGGCATATCGGGAACACGGTCCCGTCGGTTTAAGTTCGCGGCAGCAGGACGAAAGCGTTTTGGCGCATCAAATCCGCAATTACAGCAACTTCACGTGGCTCAACGGTTCGTTTCTCCTTGATTGGCTCATTCATAATCTTGATGTGTGCTGTTGGGCAAAGGGAGGGTGGCCTGCGGCGGCACAAGGTCAGGGCGGTCGGGCTGTCCGCAAAGAAAAAGACCAACTGTTCGACCATTACGCTGTTGAATACACCTTTGCCGACGGCACACGGCTGTTCGCACAAGGACGGCATCAGGCAAGCACTTGGGGTTGTTTCCAATCGACAATTCACGGTGCAACCGGCTGTGCGGTTCTCGGCGAGGGAGTCAAATCGCCGAAGATTTACAAAGGGTTCAATCAGGTGAAGGAGAATATTATTTGGCAGCATCCCGGTTCGCCGCGGGACCAATATGTTGTCGAACACGATATTTTGTTTGATGCCATCCGCAATGACAAGCCGGTGAATGAAGCGGAGCGTTGCTGTTATGCGGCGATGACGGGTATTCTCGGCAGAATGGCGGCGGAATCCGGTCAGCGGATTACTTGGGACGAGGCGTTGGCTTCCAACATTGAACTGGCACCGAACCTTGACAAACTGTCGTTTGACGGCGATGCGCCGATAATGCCGGATACCAACGGCGGCTATCCGATTGCCGTACCGGGGCAGACGAAAGTGCTGTAAAATTGACAAGAAAATAACTCAATATCGAGGATTATCAATCAATGATTAGCGAACTGATTTTTCGCCGCACGCAGGCTGTGGCGGGAATTGGTGTGACGTTAGCGGCCGTCAGTTTCACGCAGCGGCAAGACCTGACAATGCGCAAGTCTCTGCCGTATCGACAATCAAATGCCAAAAATATTGGGAATATGAATTCCCATTAAGCGGTAATATGGAAAATTAGTATTTTATAAGGAGACAACGGCAAAAATACTATTGCCGGGTAAGCAGAATTACCGCAGCGGTATGGCTGATACGGCAGCATTGTGACACATATCAGGGTTGCCATCACAATATGGGCGAGAAAACCGGTACACCCCGCCTGCGCAACGAAGCGCAAGCAAAATCGCAACCCAAACGGGTTGCGATTCGTTACTTCGCAGAAAATTGAGTATGCTTTGCTCTATCGGTTATCCTTATCGAAAGCACCGTCAAAGGCGATATTGCTCGGCGAGAAGTTGATTTTTTTGACGAACGCAGCGGCTTCCGTTGCACCGAATTCTCGCTCCATTCCCATATCTTCCCACTCGACAGAAAGCGGACCGTTGTAGCCGATGTGGTTCAATGCCCGAATAATCTCCTCGAAATTGACACCGCCGTGTCCCAACGAACGGAAGTCCCAGCCGCGCCGGTAATCGCCGAAATTCAGGTGCGATGCCAAAATGCCGGTCTTACCGTTGAGATTGACTATCGCATCTTTCATATGGACGTGGTAAATCCGGTCTTTGAAACGATAGAGAAATTCGACAGGGTCAACACCCTGCCAAATCAGGTGAGACGGGTCAAAATTAAAGCCGAATTCCGGTCGGTACTTTACGGCATCAAGAGCCGTTTCGGCACTGTAATAGTCGAACGCAATTTCCGTCGGATGGACTTCGAGAGCGAACTTGACCCCGCACTCGCCGAACACATCGAGAATCGGATTCCAGCGTTCGGCAAGAAGTTTGAAGCCGCCGTCAAGGGTTGCCTGTGAAACCGGCGGGAAAGAATAAAGGTACGCCCAAATGCTCGAACCGGTAAAACCGGTAACAACGCTGCATCCCATTTTTTGAGCGGCACGGGCGGTGTCTTTCATCTCCTCGGCGGCTCGCTTGTTGACTCCGTCCGGGCTGCCGTCTCCCCAAACGTAACCGGGACAGAAACCTTTATGCCGCTCATCAATTTTGTCGAGGACGCATTGTCCAACGAGGTGGGCTTGTAAAGCCCAGCAGCCGAGACCGCTTTTGTCGAGAATTTCTCTGCGTTTTGCGCAGTAATCGCTTTCGGTAACTGCCTTATGGACATCGAAGAGTTCGCCCCAGCAGGCGAGTTCGAGTCCCTCGTAGCCGAAACCTTTCGCTTTGGGGGCGAGTTCGGCAAGTTTCAAGTCAGCCCACTGTCCGGTCGTCAATGTTACAGGTCGTGCCATTGTATATTCCTTTCGATAATGATGGTTAGGGCATTATAAGCCTGCCCCTTATTCTATCAGAATGATTCTTTATGGTCAACATCGCCGCAATCAAGCGGTTATTCCTGTGAGGCAAGATAGTGTTTGAGCGAACACAGTTCTTCCTCGCAATACATTTTTTGCCTTGCGAGAAGAATGTCCCAATCGACAAGCGAAGCGTCAAATTCCGGTCCGTCAACACACGTAAATTTCGTTTCGCTGCCGACCCTGACCCGGCAGCAGCCGCACATTCCTGTCCCGTCAATCATAATGCTGTTCAAACTTGCCAGTGCCTTCACGCCGAACGGAATGACCGTTTTCGCACAAAACTTCATCATCACGGCGGGACCAATCATATAAACACAGCCGATTTCGCTTTTTCGCTTTTCGAGAATATCCCGCAGCGGTTCGGTAACGAGAGCCTTGATGCCTGCCGAGCCGTCATCGGTTGTAATGATATGTTCGTGTGAAACCGCCGCCGTTTTTTCACGCCAAAACAGTAATTCTTCGCTGCGTGAACCCTGTATCGTGATAACGTGATTGCCGAAGTTGTGCAGCGCACGTGCTATCGGATAGACGGGGGCAGTCCCGACTCCTCCGGCAACGAGAACAACGGTGCCGTAATGGAGCATTTCGCTGGGATGTCCGAGCGGACCAATCATTGCGTAGAGCGATTGACCGGCTTTGAGGGCGGCAAGTTTTTTTGTGGACGTTCCGCACGCTGCCGCTATCATTGTGATTGTCCCGGCATCGGCATCAAAGTCGGCAATTGTCAGCGGTATCCGTTCGGCATCGGGCTGCGTCATTACGATGACAAAGTGTCCCGCTTCGGCTTTTTTTGCCAACAGCGGATTTTCGATGACGATTTCAAAAATATTCGGAGCAATTTCGGTATTACTAACAACAGGCAGCATCATTGCAAACGGTTAAGGGAACGTGTTAGTATAACAGAAACCGCCCCCTTTGTTGACCGTTTTGTATTGGCGGGAAAACGAACTGGTTTTTATTCCGGGGAGACGAACGCCGATTGAAAAAATATGTTGCTCATCATATTGCTCAACGTTTTCAGGGACAAATTCAAATCGGCTCCGGTATCATTGCCAATCAATTTGTCCATCCCGCAGTCACTCCGCTACAATTGCAGCGGTTCGTTCGCCAGTTGACGTTCGCTGCGGGTCATTTCATAAATGTTCCGCAAGAGTTGAATATCGCACGGACGCTGCTCAACGTTCCGCCGGGAAAACATCCTAGCCTGCGTTTGCACCAACGTGTCAAGACCGACCTCCGTAACCTGACCGAACGTTCGGGCATAGTTGGCAAAACTCGGAACATTGGTCGTAATAAAACCGTAAAGCATACTGCACGCTCCAATCGTTTTGCCCGTAAAGATACTCGTATTGATTGCCGTTTTAGCGTAATCGCCGATGATACTGCCGACAAACTGCATTCCTGTTTTCACTTTCGCCCGATTGTAATCCATAATGACTTCGCCGTACGTGTTTTTCAGGTCGCTGTTACTCGTACCGGCACCGAGGTTTATCCAACTGCCGAGATAACTGTGTCCCAAAAAGCCGTGATGCTGTTTGTTCGAGTATGATTCGATGACAGAACCTTCGACTTCGCCGCCGACCTTCGCCGTATTGCCGAGCGTAACGGCATCTTTCAGGGCGGTATATCCGTTGATTCGGGCATTTTGACCGACATACACCGGACCGCGGAAGTAACAAAACGGACCTACATCAACTCCCTTCTCAAAGATGATAGGTCCTTTTGACGTGTCCGTAACACAATACGCTCCCGGCGCATTCCCTTCGGCGGCGGTAAAAACTCCGTCAGCAATTTCCCGATACGAACCGCTGCGCAGCCGGTCGTTCAGGTTATCATTCATAATACGGAGTTGGTGGCGGACAATGTCGTGTGCATACTCGAACATCGGAACGGAAATGTTGAGCGGCGGCAGATGAGCATCGTTAATAATACCGAGCAACTGCGAAGCCCCGACAGCACCGGCGGGCAGCGGATTTTCGCCGCAAAACAAGGCGCAGGCAATCCCTGACGGCGCAGTGATAACACCGCTGACCCCTTGTTTAACATAATTTTGCAGAAGAGTAAAAATATCAATGTGCGGTACAACCCGCGCATTGAGAATGAGGAGCGTTTCGTCTCGTTTGCCGTTTTCGTGTGTCCAAAGATTCGGATAATCGAGTTTGACAATTTCTTTAAGATAGGGACGGACAATGACTTCGACATTGCCGGCGAACCGGCGGGCAAGGTCAATGAGTTGGTACGTGCCGGTATTAAGGGCAAACTCCGGACGGGCAATGGTTGCCGGAAATAACTGCGTTGTCTGCTGGTCTTCAAAAAGAATAATGTGCATTAGTGTAACGGTAATTTATTGACACCGCAATACTGTTACCATTATCGTTTTTCCCCTGCCGCTGTCAATAGACACAGGGCTGGTTATCTGCCAAGCAGACCCGTTCCGTAACCGTTTTTTCAACGCGGAAAACGCTGAATAACGGAACAGGCGGAATTTCCAATAAAAACTTTTCAATAAAAACTTCCGCGTTTTTCGTAACTTTCGTGCGGTTCGCGTTAAAATGTCGTTTCTGAGAGACTTTGCGGATAACGTGAGACACAAGGGGACTTTACGCAAGCCGTCTAACCGCAACCAGATGACGTTAAACTTGCGGTTATTTCATTTCGGCGATACAAGAGCAATGCCGATTTTGACGGGCGGCTTCTTTGCCCTCGTTTGCGGATAAATTTCAAACGGCATTAACACTTCAGCATCGGGATAATCGCTGTACAAATCTTCCGGCACCGGATTCTGTTCATCGGAAATTTGCCACAAAATCACGCCGCCGTTTTCCCGAACATCCTTCGGCTCTGTCCAGGGAGTAATGTTTCTCATCTTTGTACCGAAATAACTGTTCCCTCCGAACGCCAAAACCGAAGGGCGGTCTTTTCCATACAACGCAACATTACCGGCAAGCAGCCACTCACCGGTTGCGTAGGGAATCGGAACGTCAAACTTTTCGTGCCAAATTCGCTCGACCTTTTCCGCAAGTTGCCGACCGGGGAAAAGCGTGTCGTTCGTACCTTTGGAAACGAAAGGCTGCACAAGCCAATAACCGGCAAAAATAGCGGCAGTCATCACGGCGATGATTGCCGTATTGCAAAAAGCCCGGCGGAGTTTGAATGTTTCCGATGTTGCCGGCAAATAATACAAAAGGCACGGTACAAAAAAGAGCCAGAGATGCGTTCCCAAACCGGCACGCATTTTATGACCGGAATAAACACATTGCGCAATTTGCAGCAGTACCGGTACAATTACGATGAATGCCAAAAACCAATGTTCCCAATTTTGCCTGCCGGTTTTATTATGAGCGGCGGGCGCATTAAGTTCCTGTTTCCGCTTGAAGTGCAGTACCGGATAAACGCTCAACAACACCGGCAGGAGCAAAGCAAATTGTGAAGCCAGAAAAGCGGCGGGATTAATCAGGTGTCCGGCAATCGACATATCTGCCGTTTTGCCGCTCTTTGCGAGATAATCCAGCGTAGGAAAACCGTGTTGGAAATTCCACAAAATATGCGGAAAGAAAATCAGGAAAGCAATCAATGTTGTCAGGCAAAGTTTCGTCCGGTATTTTTTGCGGGTTTCCTTGAAAGTAAGGACGAAGAGAAAACATACTGCTGCCAAAAGTATCATCGGATATTTGCACTGCAAGCCGCAGCCTGTTGTAATGCCGGCGAGAATCCAGTATCGGTATTGACCGGTTTTGAGGGCGTGATAAAAGAACAGCACGGTCAATGTCCAAAAGGGCAGAATGCCGACGCTGTTATGAAAATAGGTGCTGCCGATGTTCAGGCAGCGGTAATTACAGCCGGCAAACACGGCAAGAAGGGCAAGATGCGGCGGCAAAAATACTTTGCTGACCTGCCAAATCGACCAAAGCATCACGAATACGGCAAGAGCGGAAACGAGATAGGTACATTCAGGAACATTGCCGGTGAGGAAAAAGGCGGTTTCCAATAGAGCGGCGGGCAGTGTCGGATGCTTGGTCGTGCTGACACTCCATTCTTTGCCGATGAAAAATTGTTCAACGGAATCGGGACGGAGATTTTTCTGCACCAGCAAGGGGAGCAGAAACCAAAGCACACAGTAGACCGCTGCCGTAATGAAAAAGAGCCGATTCGGATTTTGCTGAAAAAGTGTTTGCATAGTCAGTGTTTGCATCGTAAGTGCCGAGTTTATAACCGATGCGTGAAAACTTTCGGCTCCCGTTCACGGAGGTTCTACGCTGCTTTGACATCGAAGACCGATAACGTGTCCGCTTCAAAGCCGAGTTGTTCCTCCACGACAAAGAGGGGGCGGTGTTTTGTCTCCATATAAATCCGCCCAACGTATTCACCGACAATGCCCAGTGCCGTTAGTTGTATTCCGCCGAGAAACAAAACGGCAACAACCAGCGTGGACCAGCCCGGCGTAGTAATTCCCGTTGCAATCACTTCGCATAAAACATAACCGGCATAGAATAAACTCATCGCCGCAACAATCAAACCGCAGCAGGTTATCCAGCGAAGCGGCATTACCGAAAAACTTGTAATGCCGTCGAGCGAAAGGCGTAGCAATTTGACAACCGAAAACTTTGTCGTGCCGGCAACTCTCGGCTTTGTCGTGAACGGAAGACCGGCTTGCCGGAAGCCGAGCCAGGAAACCATTGCCCTCACGAATCGGGCATTTTCCCCCATTGCATTGAGAGAATCGACAATTTTCCTATCCAGCAGCCGGTAATCCGACATTCCTTCCGGCATTGAAGTTGTAGAAAAAAAATTCATTGCTTTGGCAAATGCCGATGAAGTGAACTGCTTGAGAAAGCCGGTCTCTTCGCTATAAGTTCGGATAGTATAGATGCTCTGAAAGCCGCTTTTCCAAAGTTGAACCATTTGCGGAATCAATTCCGGCGGATGCTGCAAATCGGAATCCATTGTAATGACGGCACTCCCCTGTGCGCGTTTCAATCCGGCAGAAATTGCTGCCTGATTGCCGAAGTTTCGGGAAAGCCGCAGTATTTTGATACGCTGATTTTTATCGTGTAAGGAACGTAAGATTTCCCACGAACCGTCGGAACTGCCGTCGTCCACGAGAACGAGTTCCCACGAATCGGTCGTCTGTTCGAGAACGGCAATGACTGTTTCGGCAAAGGTTTTGATACCTTCGGCTTCGTTAAAGACCGGCGCAACAACCGAAATTTCGGGGGCGATCAGGTCGGCTTTCATATTAATTTGCATACCGGCAGAATAACGATTTTCCGAAAACGGGACAAGAGCAATGCCGTTGTTTGTTTGCGGCAAATTATCTGCGGCAAAAGAGAAACGGTTATTTAGTAACGGGTTTTCGCTCCCTTAAAGGGCGGCTTTTCGATATTCATTCAATAGTCTGCCGATTTTTAACGTCAACACGCTCCAGCCTCTATCGTTTTTTCGTAACATAATCAAACAGACGCAATCACCTCTTTACCGGCAAACGATCTCAACGCTTCGGGAATGAGAATCGAGCCGTCTTTTTGCTGGTAGAGTTCAAATATCGCCACCAAAGCCCGGCTGATAGCGATTGCCGTCCCATTGAGCGTGTGCAGAAACTTCGTCCCCTTTTCCCCCTTAATTTTGTAGCGGGCATTAAGCCGGCGGGCTTGATAGTCCGTACAATTCGATGTACTGGTAACCTCGCCGTACTCTCCCGATTCACCGCGGCCCGGCATCCACGCCTCAAGGTCAAATTTCCGGTATGCCGGTCCGCCCAGGTCGCCCGTTGCCGTATCAACGACCTGATACGGAATTTTCAAGCCGTCGAAAATCTGACATTCCAGAGCGAGCATTTCGTTGTGCATCGCCTCGCTTTGTTCCGGCAGCGTGAAAGCGAACATTTCAACCTTCGTGAATTGATGGACGCGGTAAAGCCCCCGTGAAGCCCGACCGGCAGCACCGGCTTCCGTTCGGAAACAATGAGAAATGCCGCAAAACCGGAGCGGAAGCCGTTCGGCATCGACCGTCTGCCCTGCCAAAAGCCCTCCCAACGGAATCTCTGCCGTTGCCACAAGACTTAAATCGGTGCCGTCAATGCTGTAAATCTGCGTTTCAGGACCGCGCGGAATATAACCGGTTCCCTGCAACACGTCATTTCGTGCTAAGTCCGGCGTTGTCGTAAGCGTAAAACCGGCTTTTTGCAGAACCTCAACAGCATAACGCTGTAAGGCAAGTTCCAACAGGACGGCTTCGTTTTTGAGAAAATAAAAGCCCGCTCCGGCAACTCTTGCCCCGGCTTCAAAGTCAATTAAATCCAGTTTTTCACCGAGAACAACGTGGTCGAGCGGCTTGAAATCATAAGTTGGAATAGGAGTTTTGCCGAGCGACCGCCGCAAATTGGAAGCGTCATCCGCTCCGATAGGTGCATCGGGATGTGCCATATTAGGAATCGAACGTTGTATTTGGTCTGCTTCAACTTCGATAGCGTCCAATTTTATTCGGATACCGGCAGTTTTTTCACGCAGCAAACGTCCTTCTTCTTTTTTTGTTTCCCGCTCTTCCGGTGATTTTGCCAGTCCGATAGATTTGGAAACGGTATTGGCTTCGGTTTGCAGGTGTTCTAACTCCTGTTGCAGCGATTTACGTTTCGTTTCGAGTGCGGCGAAGCCGTCCACATCTGCCGTAACGTGCCGGTTACGGCAATTCACTTTAATGGCTTGGGTATTTTCGAGAATAAATTTGCGGTCAAGCATATAGGGAGAAACGGGAATAGAACACGACAACCGGCTCATTGTCGCAGAAAACACTGCCAGCGTCAAGAACCGACCGGGACAGGCTACTGATGTTGCCCTACCGGGGCTGCAACAATACAGAAGTCATCCCTGCGGGAGGCTAAAACGCAAGCAGGCTGACTGATAATTAATTCTTCAATTCATTAAGCCGCATCGTTACGGCGGGCTTGTCCGGTGTCAGATGCTTTTTTAATTCATCATAGACACGCGTTTTCAAAGCAATGCCCGCTCCTATCGTCGCCGCTATCAAAGCAATGACTAATACCGCATTAAATAACCAGCGGCTGAAACCCTTGCCGACCGCAGCACCGATGTACGAACGCCGATTGTTCATCAACAGGAATGTTATGTATGCTATCGGCAGCATTGTAAAACAGACCGCCGATGCCGCCACCGGAAACCAAAACGGCAAATTCACCGCCACGCCGAAAAAGCCGATGACCGGCGTTAAAGCAAACAACCGGAACCGCCATGTCGTCGGTTCTAAGCCGAGCATTTCACACATCGTAAAACCGCAGCACGTCATATGCGTACTAATTGCCCCGCAAGTCATTCCAAACAAACCGCCGCAAAATATCAGCGTTGCCGTATGCGGTGAAATCCAATCCGTGTGCAGTGCCTTTGCGGCATCCAGCGGTTTAATACCGCTGTTCACAATGTCCGTGCCGTCATAAATGCCGGAAACCGTTAAGCCGATCATCACAAGCGATGTTACAATGACGAACGGAAGGAACATTGTCAGTCCCAAGTCCCATTTTGCCAGCGTCTTATGTTCCTTTCCCCAGCCTTTTTTCAGAAGCGAATACGGATACATAAACGTCATATTGATACCGACTGCCGCCCCCAACATTCCAAGAACGGTCGTAATCGTTTTCGGGTCGTATTTATCGTATAAGATTTCTTTGGCATAAAAACCGGTGAAGCCGCGGAACATTTCGAGCCACTGAATCTTATGGAAGTTGATAACGACAACCAGCAGGAACGTTAAGAACACGAGCGCAATCATACAGCGCAGGAACCATTCATAGATTCGGATTCCGACTCCGCCGCGTCCGTAGTTGAAAACGACAACGATATTGATGCACAAAATCAGCAGACCGGCAGCGTAACTGACAGCGTAACCCGCTGTTGTGTAGATACCGCTTTTAGCCAATGTCATATTCGGGGCAAATTGTTCGACCATACTCCGTGCGGCACCGGCAGCGAGACCGTACTGCGGAAAATGCCAGATGACGGAAGACATAATGCTGCCGAGTCCCCAGAGAAATATCAGGGCGGCGAACGGCTTCCATATCTTGCCGGTTTCCCGCATAAAGCCCCAATAAGGGCGTTCCTGCGTTGTCAGAACGACATTAGACAGGGCGGCGAACATCATCACGCCGAGAAACATTGCTATCGGCTGTACCCAGAGGAGTTTGTAGCCGAAAGAGGCACCGGCAACAACGGATGCGGCGGCACTGCCTGCTCCGAGTGTCATTGCGCTTTGCAGCAGACCGGGACCGGTCATCCTGATGTACCCCAATGCACGCGGCACGAGGGGACGGGATGCGATTTCGAGCAAATGCTCCTTTTCCTGATTAAGTTTATCCATCAATTTTTGAAGACGATACCGTTACAACGGCTTTTATATGTATGATATATTTTCCGTTTTTCTTCGCCCCTTGTCAATCCAATTTCGGCATAGTGTTTTCACACGTACAATTCTGCCCGCCGTACAAGCCTGATACCTGCAAGCCTGACACCGGATAGAAGCAAAGCCGGCGGACTATTTGTTTTTGGTGTAATAGAAATAAAGGCAATACAATCCGATAACCAACAGATTGAGAGCAATGAGGAGATACCATTTTGCGCCTCCGTCATTATTATCATTATGATTTTCTGCCTGAAATTGATGTCCTAATGCTCCTTCTGAAACAACTTCTTCGCCGTTCCAATAAAAATTGCCCTGACCGGAATTATCCGGGTCGGAAAACATCGTGCCGGGAGGAGGATTAAGCGATTTGAGGGAGAAGAAGTAATCATCTAACGGTTCGTTCAAGGAAACGATGTCAACTTTTACATCTTGGGAAACGGATATGTCTCCCTTCGCATCCCGCTGTTGATATTCAAAATGATACGGATACCAGATGCCGGAATTTTTATACTCCTTAACCTGCGTATTTCCCTGAATGAAAGCAAGCCCGTCTCCCACTTCTCCTTCAAAACGGCGGACAGAGTACCCCTGTGAAACAGCAAACCAACAGGAGACTTTTTCACTGCCTGCATCGTATTTTAACGTGTAAGCAATTTTTTTACACAAAACCCCGTCAAGCGATTCTTCCGCAATGCTGTGCCGGACAAAATGAGGATTAGTATTTGTAAAAATGTCCGTAATAGGAATTTCAATATCAAAGAACGCAAAATTCATCCCCAATGTTCGGGCATCAAAAAAGTTTCCTGCCGCACGAACGGGGTCTTCCGGTTTTTGAGTATGCAGAACACGTCTTCGCCCCATCTCATCAATTCCAGATGCGTAGAGGCAAACTTTTACTCCGTCAAAGTAGAGAGTATCCCGTCGGGGCAGCATCTCGCCCTTTTGTGTTTTCAGACAGACATCATCCCTGCGGTGGCGTTTGCCGTCATACCAGGTTTCAACCTCAATGGGAAATGCCCAACTTTCGATATGAGGAGTTTCATTTACGGGTCTCTCTTTATCAACAAGATTTGTCGTATAAACAATGTGCCACTGCTGCATCTTCATACGGTTTTCTACACATTTCCGCTCAATCTCAACCGCCTCTGACAGCGTATCCGCTGCGGCGCAACCGGCGCAAAACAAACCAGCGAGCAACACTACAAATTGCCGCACAACCCGATCCCGAACAACGCTGACTGCGGTTCTTTTCATTGGAGTTGTCCCCTAACCCTTTTTTGTTTTTAATTGCGAAGGTGCGAAGACCGCAGAGTTTTTTTATGTGTCCTCTGTTTCCCTTCTTCGTGTACCTTGCGGCATGCTGCCGTAATGACAGCGTCGCACACCAGACAGGCAAGCGTAACGGCGAAGCAGAGCATCGCCGCGGCAGCCATGTGAGAGAAAAGTCTGTTCTTCATAATACACCTCATTTGAGTTAAGGGGTAAAATGTACTGGAACCTTTATAACGGGGTCGCCGGCAAAATCCGTGTGGATTTCTACATCGGCTCGCAGGGAATCAAAGTCTTTTCCCGCACCGGCATAAGAAACCGAAACCTCATCATTTTTCCGTTCTACCTTATAGGCGGGGGAAGTGCAATAGGCTTCCTTGATATTTATTTTTTCGTTCTGCCGGGGAACCAGTTTAAGTTTTTTGCACCTGCGGTGATTTTTTGAGAAATTCCAATTTGTCGGGAACAATATCGAATTTCGGCAGGATATTTCCCCGGACACTCATCGGTAAAGAGTACAATTTCGTTTCTCCCTCTTTGTAAAACAACAGGAGAAACTCACTGCTTGTATCCCCGCGCAGCCCTGTCGTGTCCCATCGGCATTTTACCGTTGTTTTTTCGCCGGGCAGAATGGGTTCTCTGGACACCGACACTTCGGAACAACGGCAATTCGTGATGACATCCGAAATAATGACAGGCTTATCGGAATGGTTATACACCAGTGTTTCCCCTTCGGTATGCCCTTGAAAAACATCGCCGACGTAGATTTGTTTCTGTGCTGCCGCCAACAGATGAACTGCCGGTTGGGAAAGGAAATAATTCCGCACAGCCAAAAATCCAAACAAACCGGCACCGGCTAAAAAAACGATTCCGGCAATAAATACAAAACGGTTTTTCATTAGGAGCAGTCTCCTTGTATTCTCTTTCGAGTAGCCGATAAAAATAACGCTACGGATGTTATGAGAACATCGTCCCGTTTTGTCAAGAAGTCAAGAGGGGGGGTGTAAAACTTTATCGGGTATTTGTTATAATGCCGGAAACGAGTCCTTTTACCGGCAAGGCAGTCCAATGAACAGCATCACCCCAAAACACGACACCGAAGCCCTGCTTCACGAAAAACTCCAAGCCCTGCTCGCCGACCTCGATACTGCTGGCAATAACGCCGAATACGGACACGTCCTCGACGATATGGACGATTTTCTCTTTCTGCACGGCAGAAAGTTTCTCACCGAAATCCTAAGCCAAAATCCAGGAACGCATCAACGCCGCCGAAAAAACCGCCGAAGCAAAACAATGTCCCCATTGCAAAAAAACGAAAGTCCGTGAAACAACGGCAAAAACGTTGACAACAAGCAGCAATCACACCCGGACTTTCCGCCGTCATTGCCGCTGTCCGCATTGCAAACGATGCTCGTTTCCGGTCGAACAACTTCTCGGATTAAAAAGCCGTTACAGCCGCGGCGCACGGCGTTTGATGGCGTTTGCCGCCGCAAAAATTTCTTACCAACTCGCTGCCAAACAACTCAAAGAATTCGGCTGCATTACTGTATCGCATCAGACCGTCAGCAACTTAATAGACACATTATCCGAAGAAGTTAAAGTCCAGTTAAGCGGCAGTGCCGAAGTCCGCAAGAAGTTTCAGAAAGCGCAAGGCGATACGGAATTCACAACGGACGGAGCGTTTGTTAACACGCTCAAAGACGGCGGAAAACACCTCCGCCTGATTCTTGCAATTCTCTTTCCTCTGCCGTAGAATGGCTTTGACAATTTAAGATCGCAAGTTTTTGCTCTCGGACTTCCAATACCGCCCGTTTTTATTTCAACGGTTCGTTACGTTAACTTGCTTAACACCGTACAAGCAAGATGACACGTTCCGCCTTCTTCGGTAATCTCGACTTCAATACCATTGCTCACGACCCTTCTTTTAAAGAGTCCGCCGTCCGCTCGTTCATCATTGACCCGCTCGTCAAAAGACTCAGATACTCTGCCGAAAATATCGTTCTTGAAAAGACCGTTCAAATACAGACCGGCAGCAAGAAACAGACCACGCCGTATTATGCCGATTATGTTTTGAAAATCGGCAACAGTTTCGTTTGCGTCATTGAAGCAAAAGCACCCGAAAAACATATTAACGATGAATCAATCATCGACCAAGCGTTTTCCTACGCTTCGCATCGGGAAATCCGCAGCAACTATTTTGTTCTTTGCAACGGTTTGGAATTTGCCTTGTATCGAACTGATTTAGAGCGTACATTGTTGCTGCACTTTCATTTAGCTGAAACCGATCAGTATTTCGATGAGTTAAAAAGTTATCTTGCACCGGAACGGTTTTACGGCACTGGACAGATTATCGCCGAAAAATCCATTGCCAATAAAAACATTTTCAACGACTCAACTTATTGCCGTCAATTATTGCCGGATTCGATTCCCATCCGCCGGCAAGCCGCCCAGCGGCACTTCGGCGTACACGGATATTTTACAAGGCAATCGTGGGACATCGTTCAGGCATATATTAAAAATTACAGCAAACCGGGTGATACGGTTCTTGACCCTTACGGCGGAAGCGGTGTAACAGTTATCGAATCACTAATGTTGGGAAGAAAAGGAATTCATATCGACATCAATCCGTTGGCAAATTTTTTAGTGGAGTCGCTTATCGCACCGGTCAACTTGCAAGATTTTGAGGACGGTTTTGAGTTCGTCAAGCAAGAATACCTTAAAAAAGAGCCGAAAACAAGGACGGAAATCAAAGCGGCACTAGAAAAATATCCGCATCCTAAAAAATTACCGCTGCCGAAAGGTTCCGATGTTAAAACAACAGATAAACTTTTTAACAGCAAACAAACCGCCCAACTCGGTTTGTTGAAACGTATCATTTCCAAAATAAAAAACGAAAACGTTCGTAAGTCGCTGCTGTTAATGTTTTCGGGAATTGTTACGCGGAACAATTCAACGTTTCACTCTAATTCCCATCGCGGCGGAAATGCCGCTGCCTTTATGTATTACCGTTATCGGATCTCTCCAAGACCGGATGAAATTGATATTCCGACGTTATTGTTTCTGCGGTATAACGCGGTACTCAATGCAAAAAAAGAGATGAAAAACACTATCACCGAAAGTACGGCTGCTAATGCTCAAATCATAAAAGGAACGGCAACGGATTTACCGTTTGTCCAATCGGAGAGCGTGGATTACATTTACACTGACCCGCCGTACGGTAAAAATATTCAGTATCTTGATTTGTCGGCGATGTGGTATGCGTGGCTTGATTTGGATGTTAGCGATGAGGATTATCAATTAGAGGCAATCGAAGACGGTCGGTGTGATAAATCAAAAGAGGAATACAAGCAACTGATAGCCCAGAGTATCAGGGAGATGTTCCGTGTCTTAAAGTATGACCGCTGGCTTTCGTTTGTGTTCGCCCATAAAGACCCTGCGTTTTGGCATTTGATTGTTGATACGGCGGAGAGTTGCGGATTTGAATATGTCGGTGCGGTGCCGCAAAAGAACGGCAGCAGTAATTATCATCAGCGGCAACACCCTTTTACCGTTTTGACGGGACAGTTGATTATCAATTTCCGCAAAGTAAAAAATCCGCGGACGATGTTAAAATGGAACCTCGGCATTGACATTAAAGATATTATCGTTCAAACGGTGGAAGGTATCATTGCCGAAGAAGGCGGCGCAACGTTAGAACGGATTAACAACGAAATCATCGGCAAGGCGTTGGAACTCGGCTTTCTCGATATGCTGACAAAAGAATACACGGACATTACAGAATTTCTCAAGAATTATAGTTACGATAAAATAAAAAAGGTTTATTATCAGCCGCCGAACAAACCGTTTAAGTCCCATATACCCATCGAGTTGCGGATTAAGTATTATTTAATGAGTTTGTTAAACCGCAATGAGCGGCTTGGTAAAGAATCGCATTTTTCCGAAATTGTATTGGAAATCATACCGAGTTTGCGGAACGGCAACACGCCGGACGAACAAACGATTTTAGACGTTTTAGAAGACATTGCCGAAAGAGCAGGAACCGACTGCTGGCGGCTGCGCAAAGACGGACAGCAGGAGTTAAAAATGAACGGATAATACTTTGCCGGTGCCGCTAAAACTGCCGAACGGATACTCTCCGAAGCCGATACCATTCTTTCCTGCAATGCGGGCGGCAGAAAAACCTACTGAAAAATACAGGAATTCGCACAGGAACCCGCTGAAAATATGTTGAAACAGGGATTGTATACGGGAATAGCAGGCAAGATGTAAGTCACTGCTCTGCAATGGGTTGCAATGAAATACAAGGGGACGTGGGTATGAACACTAACCGCTCCTATGGGCGCACTTGGATTCGAACCAAGGACCTCAGCCTTATCAGGGCTGCGCTCTAACCAAACTGAGCTATGCGCCCGCCGAACAACCACAGAACAACGGTATTATTCCCTATTTTCGTAATTTTTCAAGGGGGAATGTGAATACAAACCGCCGCCGCAAAACAATGGATGCAAACAATGTCAAACGGCACAAAATCAAACGGCACAAACGGTCAATCTTCGATAATTTTCCACGGCGGCTTTTCCGGCAAGTACCGGTTAAAGTCATCAAGCAACTCCTGCTGGTATGCACCAGCAAACGTTCCGCCGAAAAATTGATTCAATCCTTCTTCGCAGAGCCGCTGCCAACTCGCTTCTTCTGCACCGGGATTTATCGGAAAGAACAAAGCCTTATTTGCCGCTGCCGCCTTGTAATCGCCCGGAGCATCGCCAATCATCAAAATCCGGTTTGCCCCGTAATTGCCTATGCTTTGTGCCTTTGCCAGATGTTCTTTTTTCGTGCCGTGTTCCTGTCCGCAAATGACCGAAACATATTGCGAAAGACGCTGCTCGTTCCACTCACGCTCCAAAGCGTCCAAAGGTGTCGCCGACACCACCAGTACATCTGCTTTCCCTTTCATCTTTTCCAGCGATTCACGGACAAACGGAAACGGCGGCACTCCTTTATCAACGATATAATCCACCGTCTTATTGACGGCAAGCGACCATTCTAACGTTTGCTTCAAACCTGCTTCGGGATTGCGTTCAACCTCCGCCTGCAACGCCGGATTGCCGAGTTTCGTTTCCCGTCCGACCCAATCCATCAGCGATTGCGGAATGTCAATTTTCACACCCCGCCGCCGAACTTCGGGACGTTTTTGCAGCCAAGTCAGCGTCTCGATGAGAGCGGGGAACCGATTGATTCCCCTGCTTTTGGAATAAAGATTGACAAACTCGAATGCCTCGCGGGCATACTTGCTTACACCCTGTAAATTCCAATACTTGATGGTGTTCGGCACAAAACATTCTTTGTGCTTCAACTCCATCGTATCGAAGGCACAGCCGTCCGAATCAATGCCGATGAGAAACGGATAGCGGGATTGATAATGAATGTCCATTGTTTATCAAAGCCGATGAGGCGATACGGATTAGACGAAACCGAAAACGGAAAAGCCGGACCGGTTCGTCTATTTCTTCTTCGCTCCGTATGATGCGCCGGCGAACTTGTTTTTGAACTTTTCGATGCGTCCGGCAGCATCAACGAATTTCAACTTCCCCGTATAAAACGGATGGCAGGCACTGCAAATATCAACCTTTAATTCCGGCTTGGTATCGCGGGTTGCGAATTCATTTCCGCAGCCGCACCGCACTTTACATTCCACGTATTTGGGATGAATGTTCTTTTTCACGCTAAACCTCACTGTGTAAAACAGACTCTGCTTTGTGTCGGGCTATTCTACCCTAAAACAGTAAAACGGCAAGAGCGGGGGCTTAAGCCTCCCCCGCGGGTGCGTAAAAAATTTGTCGGGTGCTGTTTTTCGTCCTACCGGGACAAAACTTGCATAACCCTTACTTCATTTTCCGCCCCCTTAATAGTAATGCGTCTCCAAACTCTTACCCTTATTCCCTTAATTGACAAATAAGGGGAAACAATGAATGAGAACCTGTGCTATTAAGGGTACCGGGGAAAATAAGGGTTTCGGAC
>JAITOZ010000065.1 GCA_031289675.1 Planctomycetaceae bacterium
CATTTCATCGAGTTCCATCACTTGAACGTCTTCCGTTTGCGGGGTCGGCGATGCGGCTTTGCCGGCTTTTTTAATCCATTGAAAAACCGTTCCGTAACTGATGCCCAGCACTCGTCCGATGCCCCGAAAGCCGATGCCTTCGAGATACATCTTTTGTGCTAACCGGTGTGTCTCGGCGGGTTTGACATTGGACTTTTGAACAACGGTGTAATGGTATCGGCAATCTTTGCACCAATACCTTTGCCGTCCGTGAACGATTCCGTCTTTCGTGTGATGTTCGCTGCCGCACTTCGGACAATCCATTGCCGCTCCTATCGAAAAGTCAAAAAATAACAATAAAATGACAAACAATAGAAAATGATAGCCCTTCTATCAAAATTTAACAATACCAAGATTTTTTATCTTAACATCTTTTTTTTACGTCAATTTATCATAGAATATCAAGTATTCGAAACCGCAGTCCTAAAAAAGCGGTCAGAAATTTCTCCTTTGACACATTCATTTTTATGCCTCATTCCTCTTTCCCGACAATTAGACTTCGTCGGCTTCGTGATGAACCGGCGGTACGGCGATTGATTCAAGAAACAACACTTTCACCGGAACGGTTGATCCTTCCGCTTTTTGTCCGTCCCGGTGAGGGAGTTCGGCAACCGATTGCTTCGATGCCGGGTAATTTTCAACTTTCTATCGACGAACTCATCAAAGAAGCCGAACAAGCCGCCGCACTCGGACTCGGCGGTATCATCCTGTTCGGAATCCCTGAAACAAAGGACACCATCGGCAGCGACGCGATGAGCGAAGCCGGAATCATTGCCCGCGCCGTTCGTGCCGTTAAACAATCTGTCGGTAATAAATTATTGCTCATAACGGATGTTTGTTTTTGTGAATACACCGATCACGGTCACTGTGGTGTGTTGACTCCCAAGAACAGCGGCGGTTACGAAGTTGATAACGATGCCACGCTTGAAAATCTCGTTCGCCAAGCACTTATTCACGCACGAGCCGGTGCCGATATGATTGCTCCGAGCAGTATGATGGACGGAATCGTACGAGTGCTGCGAAGCGGTTTGGATCGTGACGGTTTTTCGCATCTTCCGATTATGAGTTATGCTGCGAAGTACGCCAGTTCATTTTACGGACCATTCAGAGAAGCCGCTCAAAGTACCCCGCAATTCGGTAATCGACGCTCTTACCAAATGGACCCGGCGGCAGCCGCCGCGCAAGCAGTTCGGGAAGTTCAACTCGATCTCAATGAAGGAGCGGACATTATCATCGTCAAACCGGCTCTGGCATATTTGGATATTGTCCGCATGGTTCGGGATCGTTTTGAAGGAGTTCCGATAGCAACTTATAATGTATCCGGCGAATTTAGTATGGTCAAAGCGACTGCCGAAAAAGGCTGGATTGATGAAAAAGCAGTCGTTCTCGAATCGTTGACCGCCATGACCCGTGCCGGAGCAAACATCATCCTGACGTATTGGGCAAAAGATGTCGCTCAATGGCTTTAGGGAACTTTGAAAAATTCATTTTTAACTACAAAAGACGCGAAAATTCACAAAAAATCTTGGCTCTTGTCCGTCATCTCGTAGACGATTATACTCTACGTCTATGCAATACATTAGGTTAAGAAGCCACAAGGTCAACAAAATAATATTGTGTTTTTGTGAGGACATCACAGCGGTCTCTGCGGCGGTGCTCGTTAGAGTCCATCGACATACCGTGGAGTCCTACTATCGGAGATTCGCGAACGGATTTTTCAACAAACGTTCCAGGAAAGCGGGGTGTTTGAACTTGATGAGTCCTATTTCGGTGCAAAAAGAATTCGCGGCAAACGCGGTCGGGGAGCGGCGGGAAAAACGCCTGTTTTCGGATTATTGAAACGGGGGGAAAGGTTTTTGTAACAGTTGTTCCTCATTGTTTCAAAGAGGCTCTGATGCCTATTATTCAAGAACAAATCCTGACCGGCTCGGCGATTCGTATGGACGCTTGGAAAGCCTGCGGCAGATTGATTTTGAACGGTTACGATCACTATCGGGTTTATCATAACGAAAATGAATTTGCCGGAGGAAAATGTCATATCAACGGTATTGAAGCCTTTTGGAGTTTTGCCAAAAGACGGCTCGCCAAGTTTAATGGTTGTGCCTCACAAATGTTTCTGTTATACTTAAAAGAGACCGAATTCCGTTTCAATCATCGAAATGAAAATCTACTCAATATCGTCAAAAAATTACCAAAAAATCTACGAGATGCTAGACAAGAGCCTTTGTTTATTGTCAACAATGCGTTACGTACAATCCCTTTTGGTGCTGTGTTTGTTTGCGGTTAATGCCGCTGCTGCCGAACCGGTTGTTATCAAGCAACTGAAATTCGATAACACCTGGACAACGGACAGCGATTTGGTCAAAATCGTTGCCAATAATCCCGAACTGGTCGAATTGACACTCGGTCATACGAAAATTACCGATGCCGGTCTCGCTCCGCTCAAAAAACTGACGAAACTGCGGAAACTCCGTATCTGCAACAATACGGCAATTACCGATACAGCAGCGGAAACGCTGGCAGCGATACCGTCTTTGCAGGACATTGACGTGAGTCAAACATCATTAGGCAACACCGGTCTTGCGGCATTGAAAACGCTGCCGAACCTGAAACGGCTGAATCTTTATACAACGGCAGTCACGGACAGCGGTTTAGATGCGTTTGCCGAATTCAAGTCGGCAGAGAAACTGACCTGGCTCAACATTGACAAATGCAGTATCACGGATGCGGCAGCGGCGAAACTTGCCCCGCTGAAAAATCTGCAATGGATTCATTTCGGCAGAACGGGGTTAACCGATGCCGGTCTTGAAGTCCTGTCCCGCTATAAGACGCTCAAAGAGATTTCGGTGACTAACACAAAAGTAACTCCGGCGGGAGTCGAAAAATTCAAAGCCGCTCTGCCGGAGTGCAAAGTCAATGCAAAATAATCCAACGGACTAACTTGCGACAATTTGTAAGAGCCGCAGCATATCGCCGCTGACACGGCGGTGTTCTTTGACACATTCTTCGAGCGGTGTTAACGTGAGTTCGCCGCCGATTTTTCCCGCCATTTTTCCGTTCTCGCCCTGTATTAAGGCACTTACAGCGTAATTACCCAGTTCGGCAGCCAGAATTCGGTCTGCCGCTACCGGCGAACCGCCCCGCAGCACGTGTCCGAGTACCACCGCCCGGCTGTCGAACGGATTCCCCGCATCTTTGAGCATTTTTTGAATGGCAAACGCTCCGCCGTGTTCATCGCCTTCGGCAACAATCGCCAACACGGATTTTTTCCCCGTTGCCTTAATCTTCGTTAGTTTTTTTACTATCCGGTCAATCGGTTCTTCGGCTTCAGGGATAAAAGCGATTTCAGCACCGGAAGCGATTGCCGTTGCCAAAGCAATGTCGCCGCAGTGTCTGCCCATCACTTCGACAAAAAACATTAAGTCGTGTGAACCGGCGGTGTCCCGCAGTTTATCGACACATTCGACCGCCGTATCGACCGCCGTTGCAAAACCGATGGTGAAGTCCGAGCCGGTCAAATCGTTGTCGATAGTACCGGGAAGTCC
The DNA here is from genome assembly GCA_031289675.1 of Planctomycetaceae bacterium. GTDB lineage: Bacteria > Planctomycetota > Planctomycetia > Pirellulales > Thermoguttaceae > WRKP01. The sequence continues at coordinate 3,585 of JAITOZ010000065.1, forward strand.
GACAATTTGTCCGTCCCATTCCTTGCAAAGGTCAATAGCACCGGAGAGAGTTCCGTTTCCGCCGATGGGAATCAGCGCATCGAAGCCGTATTTTTTCAATATTTTCGCCGCTTGTTTTACACCTTCGGGCGTTTGAAACCGTTTGCTTCGGCTGCTGTGGAGTATTGTCCCGCCGATTTTTGAGAGACCGGAAACACTCCGCAGTCCCATCACCGGCGTACCGTTTTCGCCCGGATAAAACTCTTCATTGAGTATGCCTTCGTATCCGTGCTGGACACCATAGACTTCATCGCCGAGAGTACAGGCGGTACGGACAATCGACCGCAGACAGGGATTCATACCGGGAGCATCACCGCCGCTGCAAAGAACACCAATTCGCATTATGTTAGGATTAAAATGTTAGTGAATGTCAAATAAACCGAGCGGACAGAGCAAAGGGGCGGGATGTGTCTCCCCCCCTCTTTACATCATTCCTGCCGTATTATAGACTATTAACGAGTTGTTTGCAACATTATCCTGCAACACATATTTCCGGCTTACTATATCCGTCAACGGTCAGCAGACTAATGCTTGAAATCAAGAACCTGAAAAAATCGTATTTGTTACCCAGCGGCGAAGATTTGCCGATACTTGATGTGCCGAAATGGGCGGTTGATGCCGGCGAACAAGTTGTCGTTGTCGGTGCGAGCGGCTGCGGTAAAACAACGCTGCTTCATATCATTGCCGGTATCCTGCGTCCGACATCGGGACACGTTCTCATAGACGGCTGGGATACGCCGATATTGACCGAAGCCGAACGGGACCAATTCCGTGCGAGACGCATCGGTTATGTTTTTCAGACGTTTAATCTTCTTCAAGGTTTTACGGCGTTGGAGAATGTGATGATTGGAATGACGTTTGCCGGAGGACGCAGCGACCGGCACCGCGCCAAAGACCTGTTGGACAAGGTCGGTTTGGGACACCGTTTGCATCATAAACCGGCGCAGTTGTCCGTCGGCGAGCAGCAGCGGGTTTCGGTAGCCAGAGCGTTGGCGAACAAGCCGAAATTGGTTTTGGCGGACGAACCTACGGCGAACGTTGATGTCGGCAATCAGCAGCAGGTTATTGATATGTTGCGTAATACTTGCAAGGAGGAAAGTGTTGCGTTGATTCTTGTAACGCACGCACCAGAAGTTGCCAAGCAGTTCGACCGCGTCGATAAATTGGCGGAAATCAATTTGGTCGTTGCCGGCAGAGCAGCGGGGTAGCGGGCGTACGCTGCTCTTGACAGACTCCGCCGATTTACTATACAATGCGCTTGCTGTACAATGTGTCCGGTAAGGCAACCCTAAACTATTCCAAAATGTTCGGAAAGATATTTGAACTCGGTTCTCTCGTCAAACAAGCAAACGAATTTGGCGGAAAGATGCGGGAAATGAGTGAAAAACTCAAAGATGTCCGCGTCGAAGGTTCTGCTGCCGGCGGACTTGTTACCGTTACCGTCAACGGTTTGCAGGAAGTCGTCTCCTGTAAAATCGACCCCGCCGTCTTTCAGCAAGGCGATGCCGAATTGCTTGAAGAACTCGTTGTCGATGCCGTCAATGACGCTGTCGAAGAGTCTCGAAGCAAACAGGCTGAATCAATGCACGGTCTTACCGAGGGAATTGACATCAGCAGTTTGACGGAAACACTCGGCAAAATTATGCCGAAGTAAAAGGGGGTGCTGTAACAGAACGGATTTTTCAAAAATGACGGAGTTAACCGAATCTGTATTACAGATGATAAGCGAGTTCGGAAAACTGCCCGGTTTAGGCAAAAAATCGGCAGAACGTATCGCTTATCATTTATTAAAAGCGGACAAAGCCGAAGCATTGGCGTTGGCGGATTCCATTCGTGCCGTTAAGGAGAACGTCCGGTACTGCAAAGAATGTTATAATCTTTCCGAAGACGAGTTATGCAGCATTTGTAAAAATCCGAACCGCAGCCGGAATACTCTTTGCGTGGTCGAAGAGCCCCAGGACATTCTCCGCCTCGAACAAACCGGTAAGTTTGACGGCTTGTATCACGTTTTGCTCGGCAGGCTTTCGCCGCTTGAAAAAATTACGCCCGACCAGTTGACCATCGCTGCTTTGTTCAAGCGAATTAAAACGGGAACGTTCGGCGAAGTCATTATGGGCACGAATCCGACGGTCGAGGGCGATCAAACTGCCTATTACATTATCCGGCAATTAGAGTCTCTGGCGAATAAACCGAATATCACGCGGCTTGCACGCGGCATCGTTACCGGAAGCGATATACGTTTTGCGAATACAGAAATGCTTGCCGATGCGCTGTCGGAGCGGCAACTGATACGATAAAATAAGGGGCTGGCATAGATAATAGCTTAGCACAGGCGGGTGTAATATGCTTTAGGATATGAAAATCAAGGGTTCTCGTCTCTCTTTGGGACAGTCACAAAAGTTGCTCGAGTTTTTTGTTGCTGGCGTAACAGCCCGAACGGCGGCAGAACTCGCCGGTGTTAATCGAAATTCGGTCAATC